>NZ_JAKJSO010000025.1:0-81679 GCF_050337045.1 Photobacterium kagoshimensis | reverse complement strand
GAGGCTATCACTGCTTATAAATAATGGTGCGCGCGGGAGGATTCGAACCTCCGACCGCCTGGTTCGTAGCCAGGTACTCTATCCAGCTGAGCTACGCGCGCTCCGGGTGTTGCTACAACGATAAMATTGAGGCTATCACTGCTTATAAATAATGGTGCGCGCGGGAGGATTCGAACCTCCGACCGCCTGGTTCGTAGCCAGGTACTCTATCCAGCTGAGCTACGCGCGCTCCGRGTGTTGCTACAACGATAACATGAGGCTATCACTGCTTATAAATAATGGTGCGCGCGGGAGGATTCGAACCTCCGACCGCCTGGTTCGTAGCCAGGTACTCTATCCAGCTGAGCTACGCGCGCTCCGGGTGTTACATTGTATCTTTTTACTAAGAAAGATACTGGTTGTTCATGTTATTAACCGTATTGATTAAATACCAGAAACAACGAAAGAATGGCGGTGAAGGAGGGATTCGAACCCTCGATACGGGATAAACCGTATACTCCCTTAGCAGGGGAGCGCCTTCAGCCTCTCGGCCACCTCACCACACAAATTCGATGGTGCGCGCGGGAGGATTCGAACCTCCGACCGCCTGGTTCGTAGCCAGGTACTCTATCCAGCTGAGCTACGCGCGCACTAATTTGTTTTACCACAATGAAAGGAATCAATCACACTTCATTGTCGTTTAAATTGTTAAAGAAAGAATGGTGCGCGCGGGAGGATTCGAACCTCCGACCGCCTGGTTCGTAGCCAGGTACTCTATCCAGCTGAGCTACGCGCGCTCCGTCGTTTCTTTGTTGCAACACCACTAAAAAGATAATGGCGGTGAAGGAGGGATTCGAACCCTCGATACGGGATAAACCGTATACTCCCTTAGCAGGGGAGCGCCTTCAGCCTCTCGGCCACCTCACCGTGTTGCGGGGGCTCATATTACTGCCAGCCAAAAATAAGTCAAACACTTTATCGAGAAAAACTGTCCATAAACTCACGTATGCGCAGTAAGTAACCAAGAAGGCACTTAATCGGACATTGTTGTGAGGTATCTAACTAATTTGTGTCTGATTTAGCAGTAGAATGATGGAGGAAGTATTTTCCGCCAGATACAAAAAAGGCCAGCAATCAATAGGCCGACCTTCCTCGAAATTAGAAGTTACCAGTATTTGGTGTTCCAGTTTCTTTTTCCGCTTGGATTCGCATGTAAATCTCTTCACGGTGTACAGAAACTTCTTTCGGTGCATTAACGCCGATGCGAACTTGGTTGCCTTTAACACCCAATACAGTGACAGTTACTTCGTCACCAATCATTAACGTCTCACCTACGCGACGAGTCAGAATTAGCATTCATGTGCTCCTTGAGTAATCTCTTCTATAAGTATTAACGAGCATTATCCAACAAATTTTACGACTTCGTAAATAGTTCCCACTCAAGAAACCGCTAGAAGTGATGGATTGCCCAAAAGTTCCTGATTCACAACAAACTGACTATGAATAACTTCAACAGCGGTTTGATGGTCAGTTTCATTGATTAACAACGAAACGCAATCAGTCATTTGCTTGTTATGATGCACCTGAATATTCGTGTTGCCTAACGTTGTGACGACGGCTTCTGCAACCGTTACAACATCATCACCAACCATTGACAGGGTCGATACATCACTAATATGGCGCATTTTATTATCAAACACTAGCCGTAGCCGTGCTAAATCATCATTAGCGACAACAATTTGTGCACTCTGTACTGTATTTGCAACAACCCAAACCTGTAAACCAAACAGATCCACTTGTTGCTGAACATCAGCCAGCGGCGCATCAATATCAATTAGAGCTTGTTGACGCTGTAGCGCAATGCCCACCATCACTGGCGAGTACTGCGTTTCAAAGTTAACGAGCGTCCCCTCACCTTCTTCAAACGAAGAAAGTACTCTCAAAGGCACTTTATGCATACGCGCATATTCAACTGACTGTAATTGTAGCACTTTTGCACCACATGCAGCCATTGTTTGCATGTGATCAAAATGAATCTCTGGTAATCGAGTGGCTGAAGGCACGATTCGTGGGTCGGTCGTGTAGACCCCATCCACGTCCGTAAAGATCTGACATTCGTCAGCCTTCAGCGCGCTCGCAACCGCAACCGCAGTGGTATCAGAGCCACCGCGGCCTAGCGTCGTAATATTGTTATCGCTATCACGACCCTGAAAGCCAGCAACAATCACAATCTTTCCTTGATCGAGCTGACTTTCCAGTCTGTCTGTATCTATCGATATGATATTGGCATTATTAAATGCATTATCCGTTCGAATAGTGACTTGATCTGCTGTCATCGAAACAGCATTGAAGCCTCGTTTATTAATGGCCATCGCCAATAGCGCTATAGAGACTTGCTCACCAGCGGTGAGCAAAACATCTAATTCACGAGGTGTTGGTACCTCATCAATTTGTTTTGCTAAACCGAGCAGACGATTCGTCTCGCCTGACATTGCCGATAAAACAACGACTACCTTATGACCAAGCTGGCGTGTTTGAATCACACGCTCAGCCACCGCTTCAATACGTTCGATACTACCGACCGAAGTACCACCAAATTTCTGCACCAATAGTGCCACTTCACCTCTCCAGTTTTACAGTTTTTCAGCTAACCAAGGTGTTACAGACTCTAATGCTGCTGGCAATGCCGCGGCATCAGTGCCACCTGCTTGTGCCATATCAGGGCGACCGCCGCCCTTACCGCCAACTTGCTGCGCCACTAAGTTAACTAGTTCGCCCGCTTTTACTTTGCCGATAAGATCTTTGGTTACGCCAGCGATCAGACCTACCTTGTCGCCGCTTACATTACCAAGAACAACAACACCACTACCTAGCTGGTTTTTCAGTTCATCAACCATGCCACGTAGTGCTTTGTTATCCGCTCCATCTAATTTAGAAATTAACACTTTCACGCCGTTAATTTCTTGCGCTTGATTAATAAGACCCGCACCTTCTTGCGCTGCTAGCTTATCTTTCAGTTGCTGAATTTCTTTTTCTAGTTGCTTGCTATGAGCAACCAAGGCACCCACTTTGCTTGCCACTGACGCCGCGTCAGACTTCACAAGCGTTGCCGTTTCAGTCAGTAACGCTTCTTGTGCGTGAAGAGCCGCGATTGCACCCGCACCTGTTACCGCTTCAATACGACGAATGCCCGCAGCAATACCACCTTCAGATACAATCTTAAATAGACCGATATCACCCGTGTTTGCTGCGTGGATACCACCACAAAGCTCTGTAGAGAATTCACCCATGCTTAAGACACGAACTTCATCATCATATTTTTCGCCGAACAGTGCCATCGCACCTTTTTCTTTCGCCGATTCAATATCCATCACGTTTGTTTCGATAGTATTGTTTAGACGAATTTGTTCGTTTACAACACGCTCTACTTCACGTAGTTCTTCCGCTTTCACACCTTCTAGGTGAGAGAAGTCAAAACGCAGTGAGTCAGCTTTAACTAAAGACCCTTTCTGTGCAACGTGGTCACCCAGTAGGTTACGCAGTGCAGAGTGCAATAAGTGTGTTGCTGAGTGGTTTAAGCTGATCGCTTGACGACGCGCAGCGTCAACAATCGTGTTTACTTTGTCGCCAACTTTGATAGCACCTTCAGCCACTACGCCAGAATGGCCGATAGCATCGCTGAATTTCTGCGTATCTGCAACGTCAAACTTAACACCCGCAGCACTGATCACACCAGCATCGCCACATTGACCACCCGACTCTGCATAGAAAGATGTACTATCAAGTACAACAAGTGCTTCATCGCCAGCATTCACGCTATCAACAGCTTCGCCATCGCGGTAAAGTGCAACAACTTTGCCTTCACCTTGGGTTGCTGTGTAACCACAGAACTCTGTCGATGCATCCACTTTGATTGCACTATTGTAATCAACACCGAATGAACCCGCTTCACGAGCACGTTGACGCTGTGCTTCCATCGCTTCGTTAAAGCCATCTTCATCAATCGAATAGCCACGTTCACGCGCAACATCATTGGTTAGGTCAGCGGGGAAACCGTAAGTATCGTAAAGTTTAAAAACAGTTTCGCCGTCTAATACTTTGCCATCTAGGTTCTCTAGCGCTTCGTTTAAGATAGCTAGGCCACGATCAAGCGTACGGCCAAAGTTGTCTTCTTCGATTTTCAGTACTTTTTCAACAATCTCTTGCTGTTTCTTCAGCTCTTCACCGGCAGTACCCATGATTTCAGCTAAAGGACCTACAAGTTTGTAGAAGAATGCACCTTGTGCACCAAGCTTGTTACCGTGACGAACAGCACGACGAATAATACGACGAAGTACGTAACCACGGCCTTCATTTGAAGGCATTACGCCATCAACGATTAGGAAGGCACATGAACGAATGTGGTCAGCCACTACGCGTAGCGATTGGTTAGACAGATCATCGTGACCGATAACTTTCGCAGACTCTTTAATCAGCGTTTGGAAAATATCGATTTCGTAGTTTGAGTGAACGCCCTGCATGATAGCGGCAATACGCTCGATACCCATGCCTGTATCAACAGAAGGCTTAGGCAGCGGTTCCATTGTACCGTCAGCTTGACGGTTGAATTGCATGAATACGTTGTTCCAGATTTCGATGAAACGATCGCCATCTTCTTCTGGCGTACCAGGGCGGCCACCCCAAATGTGCTCACCGTGATCGTAGAAAATTTCAGTACAAGGACCACAAGGGCCAGTGTCACCCATCTGCCAGAAGTTATCTGACGCGTACGGTGCACCTTTATTATCACCAATGCGAACGATACGGTCGGCTGGAATACCCATTTGTTTATTCCAGATCTCGAACGCTTCATCATCGGTTTCATAGATAGTTACAAGCAGGCGATCTTCTGGCAATTTCAACGTAACCGTTAAAAACTCCCATGCGTATTTGATCGCATCTTGCTTGAAATAATCACCGAAGCTGAAGTTACCCAGCATTTCAAAAAACGTATGGTGACGTGCTGTAAAGCCAACATTCTCAAGGTCATTGTGTTTACCACCCGCACGTACACAACGCTGAGCAGTTGTCGCTCGTGTGTAGTTACGCTTTTCAAGACCTAGAAAAGTGTCTTTAAATTGGTTCATACCGGCATTAGTGAACAACAACGTTGGGTCGTTCGCAGGTACAAGCGAAGAGCTTTCCACAATTTGGTGGCCCTTGCTCTCAAAAAACGCAAGAAACGCACGGCGAATCTCATCAGTGCTCATGTACATTGGCAAATCCTGAATAAATGCTTTGTATTGATGACAGAATAATCACGTAAAGCGATTCCCTTGGCAGTATCTCGATCTACAGTTTGCTGCAAATCGTGCTAACACAAGGAGTCGAATCGCTCTAAGATAAATTTTTTGGGGGCTATTGTAAAACAACGGTGGCAGTAACTGGAAATGTTATGTTGCGAAAAACCGTAATAAAAGGTGGGATTCTTTAATATTCTTCATCTTGACCGAATGCATAAGCGATCTGGTCAAAATTAAAGCCGCGCGATTGCATAAAACGATAACGCTTTGCTTTTTCTTTCAGCGTATCTATCGGGGTTTGACCAAATTTACGGGCTGCAACATCACAGGCATGTTGATACCAATCGACTTCAGCGGCTTCCAGTACCTGATCCATGATACTGCTGTCGACCCCTTTTAGTGCCATTTCTTGTTGAATACGCAGTTCACCCCATCCTTTAGCAATACCGTTTCTCACCATAATACTGGCGTAACGCACATCGTTAAGCCAATTATAGTCTTGGCAAAAATGGATGGCTTTATCGACTTCTTCATCACTGTAACCTCGCGCTATCAACTTTTGCCGTAGCTCTTTTTCAGCGTGATCGCGGCGCGATAAATACCCAATAGCGGCTTCTTGTACCGACTTCTTCGGCTTGGTTATCCCTTTGCACTTGTTTGAAGCGTTCTCAGTCATCATTTAATCCAAATAAAACGGGCTCTGTATTTTCATACAGAGCCCGTCCTTAATTCATTTATCGCTGACTTGCGTCACAAGGTTACTGTTAATTAAAACGCTTCGCCTTCTGCAGCATCGATATCTTCAATGCTTTCGTCTTCAGCTGCTGGCTCTTTGCTTAGCAACATATCGCGCAGTGATTTCTCAATTTCAGCGGCAATTGCTGGGTTTTCAACAAGGTACTTACACGAGTTTGCTTTACCTTGACCAATTTTATCGCCTTTGTAGCTGTACCATGCACCTGCTTTTTCAACCAGCTTGTGCTTCACACCTAGGTCAATGAGCTCACCGTTACGGTTGAAGCCTTGGCCATATAGGATTTGCGTTTCAGCTTGTTTAAATGGTGCCGCGATTTTGTTCTTCACAACTTTAATGCGGGTTTCATTACCCACCACTTCGTCGCCATCTTTAATTGCGCCCGTACGACGAATATCAAGACGAACAGAAGCGTAGAATTTTAGTGCGTTACCGCCCGTTGTCGTTTCTGGGTTACCAAACATTACACCAATCTTCATACGGATTTGGTTAATGAAGATACACATACAGTTAGACTGTTTTAGGTTACCCGTTAACTTACGCATTGCTTGCGATAGCATACGCGCTTGCAGACCCATGTGAGAATCACCCATTTCACCTTCAATTTCGGCTTTAGGTGTCAGGGCAGCAACGGAGTCGACGACGATCATATCAACCGCGCCAGAGCGTGCTAGGGCATCACAAATTTCTAACGCTTGCTCACCAGTATCAGGTTGAGAAACCAATAGTTGGTCGATATCCACACCTAGCTTTTGCGCATAGATAGGATCAAGGGCATGCTCTGCATCGATGAATGCACATGTCTTACCTGCTTTTTGTGCACATGCAATCGCTTCAAGCGTTAATGTTGTTTTACCTGAAGACTCAGGACCATAAATTTCAACAATACGCCCCATTGGTAAGCCACCAGCACCCAGTGCGATATCCAGTGACAATGAGCCTGTAGAAACAGTTTCAATATCCATTGTGCGGTTGTCGCCCAACTTCATGATTGAACCTTTACCAAATTGCTTTTCAATCTGGCCTAACGCTGCGGCAAGAGCCTTCTGTTTGTTGTCGTCCATTCGACTCTCCAACGGATGATGAAATAAGGTTGATGGGCTTAGTATACTGTCTATTCATACAGTATCAAGCACTGGTTAAAACTTTTTTATGGTAAATAGCACTAAGATCACGCTCAGCCCAGTGATAGTAAGCGATCTCGCATACCTTGTAAGGCAAATAGCACCGCTTGCTCGCGAACTTGAGTGCGATCACCGGTAAATATTTGGGTGCTTGTACAGTACCATCCAGTAGTATCTGCCCAACCAAAACACACGGTGCCAACAGGCTTAGTCTCGGTGCCCCCTGTTGGACCAGCGATACCGCTTATTGCCACACTGATCTGCGCATCTGAATGGGCTAATGCGCCTTGCGCCATTTGCTCCACCACTGTTTCGCTCACCGCACCTTCCGCGATCAAGGCTTGTTCAGTTACCCCCAGCATTTGCTGTTTGGCTTCATTACTGTAGGTAATAAACGCCCGATCAAACCAAGCTGAACTACCCGCGATCTCGGTAATCGCAGCCGAAACACCCCCACCCGTGCATGACTCTGCTGTGGTTGCGATCCAACCTTGTTGATGTAAGGCTTCACCTAATGATATGGCTACTTGTAATGTGGATTCCATGTCTCGCTCCTGACTGTGGTTGATACCGTATCCCTAATGCATTTCTGATGCACAGCAGGTTGATAGTAACGCCTCATGATCACGAAGAAAATCCTCGCAACCACTTTGCCACTAGATCGGATTCACGTATCCTTACTCTCCAGAATTTCATCTGGCATCTCAGAACGAACTAAGTAGGCAATATCGTGACAGTGAAAGGTTTAGAAAAGCACACCCCAATGATGCAACAGTTTTTAAGAATCAAGGCTGAAAACCCTGATGTGTTGTTGTTTTATCGGATGGGAGATTTCTACGAACTCTTTTTTGATGATGCCAAGAATGCTTCTCAGCTATTAGATATCTCGTTGACTAAGCGGGGCTCATCCAACGGTGAACCAATTCCAATGGCAGGTGTACCTCACCATGCCGTAGAGGGCTATTTAGCGAAGTTGGTTCAGCAAGGTGTGTCTGTTGCGATTTGTGAACAAATTGGCGATCCAGCCACCAGTAAAGGGCCTGTTGAGCGCCAAGTGGTGCGCATTGTGACGCCGGGTACTGTCAGTGATGAAGCGTTACTTAATGAGCGTCACGATAACTTAATCGCGGCGATCTACCACTCAGGTAATCGCTTTGGCTACGCCACGCTAGATATTACGTCTGGCCGCTTTATGCTGTCAGAGCCTGAGACAGAAGAAGCCATGCAGGCTGAGCTACAACGTACCAGCCCTGCAGAATTGCTTTATTCGGAAGATTTTAGCCAGCCACACATTATTGATCACTTCAAAGGCACTCGCCGTCGTCCGCTGTGGGAATTTGATATAGAAACGGCTCGCCAACAGCTTACTATGCAATTTGGCACCCGTGATTTAGTCGGCTTTGGTGTTGAAAAGTCCGAGCACGGTTTATGTGCGGCTGGCTGTTTGCTGCAATATGTTAAAGATACCCAACGCACCGCGCTACCGCACATTCGTGCGATCACCTTAGACCGCAAAGATCACGCCGTGATCCTTGATGCAGCAACCCGCCGTAACTTAGAGCTAACTCAAAACCTGGCTGGCGGCTTTGATAATACGCTGGCATCGGTACTGGATCATACTGCGACACCAATGGGCAGCCGTTTGCTGAAACGTTGGTTGCACCAACCTATTCGTGATCGTCAGCAATTAAATGGCCGCCTTGATGCCATTGCAGCCTTTAAAGACTCTGGCCTGTTCATGGATGTGGCTAGCAATCTACGCAATATGGGCGACCTTGAGCGTATTTTGGCACGTCTCGCATTACGCTCTGCGCGTCCGCGTGATTTAGCCCGTATGCGCACCGCCCTACAGCACCTGCCAGAGCTAAGTGACATTTTATCTGATACTGACCAAGTGCGCGTGAAAGAACTGGCGCAACATGCCGCGCCAATGGATGAGATTTGCGAACTGCTTGAACGCGCAGTCAAAGAAAACCCACCCGTGGTGATCCGTGACGGCGGCGTATTAGCTGAAGGCTACAGTGCTGAATTAGACGAATGGCGTGATCTGGCTGATGGCGCAACACGCTACCTTGATGAGCTAGAGCAGCGCGAACGTGAACATCACGACATCGATAGCTTGAAAGTCGGCTTTAACCAAGTGCATGGCTTCTTTATTCAGGTAAGCCGTGGCCAAAGCCATTTAGTACCCGCGCACTATGTCCGTCGCCAAACGCTTAAAAATGCCGAGCGCTACATTATTCCCGAACTTAAAGAGCACGAAGATAAAGTACTGCACTCCAAATCTAAAGCGTTAGCCTTAGAGAAAAAGCTGTGGGAAGAGCTGTTTGATTTATTGTTGCCACACTTAGAGCAACTACAGATGATCGCCAATGCCTTGTCTGAATTAGATGTACTGGCGAACTTGGCTGAACGCGCAGATACCCTCAATTACTGCCGTCCTGAACTGACAGAGAAAACTGGAATAGAGATCACCGCGGGTCGTCACCCAGTGGTTGAGCAAGTGCTGAGCGAACCCTTCATCGCTAACCCGATCTCGCTGCACCAGGATCGCCGCATGCTAATCGTTACGGGCCCTAACATGGGGGGTAAATCGACTTATATGCGCCAAACGGCCTTAATTGCGCTGATGGCACACGTGGGCTCTTTTGTCCCTGCTGAAGCCGTTAAAATTGGCCCTCTTGATCGCATCTTTACCCGTATTGGTGCTTCTGATGATTTAGCCTCTGGCCGTTCCACCTTTATGGTTGAAATGACAGAAACCGCCAACATCTTGCACAACGCAACAAATAACAGCTTAGTCTTGATGGATGAAATTGGCCGTGGTACCAGTACCTATGATGGCCTATCTCTAGCATGGGCCAGTGCCGAATGGTTAGCAGAAAAAATTGCCGCTATGACACTGTTTGCGACTCACTACTTTGAATTAACCGAGCTGCCATCATTGATGGATGGATTGGCCAATGTTCACCTCGACGCAGTTGAGCACGGTGATGAAATTGCCTTTATGCATGCAGTACAAGAAGGGGCAGCCAGCAAGTCTTACGGTTTGGCGGTGGCCAGTTTAGCCGGTGTACCTAAAGCTGTGATTAAGCGTGCCAAAACCAAACTTCAACAATTAGAAGCCAGCGGTCACCAGCAAGCCATCAAACCAACCGGTGGTGTACCGAAAGAAGAAAATCAACTCACACTGATCCCTGAGCCAAGTGAAGTCGAAGAGGCACTGGCGAATGTAAACCCCGATGAAATGACGCCGCGTCAGGCATTGGACGAGCTGTATCGCCTTAAAGCACTGCTATAGAATGTTATTCATCTCGCTGGCGCTTCGAAGCAAATAGCGACGAAAACACAAAGAGGACGCATAATGCGTCCTCTTTGTCGTTGGTTAATCTCGTTTATCGATGCACCTTGGCTGATCGCTTGGCTTACTACAACATATCCTGATTAAACAAAGACTCAATGCTTAGCCCCTGATGGGTTAACATGTCGCGTAAACGGCGAAGTCCTTCAACTTGAATTTGACGTACACGCTCACGCGTTAGACCAATTTCTCGGCCTACATCTTCTAACGTCGAGGCTTCATAGCCTAACAGTCCAAAACGACGGGCTAATACTTCACGCTGCTTAGGGTTCAGTTCTTGCAGCCATGCCACTATCGAGTGTTTGATATCATCATCTTGGGTTGATGTTTCTGGGCCACCGTTCTTTTCATCTGGAATAATATCAAGTAGCGCTTTCTCAGAATCTCCACCAATTGGGTTATCCACTGAGCCGACACGCTCATTGAGACGTAACATGCGATTGACATCATCAACGGGTTTTTCTAGCTTCAGCGCAATATCTTCAGCGGTTGGCTCGTGATCCAGTTTTTGCGCAAGCTCGCGAGCCGTACGCAAATAGACGTTCAACTCTTTCACCACATGGATCGGCAAACGGATAGTTCGAGTCTGATTCATGATCGCCCGCTCAATGGTTTGGCGGATCCACCATGTTGCATAAGTTGAAAAACGAAAGCCACGCTCAGGATCAAATTTCTCAACCGCACGGATCAAACCTAGGTTGCCTTCTTCGACTAAATCGAGCAGGGCAAGCCCTCGGTTGCTATAACGGCGGGATATTTTGACCACTAAACGGAGGTTACTTTCAATCATGCGTTTACGCGCGACTTCGTCACCACGTAAAGCTCGGCGAGCATAAAGCACTTCTTCTTCTGCGGTAAGGAGGGGGGAGAAACCAATTTCTCCAAGATAAAGTTGGGTCGCATCAAGTGCTTTTTGCGTCGTACCGTAACGAGAAATTTCGGCATCATCAGCTTCCGTTTCAACGGCTGCTGCCTTTTCTGCTACGGGTGTATTTTCTGTTTCCATGTCTTCATCAAAATCAAAGGTTTCGATGTTTTTGGCTGTGCTGCTTCTACTCATAGCGCCTCCCAGATGGCGAGTTAGCAAGACATTACAACTTCAGCTTGTCTATTGTTTCGGTAAGTAGCGCATCGGATTGACTGACTTACCTTTGTAACGGATCTCAAAGTGTAAACGGACACTTTTAGCGCCAGAGCTTCCCATCGAAGCTATTTTCTGGCCCGCTTTAACTGCCTGTTTCTCTTTTACCAATAACTTATCGTTGTGAGCGTAAGCACTTAGATAATCATCACTGTGTTTGATAATGACTAAATTGCCATACCCTCTTAGTGCGTTACCCGCGTATACCACATGGCCAGCCGCCGATGCTTTTACCGCTTGTCCACGTTGACCTGCTATATCTAGCCCTTTGTTACCGTTCTCTGAGTTAGAGAAACCAGCAATAAGTCGCCCTTGCGTTGGCCAAATCCAACGGTCAACCTTGTTAGTAGCACTTGCACTTTTTGTAACAACTTTGTTACTTTTGGTGTTTTGAGAGTACTCCTTTGTGCGACCCTGATCAACTTTTTTATTGGCGGTTTTTTGTGCAGCCTGAGGTTGAGCCTTTTTAACTGGGGTTGTTTTTTTCGGCTTAGGCTTAGGCTTAGGTTTCGGCTTTGCTTTGCTTTGAGTTGTTTTAGAAGGTGTTTTTGCCACAATGACAGGCGCGGCTTTTCCGTAAACAGGCGCCGTATATTTTGATTTCCAGAGCTGAAGTTTTTGACCTGGATAAATAGTGTAAGGTGCAGACAAGCGATTATGAGCAATAATTTCTTTAACATCGCGTCCTGTGACGTAAGCGATAAAATATAAGGTATCGCCTTTTTTTACTTGGTAATAGCTGCCACGAAAACTACCCCGTTCCACGTTACCATACTTACTGTTCACGCTAGACACAGGTGCTGGCGGATGAGAGCTACAGGCAGACAGCAGCAGCAAACTACTTGCTACCGCTGATACTCGCCAATAGTGTTTCCCTAACACGCCTTTAACCATGCTTTACGCTAACTCTCCAGCCACGAGCGGAACAAAACGTACAACTTCGATATCTTGATACAAATACTCATCATCTTGACGGGTGATTTGTTTTAACACTTGTTGCTGTTCACCAACAGGAATAATCAAGCGCCCACCATTTGTTAGCTGCGCCAACAATTCAACCGGCAATGTTTCAGCGGCTGCTGTAACAATAATGGCATCGAATGGCCCTTTATTGTGCCAGCCTAACCAACCATCGCCATGTTTTGTCGAAATATTATGGAGCTCGAGCTTTTTAAAACGACGTTTTGCTTGCCACTGAAGTGCTTTAATCCGCTCAACGGAGCAAACATGATTCACCAAGTGGGCTAAGATCGCAGTTTGGTAACCCGATCCCGTACCAATTTCTAACACTTTTGATTCAGGGGTTAACGCCAATAGCTGTGTCATTTTCGCAACGATATAAGGCTGCGAAATTGTCTGACCGCTACCAATAGGTAAGGCGTTATTTTCATAAGCTTTATGAGAAAAGGCTTCATCGACAAACAGCTCCCTTGGTACATTTTCTATCGCAGCCAGTACTCGCTCATTGGTGATACCTTGCTGTTTCAAAAATGTCATCAGGTTATGCCGCTCTCTCACATGACGCATCCTTAATTTATCTCCACATTTTGCATCCACTGCTTCATGCCTGCAATAGCATCATGCGCGGTTAAATCTACTTGTAGTGGTGTGATCGACACAGCACCTTGTTCTATCGCGTAAAAGTCGGTTCCTGGCCCCGCATCTTGGCAAGCACCAGGAGGACCAAGCCAATACACAGTTTTGCCACGAGGGTCGGTTTCTTTCACCATGTCTTCGGCGCGATGACGAGCCCCTAAACGCGTAACCTGCCAAGATTGAAGTTCAGCATAAGGAAGATCAGGCACGTTAATGTTTAGGATTTTATTGGTCGGTAAAGGCGAAGACTGCATATTTTCAATCACCTCCTTCACGACTTGAGCCGCTGTCGCAAAGTGGGTTTTCCCCACTAATGATACTGCAATCGCAGGCACACCTAAAAAGTGTCCTTCGGTTGCTGCCGCGACAGTCCCAGAATACAACACATCATCACCCAAATTAGCGCCATGGTTGATGCCCGCAACGACGAGATCAGGGCGGTAATCTAACCATTCGTTTAAGGCAAAGTGCACGCAATCAGTGGGGGTTCCCTCAACCGATATGCGCCCTTGGCCTTCTTCACGAATGCGTAACGGAATATCTAACGTCAGTGAATTGGAGGCACCCGAACGGTTACGATCAGGGGCAACCACGACCACCTCGCCAAGCTCTGCCAATGCTGTGGCTAGGGTGTTTATTCCTTCAGCAAAAATGCCATCGTCGTTACTGATCAGAATTCGCATAGTGCTCGCCTTCTCGCTCTCGTACTGTCATCAATTCACGTACTACTGCCGTTGCAAAGCAGCCCGCAGGTAGCGCAAAAGAAACAACAATGTCGTTCTCTTCTTGCTGCCAAGTTAGTTGCTCTGGTTTAAGTAACAGCGAACGACGTTCATGACGCATACGGTTATCGCGGATCAATTTCAGCAAAGCGGGTTCTGCATCAATCACCGCTAATTCCAATGCTTCGGCATCAGCACTGGTTGGTAAAGCATTATCACCCACCATAGGGGCAGTGATCGCCAGTTCAGCCGCATCGACTTTACGTTGCCACTCTGCGTCTAGGGCTTCCACCAGCGTGCAGTCATGACGACCTGGCGCTTGCAAGCAATCACCCAAGATGACGGTGTGTACGTTTTGTTGCTCAATACGCGCAGACAGCACCATATTAAATAACCATGAACGCGCTGCCGATAAATAAAAGCTACGTTTGCTTTTATCACGGACACGAAACTCGTCGTTACCCCAAGCACGCGCTTTAACCACGTTATTACCACCACGACCAAAGCGTTGCTCGCCAAAGTAATTCGGCACACCGTGCTGCTGCACTTTTTCTAAGCGTTCAATAACGGCTGCTGGCGCATCAATATCGGTCAGACGTAGTTCAAACCAGTTACCCACTAAATCGCCTGGGCGTAATTTCTTATCATGACGCGCTGTTTCTAGCACTTTAATACCAGGATGATCCGCCTCGAACTGAGTCAGATCGGGATCGTCTTTACCGGGTAAATGAACACTCAACCACTGCTCTGTTACGGCATGGCGATCTTTTAAGCCCGCCCAGCTCACATCACGTGATTTGACCCCACATGCTTTTGCTAGCTCATTGACAACATATTTGGTGTTCTCTCCCACCTTATGGATTTTAACCATAAAGTGCTCGCCATGGCCGGCAAAAGAGAAGCCGAGATTTTCTTTTACAACAAAGTGTTCAGGCAATACTTTGATGTAGCCTTGTGAGGTCGGCTTGCCATGAAGCCATAAAAAGTTGTCCATTACATCAGACATAATCACACCGTTATAGTGGGCTACTGCTTAGTTAGCCTTGTGAATTAAAACAACCGCTTCGCATGCGATACCTTCTTTGCGTCCAGTAAACCCTAAACGCTCTGAGGTGGTTGCTTTAACATTAATATTATCGATCGTTGTTTCTAAATCTTCAGCAATCGTTTTACACATGTCATCAATGTGCAGTGCCATTTTGGGCGCTTGCGCAATAATGGTGACATCTAGGTTACCTAAGCGGTAACCTTTGGCTTTTACTTTATGGTAAACGTCACGCAGTAGGAAACGACTATCCGCACCTTCCCACTCAGCATCCGTATCTGGAAAGTGACGGCCAATATCGCCTGCGCCAATCGCACCTAATAAGGCATCACAAACAGCATGAAGCGCGACATCACCATCAGAGTGGGCTATCAGCCCTTGCTCATAAGGTACGGCAACGCCACCAATAATTACTGGGCCTTCACCGCCAAATTTGTGTACATCAAAGCCGTGTCCAATTCGCATCATGCTTGTTCCTTTACCAAAAGCTGCAAGTAAAATTCTGCCAGCGCCAAATCTTCAGGCTGGGTTACTTTTATATTATCCGCCCGCCCTTTTACTAGACATGGCGTTTTGCCACAGTGTTCCAACGCTGAGGCTTCATCTGTCACTGTCGCACCTTCACGCAATGCTGTTTGTAAGGCTTCACGTAACTCACCCGCTTTAAACATTTGCGGCGTTAACGCGTGCCATAAATCACTACGATCAACTGTACTCGCGATCCCTTGACTGCCGTTACCGCGCTTCATGGTATCACGCACAGGCGCTGCTAGAATGGCACCACACTCGCTTTGCACAGCGGCGGCAATCAAATTTTGCAGATCGTCTTGGCGTAAACATGGTCGGGCGGCATCATGCACTAATACCCAACTATCACTCGGTACTTGGGCTAAGCCAGCAAACACCGAATCAGCGCGCTCAGCGCCGCCATCGACAACCGTAATACGCGGATCTTGCCCTAGCGCCAGATCAGCAAAATAAGGGTCTGATGGACTGATCGCGATAACAACGTGCTGAATAGATGGATGAGTCAACAGGCGGTCGATGGTGTGTTCTAAAATTGTTTTTCCCGCAATGGATAAATATTGCTTAGGTCGGTCAGCAGCCATGCGGCTACCTACCCCTGCCGCTGGGACGACAGCAGTCAGTTGTTGGGTCATGTTAGAAGTTCGCTATTCATAGTGGCAATACAGTGATAGATAGTTAATTATCACCCACAATTCGGAAAAATGTTTCGTCCGGTTTGATCATGCCAAGTTCATTTCTTGCACGCTCTTCTACCGCTTCGAGGCCACGGTGAAGATCATAGATTTCGACATACATTTGCTGATTACGTTGTGCCACGTCGGCATTCGCATGGCGCTGAATTTCAACGTTATCTTTCACCTGCAAATATTCCATCATGCCGTTTTTTCCGAGCCAGAACTCATATTGTAGCCAGCACAGCACCGATAGCATCAGTACAGTTAACAAACGCATGGAAATCCCACTCTATTTTTTGTTATTCATACCTATTTGCCGAGATCAAATGCAAATCAACATAAACTCGGCAAATAAGACGCCTTCAACACGCTCGGCAATCATCCCACAATACGCGATTTCTGACTAGCGTTCGCGCGCATGTCTTTTTTATTTAAGCATAAAAAAAGCCGCCTCAGTCGAGGCGGCTTCTATAAAGTCATGGGATAGTTACCTATCCATGATCAAAGCTTAATGATTAAGCTTGACCTTTAACTTCTTTAAGACCGTTGTAAGGAGCTTTAGCACCTAGAGCTTCTTCGATACGGATAAGTTGGTTGTACTTAGCAACACGGTCAGAACGGCTCATAGAACCAGTTTTGATTTGACCTGCAGCTGTACCTACCGCTAGATCAGCGATAGTTGCATCTTCAGTTTCGCCAGAACGGTGAGAGATAACTGCTGTGTAACCAGCATCTTTAGCCATCTTGATTGCAGCTAGAGTCTCTGTTAGAGAACCGATTTGGTTGAACTTGATAAGGATAGAGTTAGCAACACCTTTCTCGATACCTTCTGCAAGGATCTTAGTGTTAGTAACGAACAGGTCATCACCAACTAGTTGAAGCTTGTCACCCATTAGTTCAGTCTGGTGTTTGAAACCAGCCCAATCTGACTCGTCAAGACCGTCTTCGATAGATACGATTGGGTATTGGTTAGCAAGATCTTGTAGGTAGAAGTTAAATTCTTCAGAAGAGAAGATTTTGCCTTCGCCTTTCATGTTGTAGTGACCAGCTTCTTTGTCGTAGAACTCAGATGCAGCACAGTCCATAGCAAGAGTAACGTCTTTACCTAGTACGTAACCCGCAGCTTCAACAGCTTCTTTGATTGCAGCTAGAGCAGCAGCGTTTGATTCTAGGTTAGGAGCGAAGCCACCTTCATCACCCACTGCAGTGCTTAGGCCTTTAGCTTTAAGAACTTTAGCTAGGTTGTGGAATACTTCAGCACCGATGCGTAGACCTTCTTTAAGAGTTTTTGCGCCAACTGGTTGGATCATGAACTCTTGGATGTCAACGTTGTTATCAGCGTGCTCACCACCGTTGATGATGTTCATCATTGGTAGAGGCATAGAGAATACGCCAGCTGTACCGTTTAGCTCAGCGATGTGCTCGTAAAGAGGCATGCCTTTAGCCGCTGCAGCAGCTTTAGCGTTCGCTAGAGAAACAGCAAGGATTGCGTTAGCACCGAATAGAGATTTGTTCTCAGTGCCGTCTAGGTCGATCATGATTTGGTCGATGTCAGCTTGTGCTTTCGCATCTTTACCAACAAGTGCTTCAGCGATTGGGCCGTTTACAGCTTCAACTGCTTTAAGAACACCTTTACCTAGGAAACGTGCTTTGTCACCGTCACGTAGCTCAAGAGCTTCGCGAGAACCAGTAGATGCGCCAGATGGAGCTGCCGCCATACCAACGAAACCGCCTTCTAGGTGTACTTCAGCTTCAACAGTTGGGTTACCGCGTGAATCGATGATTTCACGACCTAGAACTTTAACGATCTTAGACATTATGTTTCCTCTTGCTTTATCTTCAAAATAAAAAGCTAAAAAATAGCAGTAGCATCCCCCGCTACTGCTACCAGTAATCCTTACTTATTAAGCTCACCGCGTAGGTTTGAACCTGCCGCTTTTACAAAGCCTTCGAATAGTGGGTGACCATCGCGAGGCGTTGAGGTGAACTCAGGGTGGAATTGAGCAGCCACAAACCATGGGTGGTTCGGGATTTCAATGATTTCCACCAGTTTCTTATCTGCAGACAGACCAGAAACTTTCAAACCTGCTTTCTCTAGTTTAGGAAGTAGGTTGTTGTTTACTTCGTAGCGGTGACGGTGACGTTCGTGCACTGTTGGGCTGTTGTATAGCTCACGTGCTTTTGAACCGTCCGCTAGGTGACATAGCTGAGAACCAAGGCGCATTGTACCGCCTAGATCTGATTTTTCAGTACGCTCTTCAACGTTACCTTCACCATCAACCCATTCAGTGATTAGACCAACAACTGGGTTTTTAGTTTCTTCGTTAAATTCCGTTGAGTGCGCATCCGCCAGACCCGCAACATTACGTGCGAATTCAATCAGTGCCACTTGCATACCCAGACAGATGCCTAAGTATGGAATTTTGTTTTCACGAGCGTATTGTGCTGTACGGATTTTACCTTCAACACCACGACCGCCGAAACCACCTGGTACTAGGATTGCGTCCAGACCCTCTAGTACTTCTGTGCCTTTAGACTCAACGTCTTGTGAATCAACGTACTTGATTTTCACAGATAGACGGTTCTTAAGACCAGCGTGTTTTAATGCTTCGTTTACTGATTTGTAAGCATCAGGTAGTTCGATGTACTTACCAACCATACCGATAACGACTTCATCAGTAGGGTTTGCTTCTTCGTAGATTACTTGTTCCCACTCAGATAGATCCGCTTCAGGCGCTGTAATGCCGAAACGTTGGCATACTAGGTCATCCAAACCTTGTGCTTTGATCAATTGTGGGATCTTGTAGATTGAATCTACGTCTTTCATTGAGATAACAGCTTTTTCTTGAACGTTACAGAAAAGTGCAATCTTCGCACGCTCGTTCGCTGGGATCATTCGGTCAGAGCGACATACTAGGATGTCAGGCTGAATACCGATAGAAAGTAGTTCTTTTACAGAGTGCTGAGTCGGCTTCGTTTTCACTTCACCTGCTGCTGCAAGGTAAGGAACCAGAGTCAGGTGCATGAACATAGTGTTCTCGCGGCCTTGCTCTACAGCTAACTGACGAATCGCTTCCATAAATGGTAGTGATTCGATATCACCAACAGTGCCACCCACTTCGACGATAGCAACGTCGTGACCTTCTGCACCTGCAATAACGCGTTCTTTGATCGCGTTAGTAATGTGTGGGATAACCTGAATGGTTGCACCTAGGTAATCACCACGGCGCTCTTTACGAAGTACGTCCGCGTACACGCGGCCCGCTGTAAAGTTGTTACGCTTGGTCATTTTGGTACGAATAAAACGTTCGTAGTGACCAAGGTCAAGGTCGGTCTCTGCACCGTCTTCCGTAACGAATACCTCACCGTGTTGAATTGGGCTCATTGTGCCTGGGTCAACGTTGATGTAAGGGTCTAGTTTCATCATAGTCACTTTAAGACCACGTGCTTCTAGAATAGCCGCTAGAGATGCAGCAGCAATACCTTTACCTAGAGAGGAAACAACCCCGCCCGTAACAAAAATGTAATTCGTTGTCATATTTAACCTGGAAGATTGGTGTAGAGGATATAAAAACTATCTGGACGGAGAGCAATGATACCAGACACCTTTTATCGCCACAACGTGAAAACTATCACAGCAATCATGAGTATTATTTGTTTCAAATCAATTATACGAGTTGCACAAACTGTTCGTGTAAAATAACAACAAAAGTATTCACTGAAAGCATATTCTAGCAGCTCGGGTTAACCGCATAATTTGATTAACTATTCGCCTTCTCACGCTGTTTTACCTGATCCCAAATGCCATCGAGTTTTTCCAATGAACACGCTTCAAGCCGTAGACCTTGTTCTAGCACACTTTCTTCCACTTGGCGAAATCGTCGCTCAAATTTTTTGTTTGCCAACTGCAAGGCTTGCTCTGGATTGACCTTAAGGTGGCGACTTAAATTGACGGAAGCAAATAACAGATCCCCTACTTCTTCGGCAATTTTGGCTTGATCAGGCTCAACTTGGATGACTTCTTCTAAAACTTCGTCAATTTCCTCTTTGACCTTGTCCACCACAGGACCTAGGGTATCCCAGTCAAAACCGTGTTTCGCACAGCGTCGTTGGATCTTATCGGCACGGCTTAAAGCAGGCAATGCGAGTGGAATATTTGCCAATACACTGTCGTCTTCTCCTTTTTGTTCGCGCTCTTTGGCTTTCTCTGCTTCCCAATTGGCGTTGATTTCTGCATCGTCAGCAAACTCGGCTTCACTAAAAACATGGGGATGGCGGCGAGTCAGCTTTTCATTCAGCCCTGTCACAACCTCATCAAAATCAAACAGTCCCTGCTCTTTCGCCATTTGGCTATAAAACACCACTTGGAATAATAAATCGCCTAATTCTGCTTTTACTTCTTGCCAATCTTGCTGATAAATCGCATCAGCCACTTCATAAGCTTCTTCAATAGTATGCGGTACGATCGAGTCAAACGTCTGCTTGATATCCCACGGGCACCCTTGTTGTGGGTCACGTAACGTCGCCATGATTTCAAGTAATTGAGTTATTGCTGCTGAATTCATCTGTTTCATTTTGTTCTCACTTAACAAAACGGGAAGCACTAAGGCTTCCCGTTATTTATTTTATTACACTGAGCGAACTCTATAGCCACTTAGTATAAGCGCTTCGCTTCTGCGACGTCTTTCACTTGCTCAAGACGTTTTATAACCTTGCTCAGCACTTCCAGATCCGTCAGTTCTAATTCAAAATCCATGATCGACATTTGTTTCTTGTAATCGATACGGCTCTTCATGCCCGACACTTTGGTTTTTTCATTGGCTAACGTATTGGTCAACTCTTTGATCAAACCGTTACGCTCAGAAGCAATGACACGTACTGTAATGTTGTAGTTACCAACAAATCCACCGCCCCACACCGTTTTAATTAAACGCTCTGGCGCATGGTGACGCAACTCATCAAGCTGTTCACAGTCGCTGCGGTGCACCGAAATGCCACGGCCTTGAGTAACAAAACCTGTGATGTCATCACCAGGGATCGGCTGACAACAACGCGCTAAATGCGTCATTAAGTTGTCTACCCCTTCCACCACGACGGCATCACGTTGTGGTTTCTGGGTACTGGTGCTGCTCTTTTCACTCGCTTCGGTCAGCTTATCAAGCAGTTGCTTGTCTTCTTCTTCTGCGGTTGGCTTGTTCACCAAGGTATTAATATGATTAACAACCTGGTTGATACGCAAGTCACCACTGCCAATACCGACAAACAACTCATCGAGGTTTTTGGCATTGAAACGCTTTAGCGCATACAGCTCAGCGTCTTTCATGGTGGCGCCTAACTTATGCAAGTCAGCATCCAACATTTCACGCCCAGCGATCAAGTTTTTATCACGCGCCTGTTTTCTAAACCACGCATGTACCTTGGCACGGGCACGGCTAGAGGTAACAAAACCCAAGTTGGGGTTTAGCCAATCACGCGAAGGGTTCGGCTCTTTCTGGGTGATGATTTCAACCTGATCACCCATTTGTAAGTTATACGTGAAGGGAACAATGCGCCCTTCAACCTTGGCACCAATACAGCGATGGCCCACTTCAGAGTGAATGTGATAGGCAAAATCGAGTGGTGTCGCATTCAGCGGCAAATCGACGACATCACCTTTAGGTGTGAAGGCATACACGCGATCATCGAATACTTGACTACGGAGTTCATCCAGCATTTCGCCAGAATCTGACATCTCTTCTTGCCAAACCAGTAACTTACGAAGCCACTCAATTTTCTCATCGTATGATGATTTACTGCCGCCGCCTGCTGTTCCACCTTCTTTATATTTCCAGTGCGCCGCGACACCCAGCTCCGACTCTTCATGCATCTGCTTGGTACGGATCTGGATTTCAATCGTTTTACCTTCAGGCCCTAACACGACAGTATGGATAGACTGGTAACCATTAGGTTTCGGGTTTGCCACGTAGTCATCAAACTCTTTTGGTAGATGACGGTACTTGGTGTGCACTACCCCTAACGCGGCATAACAATCTTGCAGTTGGTCGGCAATAATACGTACCGCACGTACATCGAACAACTCATCAAAATCGAGGTTCTTTTTCTGCATCTTACGCCAGATGCTATAGATGTGTTTCGGACGACCTTGCACCTCAGCATTGATGCTAGCGCTCTTCATCGAGTCAGCCAGATCTGTTACAAAGTGCTCGATGTATTGCTCACGAACGATGCGACGCTCAGACAACTGCTTAGCAATACGTTTGTAGGTATCAGGGTGTTGGTAACGGAAAGCGTAATCTTCGATTTCCCACTTTAGCTGTCCAATACCCAGGCGGTTCGCCAACGGAGCATAGATGTTGGCACATTCTTTGGCTGCTGCTCGACGCACTTCATCTGGCTCATCTTTCACTTCACGCAGATTACAAATACGCTCTGCCAGTTTGATAACGACGCAGCGAAAATCGTCGACCATCGACAACAGCATACGGCGAATATTATCGACCTGTGCAGATTGAGCCGCGCCTTCCGTGGTCGCATTTAGTTGACGAATGGCTGCCATTTGGTCAACCCCCGCCACTAACTGCATGATAGCGGTGTTGTAGTCTTCTTTGACTTGTTCTAAGTCGTAGACCCCAGCTTCAACCAATGGGCATAGCAACGCAGCGACCAAAGTTTCGGCATCCATGCTGAGCATCACGAGGATTTCAACCATTTCGCGGCCACGCCACAACAATAATGTTGCTGATTCTTCCGTTGATGTTATGTCGATACACCGCTGATAGGTGCTTTTTAAACGCTTCGAAATCTTGGCGTCTTGCTGCAAACTATCAACCCATGTTGAAAGTTCAAATGTATCGTTTTCCTTTAAATGCGCACCGCGAACTGCGACCATTTCTCTGTCCTGTTTAGCTTTTGTTATGGCGTTTACGAGTATTCAGACGTGGTTAACGTTCTGTTTTAACAAATAACGCCATTGATTCTAAGTGTCCGGTATGTGGGAACATATCCAACATGCCAAGACGCTCCAACTGATAACCTTGTTGCAGCAATGCCTGACTATCACGCGCCAACGTGGCAGGGTTACATGACACATACACCACGCGTTGTGGTTTTAGCGCTATAACGTGCTGCATAACACCTGCGGCGCCCGCGCGCGCAGGGTCGAGTAATATTTTATTAAAGGGCTCTTTGGCCCATGATAGCAAAGTCACGTCCTCATCCAAGTTAGCTTGGTAGAAGGTTGCGTTATCGACACCATTTTTTTCAGCATTATAAGTGGCACGATGAACCATTTCATCGACACCTTCAACACCTACCAGTGCTTTTGCGCGTTTCGCCAGTGGTAAACTAAAATTACCCAAACCACAGAAAAGATCGAGTACACGATCGTCAGGCTGCACATCGAGCCAATCAACCGCTTGAGCAACCATTTGCTTGTTTACGCTGGCATTCACCTGAATAAAGTCTTTCGGTGAAAATGTCAGTTCAACCCCATCCAATTCATAGAAAGGCTTATCACCACGGACATGGTGTAACTCATCGCTCTCAGGTGATAGGTATAGCGTGATGTCATTTTTATCAGCAAACGCATCAATCTGTGCCATATCGCTGTCAGAAAACGGTTTTAAATGGCGGATCAAAACGACACGGCCATTGTCCGCTTCCACTAATTCCACATGCCCAAGGTTTTTACGACCTTTTAGCCCCATTAACAGAGTACGTAAATCGGGTAAAAGTTCATTCAGTGATGCCGACAATACTGGGCAATGGGCAACATCGACGATGTCTTTGCTTTGCTTTTTACGAAAACCAAACGCTAACTGCCCTTTCGTGCTGAGCTTAACTGCAAATCGAGCACAGCGACGGTATTCGATATCTTGTGCGACAATAGGCGCTACTTGCTGAGGCACTGAGTCCGCACCAGAGAACTTTGTCATCAGCTCGCCTAGCGATTGCTGCTTCGCAATAACCTGAGCGGGATGGGATAAATGTTGTAAGTTACAGCCACCACACTGGTCATAGATTGGACAATGCGGTTTAATACGCTCTGCATTATCGGTTAGACGCTTAATCACAGTCGCACGTGCGTACTGTTTTTTGTCTTCAGTAAACTGAACAACCGCTTTTTCGCCAGGCAATAAACCGTCAACAAATACCAGTTTTTTATTCAGGTGGCCAACGCCAGCGCCTACATGGTCTAAGCGACTTATCGTGATTTCCTTGTGCTTAGTGTCGGTAATTTTTCGTTTTTGAGGCTTAAAAAAGCGTGCCATAGGTGTTTCGCTCACTGTTCAGACATTGAGAATTTGTCGAATGGCCTGACTTTCTTTAAGCTAAGGCCACAAATGGATACCAATTCTCCCACAGAATCGCTTTCTTGTAATTAAGAGAACCATGACCAAATATGGACTTCGTGCCAGGGTCTTCACCCTGACATTAGCACCAACACTCATTATCGGCCTGCTATTAAGCGCTTTTTTCACCATGAGCCGCTATCAGGATCTTGAGCATCAGCTGGTCTCAACAGGCGCCAGCATTATTGAGCCTCTGGCCATTTCGACTGAATTTGGTATGACCAAAGACAACCGAGAAGCCGTTCGTCGGTTAATTGGCTATGCCCACCGTAAGCACTCTCAAATTATACGCAGCATTGCGGTATTTGATGCCAATAATGAATTGTTTGTCACATCCAATTTCCATCGAAACTTCGAAGCTTTGATGTATCCGGACGACGAACCTATTCCCTTGTTGCTAGATACCCGCCTGAATGAAAATTCGATGATTTTGCGGGCGCCCATTGTCAGCGAAGGTCAGTTCGGGGAGTTTTCTGGTATTCAAGGCCAAGAACGCACACTCGGTTACATCGCCTTGGAGCTTGATTTAAGCAGCCTCCGCTTGCAGCAATACCAAGAAGTCTTTACTGCATTAATGGTGTTATTGCTGGGTTTAACCCTGTCATCTTTGTTTGCATACCGTTTAATGCAAGATGTGACTCGCCCGATATCTCATATGGTTAGCGTGGTTGATCGTATCCGTCGTGGTCACTTGGACGTACGTATCGAAGGGCAGCTACTTGGTGAACTTGATACCTTGAAAAACGGCATCAATGCGATGGCGATTTCATTGGCCGAATACCATATCGAGATGCAACAAAGCATCGATCAGGCCACCTCTGATTTACGAGAAACACTTGAGCAACTAGAGATTCAGAATGTTGAACTCGATATCGCCAAGAAACGAGCCCAAGAAGCGGCGCGCGTGAAATCAGAATTCTTGGCGAATATGTCGCACGAACTGCGTACGCCGCTAAATGGGGTGATCGGTTTTACCCGCCAGATGCTTAAAACCCGTTTAAGCTCAAGTCAGCAAGACTACTTACAGACCATTGAAAAATCAGCCAACAACCTACTGACCATCATCAATGACATTCTCGACTTCTCGAAACTAGAAGCGGGCAAACTGTTACTCGAAAACATCCCATTCGACTTTACCGAGTCATTGGATGAAGTTATGCGACTATTAGCGCCAAACGCTCACGAAAAAGGGCTAGAACTAACGCTAAAAATCGACAACCGTATTCCAGCGGGCTTGATTGGCGATCCCCTACGTATTCAACAAGTGCTAACCAACTTGATTGGTAACGCGGTGAAATTTACCGAACGTGGCAACATTGATGTGTCGGTTGAACTCAAAGCCGATAAAGATGAAAACGTCGAACTACAATTCATTGTGCGTGATACCGGTATTGGTATTTCAGAGCGCCAGCAAGCGCAGCTATTCCAAGCCTTTAGCCAAGCTGACGCCAGTATTTCGCGCCGCTACGGCGGTACAGGGTTAGGTCTGGTTATCACCCAGAAGCTGGTGACCCAAATGGGCGGTGAAATCAGCTTAACCAGCCGCCTACATCAGGGTTCAACTTTCTGGTTTAGCTTACGCTTACTGAAAACAGATTTACCTGTTTCACAACCGATTGATACCGCAACCTTAGTAGGTAAAAAACTGCTATTGATCGAACCGAATATGCAAGCGGCATCGGTGACCCAGCAGCGCTTGATCAATGCAGGGCTGCAAGTAACCTACCGCTCAACCATGCCTGAAGACATCGAGCCGCACCAATTTGCCCTGCTTAGCCTATCGCCAGGCGAGCAGCCACCAATCGCGACCTTGCTCGATAACGTGTTCAAGGCTGAGCAAATTGCGGACAAAGTCATAGTGAGCTTGCCAGCCACTGAACTGGCTCTATCGGAGCGCCTGATCAGCGCTGGAGTATCGGCTTGTTTAGGTAAACCACTGGCCCAGCGAAAACTGTTTGAAGCACTCGCTGGGAGCAATGACTTACTGCTCGAGCCAGAAATAGGGTTACTACCTGAGCCTGTACCAACCATCTTACCTCTCACTGTGATGGCGGTTGATGATAACCCTGCCAACCTAAAACTGATTTCAGCACTATTGAGTGAGCGGGTAGAGACAGTTATCACTGCGACAGGGGGCCGTAAGGCTGTGGAATACGCTCACCAAAAAGCCTTTGATTTAGTCTTCATGGATATCCAAATGCCAGAAATGGATGGGGTTACCGCCTGTGAAGAAATCCATAAGACAGAGCTAAACCACCATACACCAGTGATTGCTGTTACAGCCCATGCGATGGCGGGCGAGCGAGAACGTTTAATCAATGCAGGCATGGATGACTACCTGACCAAGCCAATTGAAGAGCATATCTTGCAGCAAATCTTGTCGAAGTGGACTCACCCGGAGGGGCAACCAAGCGCACAAGACAATGTTGAAGAGGCTGACTTTACCCCTATCGATCCCCAACCGACTGAAACGGAGAGCGCCAGCAATGTCAGTTGGGATTGGGCGTTAGCCTTAAAACAAGCTGCAGGCAAAGAAGATCTCGCCAAAGATATGCTTCAAATGCTGCTCGACTTCATGCCAGAGGTTGAGATGCTGGTTAATGAAGCCTTAGATGGTAAAGAGATCGAGCTATGGCCTTCGATTCATAAGTTACATGGCAGTTGTGCCTACAGTGGTGTTCCGCGCTTAAAGGCGCTTTGTCACACCATCGAAACCCAGCTTAAAGCGAATGCGACCCAAGAAGATATCGAGCCTGAGTTATTTGAACTGATCGACGAAATGAACAATGTGGTTAAGGCATCAAAAGAATATCGTCACTAAATAGTGCGGTGCTTTTAGTGCTGTAATAAAAAAGGAGAGCCTCGGCTCTCCTTGTTACCACTGGACGCTTTTACATATGGCAGGCACTAGCTTTCTAGGATCACCGTTGCCACCGCATAGCGCCTTTCATCTGAAATGGTCAAATGAATATGATTAACGCCCATGGTCGCCGCTAATTCTGCCGCTTTACCTGACAATGAGAGCACAGGCTTGCCTAGCTCATCATTACTGACCGTAAAATCATGAAAGCTCACACCACAAGCAATCCCAGTGCCTAGGGCTTTTGACGCCGCCTCTTTCACCGCAAAGCGTTTGGCTAAGTAACGACCTTTGAACTTTAAGTCACGAAAGACCTCAAGCTCCGATGCTACCAACACGCGCTCAGCAAATGCTTCACCCGTGCTGCGCATCAAGACTTTTTCAAGCCGCTCTATTTCTGCGATATCCGTCCCTAAGCCTAGGATGGCCATTACTTACGTGCTTCCTGCATGATAGCGCGCATATCAGCAACCGCCTTGCTTAAACCATCAAACATGGCACGACCCATGATCGAGTGGCCAATGTTCAGCTCATAAATTTCAGGTAATGCCGCTAACGGTTTTACGTTGTGGTACGTCAAGCCATGGCCTGCATTCACTTTAATGCCTAAACCATCGGCGTAGCTTGCAGCTGCAGCAATGCGCTTAAACTCAGCTTGTTGCTCTTCTTCCGTTTCAGCGTCGGCATAGTGGCCAGTATGCAGCTCAATGTATGGTGCACCACATGCCAACGAAGCATCGATTTGGGCACGATCAGCATCGATGAATAAAGACACTTTAATGCCAGCCGCCGTGAGTTTTTCTGTTGCAGCTTTGATTTTTTCAACTTGACCTGCAACATCCAAACCACCTTCAGTGGTTAACTCTTCGCGCTTTTCTGGCACTAAGCACACGAATTCAGGTTGGGTTTGCAGCGCAATCTCAACCATTTCATCAGTCACGGCCATTTCAAGGTTCATGCGTGTTTGAATCGTCTCACGCAGAATACGTACATCACGGTCATTGATATGACGACGATCTTCACGAAGGTGAATCGTAATACCATCAGCACCTGCACGTTCAGCGACTTCCGCAGCATGCACAGGATCAGGGTAACGAGTACCACGCGCGTTACGCAGTGTTGCCACATGATCGATATTGACGCCGAGTAGTATGTTGTTCATTTTCCGGTACTCCTTGATCGAGGGATAAACAGTTCCCTACTTTTTAATGGTTTCCCGCCAAGATAAGGTTTTAAGGCAATACGTGTAAAGCGTTTTGCCGCCCGAAGCTGATCTGGGCTGGTAAAATGACGTGCCGCAATCGCTTTAAGTTGGCTGCCGGTAAAGGTCAGCTGGTTGGTCATCATAGAGGCAATGAAACCTCGTTGCTCACGGTAGTTATAGGTCATGCTATCTTCGACGGGTAAGCCACTTCCCGCACAGTGAAGAAAGTCGATACCATAGCCAAGGTGATGCAATAAAGCTAACTCGAAACGACGTAATGCAGGCTCTGGATTATCCGCTTGCGCCAGCTCACGCAGCACATTCAGGTAATCCAGAAACAGCACAGGGTATGGCGTATTAGTTTCTAATACACGCGCAACCAGTTCGTTGACATAAATCGCAGAATACAAGATATAGCCGCGCATCGGCAGGCTGATAGAGATAGGCTCGGCTTGAGTTAAAATCGGCATAGTGCCGCGGCCAGACCATTTCATAAAGAGTGGTGTAAAAGGCTGAAGTGCCCCTTTGAGGTTGGAACGCTTACGTCGCGCACCTTTCGCCAATAAAGTAAGACGGCCGTAATCCTCGCTAAAGATGTCAAGGATCAGGCTCGTCTCACTGTAAGGACGAGAGTGAAGGACAAAACAACGCTGTAGCCCTTCCATGGTGTCCCTTATAGGTCGTCGATGTAACCTAAGCTACGCAATGCACGTTCGTCATCAGCCCAGCCAGATTTCACTTTAACCCAAAGCTCTAGGTACACTTTACGCTCGAACAAGTCTTCCATATCAATACGGGCTTCACGGCCGATGACTTTCATCTTCTCACCGTTTTTACCGATCACCATTTTCTTCTGGCCTTTACGTTCAACCAGAATCAAACCATTGATATCAAAACCGTTAGTACGTGGGTTGAAATCAAAACGCTCGATCTCAACCGTCACAGAATACGGCAGTTCTTCGCCCAAGAAACGCATCAGTTTTTCACGGATGATTTCTGACGCCATAAAGCGCTGAGAACGGTCAGTCACATAATCTTCAGGGAAGTAATATTCACCTTCAGGGATATGGTCACGAACAATTTTCTCTACCGTATCAACGTTAGTACCGCTTTTCGCTGAAATAGGCACAACATCAACAAAGTCCATTTTCTTAGACAGTGCATCTAGATGCGGGAATAAGTCGCCTTTTTCTTTAACGTTATCAACTTTGTTGATCAACAGTACTGTTGGTAACTCACTTTTCTTAAGCTTGTTCAGTACCATTTCGTCATCAGCAGTCCATACGGTGCCGTCAACCAAAAACAATACTAGCTCGACATCGGTCAATGAACTGCTTGCTGCGCGGTTCATCAAACGGTTAATGGTACGTTTTTCTTCAATGTGAAGCCCTGGGGTATCCACATACACCGCTTGGTAACCGTCACGGGTATCAACACCCATGATACGGTGACGCGTCGTTTGAGGCTTACGTGAGGTGATCGAAAGCTTCTGACCGACTAAGCGGTTTAGTAGCGTTGATTTACCTACATTCGGTCGGCCTACAATGGCAATAAAGCCGCAATGTTGTTTATCTGTCATGATTCCAACTGCTTAAGCGCAATTTCTGCTGCTGCCTGCTCTGCCTTGCGCCGACTGCCGCCTTTTCCGATTACAGGTTTATCCAAACCTGTTACTTCACACTGCACGGTGAACTCTTGGTTATGAGCTTCACCCTGAACCTTAGTTACAGTATATGCTGGCAGCGGCAAACGACGCCCCTGTAAGCATTCTTGCAGGCGTGTTTTTGGATCTTTTTGGTTGATACCCGGCTTGATCGTTTCAAGGCGTGATTGGTACCAGCTTAAAATGATGCCGCGAACCACTTCGATATCACTATCTAAGTAAATCGCACCGATGATCGCTTCCACACAGTCAGCCAAGATTGAATCGCGACGGTAACCGCCACTTTTCAATTCACCTGGGCCAAGTAGCAGGTGATCACCTAAATCAAACTCACGACCTAGCTCCGCCAACGTTTTACCACGTACTAGCGTTGCACGCATGCGGCTCATATCACCTTCGTCCACTTCTGGGAAACGGTGGTACAAGTCATCTGCAACAACAAAACTCAAAATTGAGTCACCTAAAAATTCTAGGCGTTCGTTGTGCGTACCATTAGCGCTACGGTGCGTCATCGCTAAGGTCATCAGGTCTAAATTATTAAATTGGTAGCCCAGCTTACGCTGAAGTCTATTTGCAGGAGATGTCATTTTATCTCGATCAGTTTATGCCACCGACACGACTAAAGCGTACGTCGGTAGGAATCCAAGAAGGTAGTGCACTGTCTGCACCTCGTTCAAACTCAAAGCTGATCCAGATCCCGACCGCCTTGCCCACTAGGTTCGCTTCTGGCACGAATCCCCAGTAGCGGCTGTCAGCACTGTTATCGCGGTTATCACCCATTACAAAATACTGGCCTTCAGGCACAACCCACTCACTCACGCCTGGGCGCGGTTGATATGCTAACGTGCGGTCACGTTTAAGTGGGTGAATCAAAATTTGGTGCTCTACGTCACCAAGTTTCTCATTCAGTTGTACGAGTTGTGTCATGCCTTGCTGGAACTCACTGTCTACCATATTGGTCAGTGGTACTGGCTGGCAATCCGAGGTGCCTTTAGCTGCAATACAAATTTGTTTGTTTGCGCTATAGCGAACGGTATCGCCCGGCATACCAACAACACGCTTAATGTAATCGATGCTTGGTTGAGGTGGGTATTTAAATACCACTACATCGCCACGCTCTGGCTCACCCGTTTCAACCAATTTATGGCGGAAAACAGGATCGCGTAACCCGTAGCTAAACTTCTCAACCAGAATAAAATCCCCAACGAGTAACGTCGGCATCATAGAGCCGGATGGGATCTGGAACGGCTCATAAATAAATGAGCGAAACACCATTATTAGTGCGATAACCGGAAAAAGCGAAGCCGTTTGCTCCACCCACACCGGTTGTGGTGCAACGGTATTAAGAACTTCAGCATCTATCTCATCGCCCGCATTGGCTGCAGCTGCATCAATTTTTAATTGACGTTTTGGCGCCCAGACAAACTTATCCAATGCCCAAACGATACCAGTAACCAAGGTTGCCAGTACCAGAATTAACGAAAACATATTTGCCATTATAATCCCTAATCGTTGAACCTACTTTGCGAACCGCAAAATAAAACAGTGAGTAAGCCCCATCATTTTGCAGCCTTACTCAAAGGTAAAGAGAAAGCATAAGTTTAAACATCTAAACTCAGACTTTCTCTTTTAATTAATAAAAACCGCTAGTTAACAACATTGCCTTGCAATGCATTAGCTGGATTCTTATTTATCTTTACCCACATGCAAAATAGCAAGGAAGGCTTCCTGAGGCAGTTCGACGTTACCGATCTGCTTCATACGTTTCTTACCTTCTTTCTGCTTCTGCAGGAGTTTCTTCTTACGACTGATATCACCACCGTAACATTTAGCGATTACGTTTTTACGTAACTGCTTCACTGTTGCGCGGGCAATGATCATGCCGCCAATGGCAGCCTGAATCGCAATATCAAACATTTGACGAGGAATGAATTCCTTCATCTTGTCGACAAGGTCACGACCACGGCCATTTGCGTTATCTTTGTGCGTAATAATTGCTAGTGCATCAACACGTTCGCCATTGATCATAACATCAACACGTACCATGTTAGAGATGTCGTAGCGCTGGAAGTTGTAATCCAGTGATGCATAACCACGCGACGTCGATTTCAGACGATCGAAGAAATCAAGTACCACTTCCGACATCGGAATGTCGTAAGTTAGCGCAACTTGGTTACCGTGGTACACCATATCTACCTGCATACCACGCTTCTCGATACATAAGGTAATAACGTTACCTAGGTATTCAGATGGTACAAGAATGTTACAGCGTGCAATTGGCTCACCGATGGTTTCAATATCATTTACTGCTGGTAGCTTAGATGGGCTATCAACGTAAATTGTTTGACCGTCGGTTTTCTCAACTTCGTAAACTACTGTTGGTGCAGTAGTGATTAGCGCTAGGTTGTATTCACGTTCTAGACGTTCTTGGATGATCTCCATGTGGAGCATACCCAAGAAACCACAACGGAAGCCAAAACCTAGAGCCGCTGAACTTTCTGGTTCGTAGAACAATGACGCATCATTAAGGCTAAGTTTGCCTAGTGCATCACGGAAGTTCTCATAATCATCAGAAGAGACAGGGAACAGACCAGCATAAACCTGAGGTTTCACTTTTTGGAAACCCGGTAGCGGCGCTTCACAGCCATCTTTAGCCAGTGTAATGGTATCACCCACAGGTGCACCTAGGATGTCTTTAATACCACAAACAACCCAACCTACTTCGCCAGTATTTAGCTCTTGTGTGTCGATTTGTTTTGGCGTAAAGATACCAAGGCGATCAATGCCCCAAGTTTGACCTGTGCTCATCATTTTGATTTTAGCGTTTTTCTTCAGTGAGCCATTTTTCACTCGAACCAAAGAAACCACGCCTAAGTAGTTATCAAACCATGAGTCAATGATCAGCGCTTGTAGCGGTGCATCAGGATCACCTTCAGGTGCAGGGATGGCGGTAACGATGTTTTCAAGAACATCATCAACACCTAGGCCTGTTTTCGCCGAACAACGCGTTGCATCTAACGCATCGATACCTACGATATCTTCAATCTCTTCCGCTACACGCTCTGGATCAGCAGCTGGCAGGTCAATCTTGTTCAAGATTGGCACCACTTCCAGATCCATTTCCATTGCGGTGTAACAGTTTGCTAGTGTTTGAGCTTCAACGCCCTGACCAGCATCGACCACCAGCAATGCACCTTCACAGGCAGCAAGTGAACGTGAAACTTCGTAAGAGAAGTCAACGTGTCCTGGGGTGTCGATAAAGTTTAATTGATAGGTTTCGCCATCTTTTGCTGTGTAATCAAGGGTTACACTCTGTGCTTTGATAGTGATACCGCGTTCGCGTTCAAGATCCATGGAATCCAAAACCTGAGCAGCCATTTCACGATCGGAAAGGCCACCACAGACTTGAATCAAGCGGTCGGATAGGGTCGACTTACCATGGTCGATATGTGCAATAATCGAAAAATTACGAATGTGCTTCATGAATTGACGTGACTAACTCGTGATTGAATGAATGGGATCTCGCGATCAAGTTGACGGATTCTACCGAATTTCCCGCCTAGTCGCTATCCTTGCTTGCTGCATTTATTACGCTATCGTTGGATATTTGAGCCCCTAGCACTCGAATTAAGCTCGGTGTATAGGCTGACTGCCCTTCGATGCGCTTAGCGACATGCCTTGCAGTGGCTAAACCTAACGCTGCACTGACACTCGCTAAAACAATCACACCCAACTCACCACCCGCGGCTAAATCAACAAATACCCACTGCCCAATAATGGTACCCGCTATTAAAAAGAGTAGCGGAAGTAAATAAACCAGCAAGGCTGAACTCAGCATACTTTGCTCTGCCAAGCCAATTTCAACCACATCGCCAACCGAAATGGGCTCTTGCGTTTCAATCGTAAGTTGATGTGCTCGACCAGGAATCGCTTTCGATACTATCCCCGTGCCACAGCTATCACGAGATGCGCAGTGGCCACAACTGGTTTGTTGTTGACAGCTGACGGTAATCGCGTTGGCTTCAACTGCAATTACCGTCGCTAAAGAGCGCATCATTGGACTTTTTCCGCTTTCGCAGGAGGCTGCCCTGTAAAGGCGACCGATTCAGCAACACGGCGCGCTGTTGCTGGCGGAATATCACCAACTACAGTGACCTCGACATTGCCTTTCATATAGCTGTGCAATGTTCGACGTCCTTGACGTACTAGCTGCTCCCGTACCGTAAAGCCATCAGCCTCACCGACATAAATAGAGAAGCTAAACAGACCATCGCTGAACATTTTGCTTTCAACTGGGCGTTCCGTCATCAACAAACGATGACGATTTCGAGAGACCGATTCAAACCCTTGCGGTAACCATTTCACCTGCCAACCCAATTCAGCTTGCGGTTGTGGTGGCAATTGCACCACAACAGGTCGCTCAACCGATACCAAGCGCTTTTTGAGCACTTCGCTAATTTTCGGGTTTACCACATACGATACCGCACGGTATTGCTCTAATGGCTCACCGTCACGATCGAGTAAATCAGCTCGCATCACTAAATTGTTATGGTTAGCGACCCAAAGTAGATACGAATAACGGGTACCATCTTTGGGCGCAATACGCACCACATCACAAGCGACACCCGCTTCTCGCGCACGTCCCATGGAAATGAAATCGTAATTAGCGGCTAAATCATCAACATCAACTTTCATCATCGGCGGCAGTGGTGCCACCATTTTGTTGCTGTCGATAGTGAAAGCATCTAACCCTGGTTCAAAGTAGCTTACTTCGCTGCCCCGCTGGATCACTTCTCGCGGTGGGCCGCTTAAATACACCAACTGAGCAAAGGTTTCGCCATCGATTTGCGCATGACTGTAGCGCAATGGCTCAATGCTGTTTTTCTTAATAAGAATGTACGACAACTCATAGCTAAGCTCGCGGCTTGCTACGTCCATCTGATGCAACAAAGCCTCCGCAGAAGAAACGGCGTCTTCAGCGGAGGCTTGCCATGGCATCATCAGGCTGACCAGTGTCGCCGCACCGACCAGAAATTTTTTCATTTATCCGCCATTAGGTCGCAGTAACCAACCGTCGTTCGTTACTGCTCAATCTAAATTACTGATTATTTAATAACGAACGATCAATGCTGCCGTCTTCAGCGTTAAGGCGTAACTGCAATTCATAATCTTGCAGCATGGCATTAATGCGACGACGTTGCTCCATAATCTGAGCTTCGCTTGGTCCGTTATTGTGTGCTGTGCGTACGCTATCTCGCGTTAAACTCACAGGCTCGGCAGTACCCGAAAATGGGACTGTTGGCAGTACTGACAGCTGTGACTCAGATGCCATCTCGATAGATGCACCATCATCGCCGCCATTGTATTGCTGAACCCCAACAATCACTGCTAACGATACACCTGCTGCCATCGCCACTTGACCAAATTGGGTTAACCAAGTAGGTAAGGTACGGCGCACTTCGCGTGGGCTAGGTTGAGACTCAGGGATCTCGCGAACCGTTTTCAAGTCAACCACAGGCGCAATATCATCGGCCGTTTCAAGCCTTGTATCAGCACCAGTATGGGCGGGTTCGGCTTCAAGCGCTAATGCGACACTCCCGGCAATATTCCATTCTTTGCACTGAGGTGCATCACCACGCATGACATCACCAATAAGGTTGAAGTCTTGCCAGGCTTGCTCGCTCTCTGTATCGACTGTCAGCGCATTAATAATGCTCTGATCTAAATCTTCGCCATCTAATAATGCCGAAATTTTTTCTTTATCAGCCATCTTTTTTCACCGTTTGGCTCAACATTAATGTTGCATCAAAGGACGGATGCGTTTTTCGACCGCTTCTCGCGCTCGGAAAATACGTGAACGTACTGTACCAACAGGACACCCCATCACCTCTGCAATTTCCTCGTAACTTAGACCATCCAGTTCACGTAACGAGATTGCGGTTTTGAGATCATCAGGTAGCCCTTCAATAGTACTAAACACAACCTGCTTTAATTCTTCAGACAACATATGGTTCTCAGGGTTCGATATTTCTTTTAACGCACTGCCACTTTCATAGTATTCCGCATCTTCTGCATCAACATCGAAAGCGGGCGGACGACGGCCCTGAGCCACTAAATAATTCTTCGCAGTATTAACAGCGATACGGTAAAGCCATGTGTAAAAAGCACTTTCACCTCGAAATGTCGGTAACGCTCGGTACGCTTTAATAAACGCTTCCTGCGCCACGTCTGGCACATCACCAGAATTACTGACATAACGAGAAACTAAGTTACACACCTTGTTTTGGTATTTCACAACCAATAAGTTAAAGGCTTGCTTGTCACCGCGTTGTACTCGCTCGATTAATACCTGATCAGTTTGCTGCTCGCTCATTCGAGCGGTTACTCCTATATCTGTCTTGCACTCGTGCATCACTTTATTGACAACAAGTGAATACCAATACTTCTACAGTTGCCTCACATAAGTTTCGGCGCTAAAGCCAAACTTCCTATCAACCCAAACCACACGGGTAGCGGCAATATAAAAGCATTTATGAACATGAGCACAATTTAAGACTTGCTGAACTAGGTAAAGTTCCCAAAGATAAAAAATAATTTCTCTACAATAATGCGCGATTTTTTTATCACGGTGGCGCAAAATACCACCAGTATACAAGGTTACACCGCCGATGAATCATCTCACATCAAGATTATTCGATGATAAGCATCATTCATAATAAAGATGCAGCAGGCAAAAGCTGAAAAATGGAATGCAATACCATGTGAGTTTTCTCACGCTGAATAACAACGCAGTTAATACATTAACCTGCTTATGGTTTGACGGCACTTCCACCACAATGAGTGTGGTTTGATTCACATAGTTACGCATATTGGTATACCATTATGCGGATTGCCACAGGGATATGAAATTAATATGAACGAAATTCGTGAACATCAGTGCGATGTACTCGTTATTGGTAGCGGAGCCGCTGGTTTATCATTAGCGTTACGCTTAGCACCATTAGGTAAAGTCATCGTACTGAGCAAAGGACCTCGCAGCGAAGGGGCAACATATTATGCTCAAGGCGGTATCGCAGCCGTTTTCGACGAATCAGACAGTGTTGAATCACACGTTGAAGACACGCAAATTGCAGGGGCACACCTTTGTGACGAAGACGTGGTTCATTTTATTGCCGAAAATGCAAAAGAGTGTGTGCAATGGCTGATTGATGGCGGTGTGCCATTTGATCAAGAAGAATCAGATGATGAAGAACCGCGTTACCATCTAACCCGCGAAGGCGGCCATAGCCACCGTCGCATTCTTCATGCCGCTGATGCAACAGGCATGGCAGTGCAAAATTCACTGCAAGACAATGTCTTAAACCACCCCAACATTGACGTGCTTGAGCGCCATAATGCACTCGATCTCATCACCAACCAGAAACTCGGTAACACCGATGAGCCAAACCGTATTTTAGGGGCTTATATCTGGAACCGTGATGTTGAAGTCGTCGAAACTGTACGCGCCAAATTTGTTGTGCTCGCCACAGGTGGCGCTTCCAAAGTCTATCAATATACCTCAAACCCAGATGTCTCATCGGGTGATGGTATTGCTATGGCATGGCGCGCAGGATGTCGAGTGGCAAACTTGGAATTTAACCAATTTCATCCAACCTGTTTATTCCACCCAGAAGCCCGAAACTACTTACTGACCGAAGCACTCCGTGGTGAAGGTGCGTACTTACGTCGTCCTGACGGTAGCCGTTTCATGTTAGATTTCGATCCTGAGCGTGCAGAGCTAGCTCCTCGCGATGTGGTTGCCCGCGCTATCGACTTCGAGATGAAGCGGTTAGGGGCCGACTGTATGTACCTCGACATCAGCCACAAACCCGCCGATTTTGTCACGAAACATTTTCCAACTATCTATGACAAATTACTGACTTTCGGCATTGATATCACCAAAGAGCCGATCCCCATTGTACCCGCAGCGCACTACACCTGTGGCGGTGTCATGGTCGATAAAGAAGGCCGAACTGATCTCGATGGCCTATATGCCATTGGTGAAGTGAGTTACACCGGCTTACATGGTGCTAACCGCATGGCATCTAACTCACTATTAGAGTGCGTGGTGTATGCGTGGGCAGCGGCGGAAAGCATCACTCAACAATTTAATGATGTCGCACTGCCTGATCACTTACCGCGTTGGGATGAGAGCCAAGTAAATTGCTCCGATGAAGAAGTCGTGATCCAGCATAACTGGCACGAATTGCGTCTGTTTATGTGGGATTACGTGGGCATTGTGCGTTCAACCAAGCGTTTAGAGCGTGCCATGCGCCGTATTCAATTACTTAAGCAAGAGATCCACGAGTACTACAGCGAGTTCCGAGTTTCAAACAACTTACTTGAGCTACGTAACTTAGTTCAAGTGGCCGAGCTAATGGTGCGCTGTGCGATGGAACGAAAAGAGAGCCGCGGCTTACACTACACCTTAGACTACCCAGAGGTAGATACGGAAGCAAAGCCAACGATTTTAACACCTGATCAGCCTTGCTAATCCAGGCTTTCACGCCATAAAAAAGCCCAGTTGGTTCTTCATTTTGAAGTAACACCAACTGGGCTTTTCTGTTTCTATCCGTTACGGTTTTCTATCAAGCTTGGTACTGAGCAATCGCTCTTGCTAACCCTTGCGCTTGATCGGCCACAGCATTAGCCGCTTGTGCATTCTCATGCGAAATTTCTGCATTCGATGTTGTGATATCACGGATCACAGTTACATTCTGTGCCACTTCATTTGAGACATGCGATTGCTGCTCAACAGCCGTTGCTATCTGAGTACTGGTATCCATAATAGCCTGCATATCCCCCATGATTTGGCTAATTTTTTGCTCGGCACTATTCACTTGATCAACACTCATATCACCTTGCTCACGACAACGACCAATATGCGCAACGACCTGCTCTGTCTGCCCTTGAAGCGAGCCAATAATGGTGGTGATCTCTTCCGTTGATTGACGGGTACGTAACGCTAAGGTTCGCACTTCATCGGCCACAACGGCAAAACCACGGCCTTGTTCACCGGCACGCGCCGCTTCAATGGCCGCGTTCAGCGCCAACAGATTGGTTTGCTCAGCAATACCTTTAATCACATCGAGTACCGAACCAATGTTGTCAGAAAGGCCCGATAAGTTGGCAATTTCATCGTTGGTTTGCGCAAGCTCATCCGACAGCTGGCGAATACGCGTTTTAGTGGTACTGACTTCTTGCAGCCCTTCGGTAGCACCCTGGTGGCTGCTATGGGCATTGCCCGCTGCCGTTTCAGTATTCATAGAAATATCGCGAATGGTGACCCCCATCTCTGTCACCGCCGTCGCAACTGAATCGGTTTCCGCTTGCTGCTGAGCCATTGCACTTTCGGTATCACGGCTACGGCGTTGAAGCTGCTCAGAAGCCGCCCCCAGCTCAGTGATTGCGGTCTGAACATCACTCACTAATTGGCGAAGCCCCGTTAGTAAATAATTGAAGTTAACGGCCATATCACTGAGCTCATCATCACCCGATTCATCCGCTCGACGCGTTAAATCATGGCTAGTAGCAATGCCTGACATCAAGGTACTCATCGCGCTGATCCGCTGCTGAATCGACTGGCTAATAAACATTGAAAGTGCAAGCAACGCTGCAATCACAACCAACACCGCAATAATCGTCACAGTCATGATACTTTGGCGTTGGCTTTCCGCAATTTCACGCAGCTGCAGTGACATCTCGTTGAACGCTTGCTCAAGTTGATGTGACTGCTGGCGAATATCACCACGTAAGCCCGATTTATGATCTAACCCGATCACTTTATTCTGCGCGAGCACCTGCTCTAGCGCAGTATTAAACGCCACCAACGGCGCTTTCACTCGCGCACCAACTAATGCGAGTTCTTGCTGGTAAGCCGTTTGGTAATCTTGGTAATACGCTAAGTTTTGGGTTGCAGTAAACAGCTTGGCATCTTGGATTAATGAAAAAATAGCTTGGGCATCAAGCTGACGTGAAGCACTTTGCTGTAGCGCTTCAGCAGCTTGTTCAAACGCGAGATTCAGGCCTTGCTGAGAGGTCAACCCTAGCACTTGATAGCCGGAAATCACCGCCATCATCCCTTGCTGATAACGTTGAATAAACTGCGGCAAGGTGTTCATATGATCCAGCTGAATATCCAGCGCTACCACATGTTGATTAAGGTTGGTGAATTGTTGTTCAAATAACGCCGTGTTTTTATTAAATGTATCTTGGTATTTCATATCGAAACGAGCAAGAAAGTCTTTTTCATTTCGACGTAAATTGAGCAAGGTTACTTCCAATTCACTTACCGTCAGTGTGGCGTTATCTATGGCTGCCACACGCTCGTTAGCAAACCAACTCAATGTTAATGATAACAATAAGGCACTAACGGAGATCCCCGTTAAACCTAAAAGCTTATGTTTAATTTTCATAGTAATGGCCCTTCGGAATGCTCAAGCTTATTTATTGATATAGTTGTAATAAGAGGTGCTATCGGCCAAGACAGATAAAGGTTTAACGTTATTTAGCCACCACCTTCGCCGCTAATCCTTTCAGGAGGCGCAAGATAAAAACGCATCAAGTTTGATACGCAACAAGCTTATTTGAAGGTGATAATACTGCGGATATATAAAGAAAGTGTTCGAAAATCATGATCACAGCAGCAACAGCGATCAATCACAAAATATTGCTGCGTTTTATATTGCTGTGTACACGCTGGAAATGTCACGATAAAAACAATGAGGTAACTTGTTTGTAATGGGATCTGTGTCAATTGCCCCGCTTGACGCTCTTGACCTCGCTGCCAACGGATATCGCCATACTCATTGATGTGTAAACGGCCTTGTTGTTGCCACAAGGTATTGGTATGAGACAACCACTCGGTCAGTAACCCATCAAGAAATAGAGCTGCAATCAAGCCTGCGGTCATTGAGTGACTAGCGACAATACAAAGAAAAATAGCCACACATACATAAGTGATATGCAGTGCAGCCATTTGGTATCTAGAGGGGAAAATCGAAAGATTAACGAAGTTTGCTGTCGTTAAGGGCAATAATTTTATCCACCATAGCAGCATGAGCCGGATTTTCACTACGACCGTGCTTCATTACCCACATAAATAAGTCGGGATCGTCACACGTAAGCAAAGAGATAAAGTCACGCTGCTCTTGCTCTGGTAATTCATCAAAGCACTCTTCAAAAAACGGCATGATAATGACATCTAATTCAAGCATGCCGCGGCGACAAGCCCATTTAACACGTGCTCTTTCATCTGCACTGATCATGTTCAACCTCAATGTTCAACTTGGTTGTTAATTTTAGCGATATAGTACCAGTCACCAATAGCCGCTACTATGCGCAAGGACAAGCAATCTGCCAAGATGAGAGCTGTATCTGATCGATAGCTGACAAATCCCCCTTAGCCCATTACCATAGCAACATATACTTCATTATTGTGATTACGTCCGCCAGCAACATGCCGCGGCCCAACGTGGTTACCCAAACTGTGGAAACGCCTTATGAGCACTTGGTCAAATGCTTTCAATTTTGAACATCTTCCAGTAGCTAGCAGCGATGCTCTACCCGCTTTATCCTTGGTCGATCTCTCTGATTGGTCACTGGTTACTTTAGTCGGCGATGACAAAAAATCGTACCTACAAGGTCAAGTAACCTGTGATGTCGTCACACTCGAACCGAGCCTATCAACACTCGGGGCACATTGTGATGCAAAAGGAAAAATGCGCACGATTTTCCGTCTATTTCACCACCAGCAAGGTTATGCCTTACTGCAACGAAAAAGCATCATGGCAACCCAACTGCCTGAACTGAAAAAATACGCGGTATTTTCTAAAGTTGAGATTGAAGAAGGGCAAGATGTGTTGCTGGGCCTATGCGGTGACCAAGCGCAAGCGGTTATCGATCAGCACTTTGCAGGCAGCGACCAAGTTCGTTCATTTGAAGGTGGTACTGCCGTTCAAGTCGATGCACAGCGTTGGTTAATCGCCGTTGCACCAGAGCAAGCTGATGTGCTGGCTAGCCAACTGGCAACCAACGCTCAATTGGTCACAAGTCCACTGTGGGATCTGTACGATATTAAGGCTGCACTGCCTCGTATTGAAGCAGCAACTGAACTTGAATTTGTGCCACAAGCTACGAATTTACAAGCCGTTGGTGGCATCAGCTTTAAGAAAGGCTGCTACGTGGGCCAAGAAACGGTAGCACGTGCTAAATACCGCGGGACCAATAAGCGTGCCATGTATATTGTACAAGGTGATACAGAACAATGCCCGCAAGCAGGTGATGCTTTAGAGCGTAGTGTCGGTGAAAACTGGCGCAAAGGCGGCACGATTATCGCGGGTTACCAATTCTCAGATAACCAAGCCATTGCCCTCGTGGTACTGCCAAATGATCTTGATGAAGATACCCAGTTTCGCTTAGCCGCGCAGCCAGCTAACCTATGGGCAACACAAGCACTACCTTACTCGTTGGAAGATGAATAACACCATGTCAGTTACACAAACCGCTGTGATTCAATTACTCGAAGCAGAAGGCGTGGAATATCGCCTTCTACCACACAGTAAGCCAGCAAAAACCATTGAAGAGGCCGCCCAAGAACGGGGCGTCGATCCCCAGCAAATGGTGAAATCGATTCTGCTGCGTGATATGAGTGGCTTTCATGTATTAGCCTGCGTACCAGGGCCTGCGCAAGTCGATCCGAAAAAAGTCCGTGATATTTTTGGTTGTCGCCGCATGACCTGTGCTGATGCAACTGATGTCGAAAAAGTCACTGGGCTTGTGATAGGTACGGTTGCACCCATTGGGCTGAAAAACCCACTGCCCCTTATTTTTGATCAAAGCATAGAGCAACATGAGCTGGTCAATATCAGCAGTGGCGATCGTATGGCAGGAGTTGAACTCAGCAAAGATGATCTACTGATCTTGTGCGATCCTATGATGGCCGACATTTGCCGTTAAACGCATCGACAATCAATCGTGATAGCCAAGTAAGTACTAAAGTGAATAAAGGGAATCCATGAAGTCGATTAACTGGCGCGGTGTAGATCTTAATTTATTAGTCGCGTTTTCCGCACTAATGGAACACCGCAGTGTAACGCGAGCAGCAGATAAACTGTCTATCGGTCAATCCGCAATGAGTCATAATTTATCGCGCTTGCGTCAACTGTTAGGCGACCCTTTATTCGAACGTCAGGGGCACCTTATGGTGCCGACCGCGCGGGCCGTCGATCTTGCGCCAACGGTTGATACCATTTTGGCGATGATCACCAATCAAGTTTTGCAGCCAGAACGCTTTGTGCCAGATGATTACACTGGCACTTTTACGATTGGCTTGACCGATTATGCAGAACTGCTTTTTGCTCCTGCACTGTTCGATACTTTGCAGCAGCTCGCTCCACAGTGCCACCTCAGTTTTTGTAATATTGATCGCCATAATTACCTCAATGCCTTTAACGACCGTCATGTTGATATCGTGATTGGGTCCATGCGCACGGATAGTAAAGAGCTCGATAGCCAATACTTATATACCGAAGATCACGTTTGTCTGTTTGACAGTAATGCAACAGGATTAAGTGCTCCGGTTAGCCTCGCGCGCTATATCATTACACCACATGCGCTGGTCTCTCCCGATGGGGTATTGTGTAGCGGTATTGATAAACAACTGGCCGACCAAGGCTTTCAGCGTCATATTGCACTGGGATCGCGCAACTTTTTGACTATTCGCCACTTACTCACAGGCCGAAACTTGATCTGCGTGGTGTCGCGCTTAATGGCGCAACTCGATATTTTTAATGATCAATTGACGCAGTGCCCGCCCCCCGTCGACATTGCCGATTTCGACATTAACTTGCTGTGGCAACGCCGTAATAGTGAAAACCCTAAACTCACTTGGTTACGCCAAGTCGTACAAGACACAGTTACGGAACGCGTCCATGCGTTACGCCAACGCCAATAATCCGCTATTGTGCTGAAGGCTTAGCAGAAGGTTCTTGGATCTGATACAACTTATGGGTATCACACACTTCTTCACAGTCGCATTCTTTATCGATACCGACATTGGCTAAGCCACCACAACTACCAGCAATCGTCTTCTTCTTCACAATCCAACCAATCGCCATAGCCGCTATCACGCATAAGAAAACAGCCAAGGTTAATAGATAAGTCATTCGTCACTCCTTTATTTAAGCTTGATACGACTAAGACCAGGCAAACGTGACATGGTATTCATCACCATACCAATTTTAGGTGTCGCTGCTTTCTTGCTACCACAACCACAACCGCAATCACCTTTTTCTCGTTTGCATGGGCGGCCTTGCTCAGCTGCCGTTAAGTTAAGTTTACTTGCCGTGCCTGCCAGTACATCACTCACTGGCGTGCGAGCCGCAACTTGGCTCACAACAAAGCCAGCCTGTAATAAGCGAGCAAGTGAGCGCTGACCAATACTGCCTAACACAATTTCTTGTACACCAAGCTCGCTAAAGCGGCGCTGAAGCTGTTTCTTATGTTTACAACCTATCGCTTTGCTGCCGCTATTTGTCATGCGTTCGATCAGCTGACCTTGCGCGTCGTACACTACAAATTCAGGGGCTTTACCAAAATGGCCTGCCACGTTATTCGCTGCATTTACAGCTATTGCTCGTAACATTTCGTGATTCTCTCTGATTCAATCTTATTGACTAAGAATTGGGTTATTAAATTATTCTTTATTATTCGCAGCTTGCTTGTCTGCTAACGGTGCTGACTGCAGCTCTAACGCCATGCCTTCAACTAAGGCTTGGGCTATTTTTTTGCGGGCTGAGGCTAAAATGTTCCCCAACGTTTGACGAGAAACACCTAACTGCTCTGCGGCAGGTTGCTGCTGCAAACCCATCAAGTCCACCAGCCGAATCGCTTCTAACTCATCAGCGGCAAGCTGATGATGAGATAACTCGGACATAGGCACACCATTAGGTTTAAAGCAGCTATAGGCTGGTCGGCAACCAATGCGACGAGCGAGTTTAGGTCGAGCCATCATAACTCCTTTAGTTATTGGCATATGCTAACAACCCATTATTAGCATATGCCAATAACCTTGTATTGATCCAAAACAAATCAACTGCTAATACCAGTTAGTAATAACAGCACAAAATACTAGATAGCATCACTGGCTAATCCAGAGGTGTTCAAACATTAAACAAGCAAAATAATCAATAAGCATAAATAAGCTATCAAAATAGTAGGTAGGCCATTTTTTATTCCTTACAAAACAATAGCTAAGCTTTGGATAATATGCAGAAGCGCTAAACTATTCATCTCTCATATCCATTGGTTAAATTACAACCTCCACAGAATAATTAACTGCAAGTTAAAATATGAACAAATAAATAAACCAATCAATAGATAATAATAAACGCGTTATGCTAATTCAGTCACAAAAGTGAAATGTGTGTTGTTTTATAATGGCTGCGTTCGAGACCAATGGAAGGTTAGTTTTTTATGCGAATGTTCAAACGTTACATGCCAAAGCTTGTCGCAAAGCACGTTAGTCGTTTATTCAGCGGCCGAGTTTATATAGATGGCCGTGGCGGGTATGAATTTAACAATGGATTGTTACTGGTACCGGTAAAAGCGCAACAGCGTCATTACCAGACAGTGAATGAAGTGAATCAGGAGATTCGCCGTATTCGCGTGTACTAGCAGAAACTGATACATAGTTTAAGCCCACTTATATCGTGGGCTTTTTTGTCTCTGCGATAGTGCTTACTCTGATTCATCAATAAGATCTTGATAACGCTCTGCGTCAATCAATTCGTCCAACTCTCCCTCATCGTCACACTTCACTTTAAATAGCCAACCATCGCCATAGGGATCACTGTTAACCAACTCAGGCGACCCTTCCAGATCTTCATTCGTATCAATCACAATCCCCGTTAAGGGGGCATAGATATCAGAAGCGGCTTTTACTGATTCAGCAACAGCACACTCTTCTCCCGCATCGGTAGCGGCATCGACTTCAGGAAGATCAACAAACACCATGTCTCCGAGCAGAGACTGGGCATGATCGGTCAACCCTATGGTGTACACCCCATCACCTTCATCGCGGATCCATTCGTGTGTATTGGTAAAAAGCAATTCAGTCGGCACATAACTCATGGCTAAATATCCTTATGAAAACAGCCCGCAGCCTATGCCAAAACGCGCTGTATATAACTGAGGAGTTAAGTACGTTATTCACACATAAACGCACTGATAATGAATGTAGATGAAAAGTGCTAACTTAGACAAATTTGTTCAGGAAAATAGAAATACCGCCCTAAAAAAACCGCCATACTGATCCCAGTATGGCGGTTATATTTGTTTGTATTCTATTTGACGATTAGCGGTGCTTCGCAAGTTCAGGTAATGCACCTGATAACCCTAATGCACGACGCATAAATTCATCTTTGACACCTGGCGCACTATTCGCAATCAACATACCCAAATCACGCACCAATTTTTTAGCTGGGTGACTGCCATCAAACAGATCACGGAAAGCCTGCATCGCGGTGATCATTTTCGCCGCTTCAGTTTTACGCCAGCGTTCGTAATCACGCAAATTGGCACGCTTACCAATATCTTGCTCTTTTAGCCACAAGGCTTTAATTTCTTGAGCTAAGCTCGCCGCATCCAACAAACCAAGATTGACACCCTGTCCTGCTAATGGGTGAATGGTATGAGCAGCATCTCCCACCAGCGCAATACGTTCACGAACAAAATCTCGGGCATAACGCATTTTTAGAGGAAATGCCTGACGATCACCTTCGACCCGACATAAGCCAAGTTTATTATCAAAGGCAACGGTCAGCGCCTTATTAAACTCAGCATCACTTAATCCACATAACTCCTGCGCTTTTGCGGGTGATACCGACCACACAATCGAGCAGAGATCAGGTTCGTGCAAAGGTAAAAACGCTAATGGCCCTTCAGGACGAAAAACCTGACGAGCAGTATTATCATGCGGCTCAGTACAACGAATATTGGCTACAATCGCACTGTGGCCGTAATCCCAATGTGTTAAAGGGATCGACATTTGATTGCGCAACCACGAATTCGCGCCATCTGCGCCCACCACCAATTTAGCGGTAAGGCTTTGGCCTGACTCTAGGCTCAGCCACGCTTCAGTTTCACCCAAAGCGATCGTATGACAGCGCGCTGGCGCTAACAAGGTCACGTTACTTAGCTGTTTTACCCGATCAAGCAAGGCAAGTTGGATCACGCGATTCTCAACAATATGCCCAAGATCAGGCTGAGCGAGACGCGTAGCATCAAAATCAATGCTGGCAAAGCTATCTTGCTCCCACACCTGCATTTTTGAATACGGTGCAAAGCGACGCGCTTCAATACCCGGCCAAGCGCCTACGCCACGTAAAATACGCTCACTGGCGCGGCTTAACGCCGAAACTCGTACATCGGGTAGATCGGCTAATTCAGGTTCAGGTAACTGGCCTTCAATTACCGCCACTCGTAGCTCGGTATCCGCTAGCGCAGCTGCGAGCGTTAGCCCAACCATTCCACCGCCAATAATGGCGACATCAACACTTTGCATCATTATTATCTTTCTACCTGTCCCATGGCACGCCTAACCAGCGGTGCTTGTAATGTATCAACAGCACTCATGGCCATTAAACCTAAATTACGTCCTGCCACTAATGGTAAACAATCATTGGCAAACAGCCCGACCAAGCCTGCCGTCATGTTAATAGTGGCTTGACGATCGGGCTGACGGCGTTGACGGTAACGACTCAGCATCGCAGTACCACCAATATCGCGGCCTTGCTCGAAAGCCGCCACAATTTCTTCTGCCAGTGTCATGACATCACGCAGTCCAAGATTAAAACCTTGTCCAGCTATCGGATGCAACGTTTGCGCAGCATTACCCACAACGGCGACACGGTGCGTCGTTATGCGTTTCGCCTGACGAAGTAACAGAGGATATGACGCACGTTGACCTGTTTTAACCAGCGCCCCTAAACGCCAACCAAAGGCTTGCTGAAGTTCAGCGAGAAATTCACTGTCACTCCAGCTCATCACTTGGTGATGATGCTCAGGTTTAACACACCACACCAAAGAGCTACGCCCTTCAGACATTGGCAGTAAGGCAACGGGACCATAAGGGGTGAATCGCTCAAACGCGCGGCCTTGATGTGGCTCAGATGTCGTCACATTAGCAATGATCGCCACTTGCTCAAAATCATGCTCATCGCGCTCAATACCCAGCATGTCGCAGCAACCAGATAAGGCACCATCGGCCGTTACCAATAGCGATGTTGCGATTTGATCACCTGAACTGAGCGATAGCATGACACTTTGCTGCTGGCGTTCAATCGCCACTATGCTACTCGGACAATACAGAGTAACTTGCTGGCACTCGGTTAAGTGTTGATGAAACACACGACCAGCATCAGCCAGTTCAATCACATAACCCAAGGCCTCAACGGCTTGTTGCTGCGCACTTAGGCGAACAATGCCGGCATGACCACGATCAGAGACATGAATATCAGAAATAGCGGTCGCCTCTGAGCGTAAGGTTTGCCATACGCCCACGGTGTCTAATAATGCAGCAGTCCCCAAGGATAACGCGATACAACGCGAATCATACCCTGGGTGGCTGTCTAGCTGAGGTTCGACTGCTTCTACCACCGCCACCCTCAAACCTTGCTGGCTGAGGGTGTCGAGTGCAATCGCTAGCGAGGCTCCCGCCATCGCACCACCGGCAATCACGACATCAAAGTGCTTCACATTCATCCCTTACTTCAAATTTGGATCAGTGTAACGTTGGCTCATCATCCGCAGGCATACCTGGAATGTTTGGTTGTTCAACCGAATCAGGACGTTGGCCTAAACCAACTAAACAGCTCAACACACACTCAGGCACATAAGCAATGATCTGCTCAAGCAATTGCGCTTGTTCATCCATGTCTTCATCTTCGTTAATGCCAAGCTGTGCAATTTCTTCCAGTGCAGCCACGGCATCGGTAACATCAGGGGTAAGCTCGGCTTTTTTCATCCCCATCAAGCCCATGCCTGAGATGAAATTAGTTACCCACTCACTCAATGCTTCCGCGCGCACTTCAAGCTCTTCGCTTTCTGCTGGCAGTAACAGCGACACTTCAAACTGACTTTCAGCTAACTCAGCCGCTGTCGAGGTAAATAAAACTTGGGCCATGCTGTGCAATTCGCCAGAAGCGGCATCGAACACTTGGCGCACAGTAGCTTTGGCACTGTCTAGTAATGGCTCACCTTGGTTAGCATAATCGCACACTGCAGCGACCCAACTTTCGTCGGATACGGCTAAACCACCACAAATCATTCCCATCAATAAGCCATGCAGCTCAGACGGCGACACAGCTAAACCGTGATTTTTCAGTTCACTATCAAGAACATTGTAAGCGGGTAGTTTTGCTTCACTCATGCGGTGATTACCTTATCTAGATTGGCGTAAATCGTTATTATGGTATGCTACCACTTATACCTTGCGGCATAAATAACGAGGGTGACCCCAGTTGTGATTGAGCTATCATCACGGCCCTTGTTTGGGTGATGTTTACACCAGACTGCCTATTAACTGAGTAGTCAAACGGTGCTAAGCCGCAAAGCACAGTGTACAGACTTGCATGTTGAAAGGGCTTTATTCTATATTGACTCCCTATCGCAAGCAGGGTGTAATTTACAGACACGCTGACACGGATCAGATAAGAGACTTTATGAGTAATCAGGCAGTTGAAATCAAAATTTTAGGTCGTACCTTAAAGGTAAACTGTCCTACGGGCCAAGAAGCGGCGCTTATTGCTGCAGCCGAAGATTTTGACCTGCGGCTGAAAACTTTATCTGAGCGCACCAAAGTCTCTAATCCAGAACAACTTTTAATGTTCGCGGGGCTTAACATTTGCAGTGAATTGCATAGTGAGCGTCGAGAAATAGACAATAAAGCCGATGATTTATCCAATCGAATCAGCCAATTAGCAGAAACGTTAGATAAAGCATTGCAAAATCAACCAAAGCGTTGATAATGAATTGACCCTGGGGTGTTCGTGAGTGAATCAACGTCCCCGAGCCGATAAGCAAATACCCAGGATTGGCTTTTTTATTAGCTATTGAGCATGCTCAGCCCGACTGAGAAGCCTACGGTTAATGTTGCCGGTCCACCTTGAACATCTGGTTCAAGGGCTTAGATTTACCACGGCACCTTGGGGCATACCTTCTAGATCGCGTTCTTGCTTTACCAATTCATTTTCGTCATTGGATGACCTATGAGTTCAACGGTTACACGCTCGCCTCGACAATTAATCCGTCATCAAGTACGCACTCAGCGCCAAGCACTCACTACGAATCAACAAGCTCAGGCCGCTCAGCTACTGCTGCAGCAATGCCAACAATCCCAACATTTTGCTCACGCCCAGCATATCGCTTTGTATTTATCGAATGATGGTGAAATTGATACCCAACCCGTGATTGATTGGCTGTGGCAACAACAAAAGCAGGTCTATTTACCTGTGCTGCACCCGTTCAGTAAAGGGCATCTTTTATTTCTTCACTACACCAGCACCACAGTGATGCAATCAAATCGCTACGGTATCCAAGAACCCGTCCTTGATCTTCGCCTGGTCAAACCCGCTGGTGAATTAGATCTTATTTGCACCCCACTGGTTGCTTTTGATCGCACAGGTCAACGCCTTGGGATGGGCGGCGGTTATTACGATCGAACGCTGTCACCTTGGCATCAATATCGACTCCACCCTTACCCTCTTGGGCTTGCTCATGATTGCCAACTTGTCGAACAGCTTCCTCATGAAACCTGGGATGTGCCACTACCTACCATCATTACTCCTGGCCATATATTTACCTGGCCAACCGCATAAAACCACCACCAGTAGCACGAAACACCCCCGAAAAAGCAAACGTTTGGCTCAGTATTGAAAAAATTCCACCCGCTAAGTCTCTGTATTACAAAGCTGTCTTGGTTTTTATTGGTGAAACAGAGACATAGGTCAACATTTTCTCCTGACGAAGTTCACACTGTTAGCTATAATCAGCGCTCCCAACGCTCGTCATCATTACGACCAGGAGATAAAGCATGACTCAAGATGAAATGAAAAAAGCTGCCGGCTGGGCTGCACTCGATTACGTGAAAAAAGGCAGCATTGTCGGTGTGGGCACTGGCTCAACCGTTAATCACTTCATTGATGCTCTTGAATCGCGCAAAGAAGAAATCAAAGGTGCTGTCTCTAGCTCTGTAGCCTCAACCGAACGCTTAGAGAAGATTGGTATTCCTGTATTTGATGCAAACGAAGTATCAAGCCTTGATGTTTACGTTGATGGCGCAGACGAAATCAATGGCGATTTCGACATGATCAAAGGCGGCGGCGCGGCACTAACACGTGAAAAAATCGTGGCGGCTATCGCGAAAAAGTTCATCTGTATTGTTGATGACACCAAGCAAGTTGATGTACTTGGCCAATTCCCACTACCGGTTGAAGTGATCCCTATGGCTCGCTCTTTCATTGGTCGAGAGCTGGTTAAGCTAGGCGGCGACCCGGTTTACCGTGAAGGCTGTGTAACAGACAACGGCAACATCATTCTTGATGTTCACAACATGAAGATCACAGACGCCAAAGACCTAGAGCAGAAGATCAATGCCCTACCAGGTGTAGTAACAGTAGGCTTGTTCGCTGCTCGTGGTGCTGACGCACTGCTTGTTGGTAGCCCTGAAGGCGTGAAAAAATTCGAAAAGTAACCGTATTCCCGATACGTTATGTTGCTTGATTACAAAACGGCGCCCTCTGCGCCGTTTTTTATTCAATTTTTTGTAATATTCTTACCCTTATTGATTATTTTTTGATACGTTATTAACCAATATACGCTTTCAAGCTAGGCTTTATAGTATCGAGCTAACCCAATAGCTCCCCTGCAACCTACTGATATTTGTTGTTTTACTGCTATTTTGCAGATGCTTGCCGTATTTACGTATTATGCCCTAGCGGCTATAAGCAGAATAATTAGCGAACTCTGACTTCACTTGCGTTTTTAAGGATAAGAACCCCATGGATAACGTTTCACTGGATAAAGAAAAAATCAAAGTGCTTCTACTCGAGGGCCTCCACCCTTCAGCAATTGAAGTGCTTCAACAAGCGGGTTACACCAACATTGAGTACCATAAAGGCTCTCTAGCAGGTGATGAGCTAATCGAAGCGATCAAAGACGCACATTTTGTTGGGATCCGCTCGCGCACCCAACTGACTGAAGAAGTGTTTGCTGCAGCGAAGAAACTCGCGGCTGTTGGTTGTTTCTGTATTGGTACTAACCAAGTTGAACTTGAGTCAGCAACTCGCCGTGGTATCCCAGTATTCAATGCCCCATTCTCTAATACCCGTAGCGTGGCTGAACTCGTACTCGGCGAAATCTTATTGCTACTGCGCGGCATTCCAGAAAAGAACGCGAAAGCCCACCGCGGTGAGTGGTTTAAATCCGCCGATGCCTCCTTTGAAGCCCGAGGTAAACGCCTTGGTATTATTGGTTACGGCCACATTGGGACTCAATTAGGTATTTTGGCTGAGAATCTCGGGATGCGGGTGTACTTCTACGACATTGAAAACAAACTCTCGCTGGGTAACGCCACCCAAGTCTTCTCGATGAGCGAGCTACTCAACAAATGTGATGTGATCAGTTTGCACGTACCTGAAACGCCTGAAACCCAAGATATGATGGGCGCAGAAGAGTTTGCCCGCATGAAGCCAGGCTCTATCTTCATTAATGCCGCCCGCGGCACTGTGGTTGATATTGACTCTTTGTGTAGCGCACTTGAAAGCAAGCACCTTGCAGGCGCAGCGGTTGATGTATTCCCTGTTGAGCCTAAAACCAACAAAGACCCGTTTGAGTCACCACTCATGCAATACGATAACGTATTACTCACACCACACATTGGTGGTTCAACCCAAGAAGCTCAAGCCAATATCGGTCTTGAAGTCGCGGGGAAACTGGCGAAATACTCAGATAATGGCTCAACTTTATCGGCGGTTGGTTTCCCAGAAGTATCATTACCGGAACACCGTGACTGTGCTCGCTTGTTACACATTCACGAAAACCGACCTGGCATTCTGAACCAAATTACGACCATTTTCGCTACCGAAGGCATTAACATCGCGGCACAGTACCTACAAACAGGGGCTGAGATTGGTTATGTGGTGATTGATGTTGAAACGGAACGCTCTGCTGAAGCGCTTAGTAAACTCAAGCAAATCGAAGGCACCATTAGAGCGCGAATTCTGCACTAAGATCTAAGTAAAAAACAGAACGCTAAATAGCAAAAGGCCGCACACTAGTGCGGCCTTTCTTCATTCTGTTTCGTGTTTAATATTCAGATTAATCAACCAGCTTAAATACCACGTCCACGCTGTCTTTAATCACTAACTGATCATTTTGATAGCTCTCAGCGGCATCATTCGCCGAGTAAGATGCCATACGTGCTTGGGCGTAATAAGGCTGCACATTTTGGGTCAGGTAGGTAATTTTCCATACCCCCTCTAAACTTTCCCCGAAGCCACTTGCGACCGATTCTGCTTTTGCTTTGGCATCTTTAATCGCCGCTAACCGTGCTTGTTGTTTAATCTCAGCTTCTTTACTGCTTTTCAGCTCAATATTCTGGATTCGGTTAATGCCATCAACCAAAGACCCATCAAGGTAAGTATTTAACTTCGCAAGCTGATGGACCGTTACTGTCACTTGACGGTTCGCACGATAGCCAATCAATTTAGGCTCTTTATTTTTAGGGTACGTATATTCTGGGTGCAATGAAATATTGGCGCTCTTAATATCTTCACGTTTCACACCTTGTTTCTCTAAACGCGCCATGAAAGCAACAACCGCTTTATCAACCGCTTGCTTTGCTTCTTTTGCGGTTTCACGCTTTTCGGCAACTTCAACATGCAAGATAGCCATATCTGCCGTGACAGTCACTTCACCGTTGCCTTGAGTAACCAGGTGCGGAAATTCCACATCAGCCGCAGATACACTCGTTGAAAGTAATGCTGTCGCACCAAGTACAGTGGCCAGTAACGTCTTTTTCATTCTATTTCTCCTACAAGCATGAATATGTCTTGGACAACAAATATTAGGAATCATCCTAACGAGACAATACTCTAGCAAAGCATTTTAAATCTGAACAGTGTTTTATTGTAAATTTACGTCAAGATGCACGAACTATAGCAGCAAGTATTGCAGCAAAACTCCCCGAGGTTGTAAAAACCCAAGCTAAAACGCGGTATCGATCTAGCGCTTGCCGCTATGATGCTTTTTATTGTCACTCAATTTAGCAGACGGACTGTGGATTCAATATGGCGCTGAATACATTAGAGCAGATCTACCAAACCAATATCGACTTATTCAACCACGCGAATGTGCCCTATCAAGCTTGGCAACATGAGCCGATTTTAGATTTTGAAACCGATGCTCGTATTGCAGCTGAATTAGGCTGGACGGCGGCTCCCAGTAAAAGCTTATTTATGAAGATAAAAGGTGGGGGGTACTGTTTACTCTTAACCCACCGTGATAGCCGTCTTGATAGCAGGTTGGTCAAGCAAGTCATAGGTAAACGCGTATCGGTATGCAGTAATGAAGAGATGGTTGCAGCTATCGCATGTGTACCGGGCGCGGTCTGCCCCTTCGCACTGCCTGACGATGTGATTATTTTAGTCGACCCTGTGGTCTATTTACATCAAGAGCTGATGTATACCCCAGGTAAACCTGACTATACCTTTGCGTTTGAGACCAAGCACCTCGATACTCTCTTAACGGCTTTACCCAATAAGGTGATTCGGTTGCCTACAGATATTCCAGCGTAACCCTCCCAATATAAAAAATGGCGCTCCTCGAGCGCCATTTTTAATGTTATCTATATAAGCGAAAGCAACTTAGCCTTCTAACTTATTAAGGTGCACATCCATTTGTGGGAATGGAATAGCGATATTTTCTTTATCCAACTCTTCTTTAATTGCTTGTAGCAAATCAAAGTACACACCCCAGTAATCCTCTGTTTTCACCCATGGGCGAACCACAAAGTTTACCGATGAATCAGCCAATGCGACTACACCAATGGTAGGCTCTGGATCTTTCAACACACGAGGATCAGCGGCGACAACACGTGCTAACACTTCTTTGGTCTTTTTTAGATCCGCATCGTAAGATACGCCAATCACGTAATCGATTCGACGCGTCGCATGACGAGAATAGTTAGTGATCGGGCTACCGATTACTGAGCCATTTGGCACCACAACCATTTTGTTATCTGGTGTTTTTAGTACCGTTGAGAAAATCTGAATCGACTCAACCGAACCCGCTACGCCACCAATCTCAACGTAATCGCCAGATTTAAATGGACGGAAGCTAACAATCAATACACCCGCAGCAAAGTTAGACAGTGAACCTTGCAGTGCAAGACCAATCGCTAAGCCCGCGGCACCGATCACAGCAACCACAGAGGCGGTTTGCACACCCAAACGGCCTAAAGCGGCAATCAATACGATAACAAATAGCAGGTAACGCACTAGTGAGTGAAGAAACTCAACAACCGCATCATCCATGTTCTTCTTACGCAGCACTTTTGCTACGCCATTCGCGATGCCTTTAACGATTAAGTTACCAATAAACAAAATCAGCAAAGCAGAAACAAGGTTAACCGCATATTGAATCAGTAGGTCTTGGTTATCAGCAACCCAAGTACCAGCATTCAATACGCCTGACGTTAGCTCGTTTTCAGTAATAGTATCGACTACCTTGTCGGCTACACTCTCGGTCATATTTACTCTCTCTCTATTAACTCGCCTATCTTGGCCTTATACCAAATAGAATAATCATCAGTGACTATAACAGCGATTTTATGATTTGCGGGGCATTATCAGCCATTCTTCCCTGACAATAAAATAATTAATCTTATCGTGACAACAAACATAGCTTATCAAGCAGCAAATTTTAAACAAAAAAAAGCCCGCAAAATGCGAGCTTTTCATCAACTTAAATGCTTTAAAGCAATAGGCGACTATAAATTATAGTACGTCGATTGCGTTAAGGTCTGAGAATGCTTTCTCAAGACGAGTAACCATAGAAGATTGACCAGCACGTAGCCATACGCGTGGATCGTAGAACTTCTTGTTTGGCGCAGCTTCACCAGTTGGGTTACCAATTTGACCTTGTAGGTAATCACGGTTTGCAGCTTCGTATTGACGAACACCATCCCATGAAGCCCACTGTGTATCAGTATCGATGTTCATTTTGATAACACCGTAACCGATAGACTCTTGGATTTCTGCTTCAGAAGAACCAGAACCACCGTGGAATACGAAGTTTAGTGCGTTCGGTGCGATACCGAATTTCTCAGCACAGTATGCTTGAGAATCACGTAGGATAGTTGGAGTTAGTACAACGTTACCTGCTTGGTAAACACCGTGTACGTTACCGAAAGATGCAGCGATAGTGAAACGTGGGCTGATAGCAACTAGTTTCTCGTACGCGTAAGCAACATCTTCAGGAGAAGTGTAAAGCTCAGATGCGTCCATATCAGAGTTATCAACGCCGTCTTCTTCACCACCAGTACAACCTAGTTCGATTTCTAGTGTCATACCCATTTTCGCCATGCGAGTTAGGTATTTACCAGAAATTTCGATGTTCTCTTCTAGAGACTCTTCAGAAAGGTCGATCATGTGAGAAGAGAAAAGAGGCTTACCCGTTTCAGCGAAGAATGCTTCACCAGCGTCTAGTAAACCGTCGATCCATGGTAGAAGTTTCTTAGCAGCGTGGTCAGTGTGAAGAATAACTGGAACACCGTAAGCTTCAGCTACAGCGTGTACGTATTTTGCACCCGCTACAGCACCAAGGATTTGTGCGCCTTGACCTTCAAGTTTAACGCCTTTACCAGCGAAGAAACCAGCACCGCCGTTCGAGAACTGAACAACAACTGGCGCTTTAACTTTAGCAGCTGCTTCTAGTACACCGTTGATAGTATCAGTGTTTACTACGTTTACAGCAGGAAGAGCAAATTTGTTTTCTTTTGCTACTTCAAAAACTTTCTGTACGTCGTCGCCAGAAATAACACCAGGTTTTACAAAATCGAAGATCTTAGACATAACAATAGTCCTATTAACTTGTTGTCTTTGTGAATTTTAAATCTTTGCAAACGTTTGCTACTGGGTCAGTATTCTATAAAAACCTGACCTAATTCACAAACATTTAAATATGGGAGCACTAGGCTCCCACATTAAAAATTACGCTTTCGCACGCTCTTCAAGCATAGCTACTGCAGGAAGTACTTTACCTTCAACGAACTCAAGGAATGCACCGCCACCTGTAGAGATGTAAGAAACGTCAGCTTTAATACCGAATTTATCAATAGCTGCTAGGGTGTCACCACCGCCTGCAACAGAGAAACCTTCTGATTCTGCGATTGCTTTAGAAATACCCGCAGTACCTGCTTCAAAGTTTTTGAATTCAAATACGCCAACTGGGCCGTTCCAAAGAATTGTTTTTGCATTGCCGATGATTTCAGCAAGTGCCGCAGTTGAATCAGGACCAAGGTCGAAGATCATGTCATCGTCTTGAACGTCAGCAACGTTTTTGATTTCTGCTTCTGCGTTTTCGTCAAATGCTTTCGCACATGCAACGTCAGTCGCTACAGGGATTGAACACTCTTTCATTAGTTTTTGAGCAGTTTCAACTAGATCTGCTTCGTACAGTGATTTACCAACGTTGTGGCCTTCAGCTGCAATGAATGTGTTTGCGATACCGCCGCCAACAACAAGTTGGTCAGCAATTTTAGATAGTGACTCAAGAACAGTCAGCTTAGTAGATACTTTAGAACCACCAACGATAGCAACGAGTGGACGAGCAGGGTTGTCCATTGCTTTGCCTAGTGCTTCAAGTTCTGCAGCTAGTAGAGGACCAGCACAGGCAACAGGAGCGTGAGTACCTACACCGTGAGTAGATGCTTGTGCACGGTGAGCAGTACCAAATGCGTCCATCACGAAGATGTCACATAGTGCTGCGTATTTTTTAGATAGCTCTTCTTCGTTCTTCTTTTCGCCTTTGTTAAAGCGAACGTTTTCAAGAACAACTAGCTCACCAGCGTTCAGCTCTAGGCCATCTAGGTAATCTTTTGCTAGTTTAACGTCGCAATCTAGTGCGTCGTTTAGGTAGTTAACTACAGGCGCTAGTGAAAACTCTTCAGCGTATTCGCCTTCAGTAGGACGACCAAGGTGAGAAGTAACCATTACTTTTGCGCCTGCTTCTAGGCACATTTTGATAGTTGGTAGAGATGCAAGAATACGTGCATCTGAAGTTACTTTACCGTCTTTTACTGGCACGTTTAGGTCAGCACGGATAAATACGCGTTTACCTGCAAGTTCCAGGTCAGTCATCTTGATTACAGACATTCTTTGTCCCTTTTCAAAGTTAGCTAAAATCTTTCAAGCTCGGCACTGTGCCCAACTCACGAATTCTTTACTTTATCTGTCTACTTTAGCCGTTAGTGCAGGCTAAAAGGCTACTCTCCCGTTGGGAGACCATCGTAGCTTTGATGCATCGCCAATGCGGTATCTAACATCCGATTGGCAAATCCCCATTCGTTATCACACCACACCAGCATTTTTATTAAATGCTGATTACTGACTCGGGTTTGTGTACCGTCGACTATCGCGCTATGAGGATCGTGATTAAAGTCGATCGAGACCAGTGGTGCTTCAGTGTAATCTACAATATTTGCTAATGTACAACGAGTCGCGTCCAACAGTGATTGATTTACGTCATTAACTTTCACATTTGTTTTAACTGTGACGCTTAAATCCATCGCTGTCACATTTATTGTCGGTACTCGGACCGAAATAGCTTCAAACTTGTCAGAAAGTTTCGGAAAAATGCGGCCAATTCCTAAATGTAATTTAGTATCAACAGGAATGATTGATTGGCTAGCAGCGCGAGTTCGGCGTAAATCGGTGTGGTACGCATCAATGACCTGTTGGTCATTCATGGAAGAGTGAATCGTTGTGATGGTGCCCGACTCAATCCCGAAGGCGTCGTCCAACACTTTAATAACAGGGACAATACAGTTAGTGGTACACGAACCATTCGACACTATGCGGTCATCTGGCTTCAGTGTTTCATGGTTTACACCATAAATGATTGTATTGTCGATATCGGTGGCAGCAGGATGTGAGAATAACACTTTCTTAGCGCCAGCTTGAATGTGGGCTAAGCCATCTTCACGCGAACCAAAGATCCCCGTACAGTCGAATACGATGTCAACGTCGAGATCACGCCAAGGAAGAAGGTTTAAATCACTTTGATGAAGGATGCGAATTGAATCTTGTTCACCATTTTCATGGGCTATAAACAAGTGCTCCTGATCATGAGAGACAGGCTTAAAGAAACGACCATGGCTAGTGTCGTATTGCAACAAGTGAGCCATTGCTTCTGGCTCAGCCAACTCGTTGACTGCCACGATGTCTATTTGCTGGTGTTTACCGCTCTCGTACAGGGCGCGTAACACACTGCGGCCAATACGGCCAAATCCGTTAATTGCGACTTTTAGTGTCATATCCGTGCTACATAAGAATTAAGCCGCGTAAGTGTATAACAAGCTCTGCCCAGAATCACCATAAATGTGACTCTTCTCACCATTTAACATTTATATGCTTAGCCCACATAAATACCGTTTGAGTTGCAGCCAATTTCATATCCATCAATAAAAAAGGCTTCCCGAAGGAAGCCTTTATTCAGCATAAACTACGTACGATTACGCAAGTAGTTCTTTGGCTGTGTTCACAACGTTTTCAGTGGTGAAACCGAACATTTTGAACAGCTCGCCTGCAGGTGCAGACTCACCAAATGTTGTCATACCGATGATCTTGCCACCGAAACCAACGTACTTGTACCAGAAGTCAGCAATACCTGCTTCAACAGCGATACGTGCTGTTACGTCAGCTGGCAGTACAGACTCACGGTATTCTGCGTCTTGCTTATCGAACGCGTCTGTTGCTGGCATAGAAACTACGCGAACCAAACGGCCTTCAGCCGTTAGTTGTGCTGCTGCTTCTACTGCTAGTTCAACTTCAGAACCTGTTGCAATGATGATTAGCTCAGGCTTACCCACACAATCTTTCAGGATGTAACCACCCTTAGCGATGTTGGCCACTTGCTCTGCGTTACGTTCTTGCTGTGCAAGGTTTTGACGCGAGAAGATTAGCGATGTTGGGCCATCTTTACGTTCAATTGCCAGTTTCCAAGCTACCGCTGATTCAACTTGGTCACATGGACGCCATGTGCTCATGTTTGGCGTTAGACGCAGTGAAGCAATTTGCTCAACCGGTTGGTGCGTTGGACCATCTTCACCTAAGCCGATTGAATCGTGGGTGTAAACTTGGATGTTTTGCACTTTCATTAGTGCAGCCATACGCATTGCGTTACGCGCGTATTCCATGAACATTAGGAAAGTTGCGCCGTATGGTACGAAACCACCGTGTAGCGCAATACCGTTCATGATAGCTGTCATACCGAACTCACGTACACCATAGTGGATGTAGTTACCCGCGAAATCATCAGCTGTTAGCGATTTAGAGCCCGACCACATAGTCAGGTTAGAAGGCGCAAGGTCAGCCGAGCCGCCCATGAATTCTGGTAGCATAGCACCAAATGCTTCTAGTGCATTTTGTGATGCTTTACGTGATGCGATGTTCGCTGGGTTAGCTTGAAGATCAGCAATGATTGCTGATGCTTTTTCTTCCCACTGTGCAGGTAGTTCACCGTTTACACGACGCTTGTATTCTGCTGCTAGCTCAGGGTAAGCCGCTTGGTACGCTGCGAACTTCTCGTTCCAGCTTGCTTCTTTCGCTGCGCCCGCTTCTTTTGCATCCCACTGTGCTGCGATATCAGCAGGGATTTCAAATGGACCGTGGTTCCAGCCAAGTTGCGCTTTCGTTGCTGCAATTTCTTCAGCGCCTAGTGGTGCGCCGTGACAGTCGTGCGTACCCGCTTTGTTTGGTGAACCAAAACCGATAACTGTTTTAGTACAGATAAGCGTTGGACGACCGGTTTCTGCTTTAGCCGCTTCAATTGCCGCGTTGATTGCGTCAGCATCGTGACCATCAACCGCAGGGATCACATGCCAGCCGTACGCTTCGAAACGCTTAGGCGTATCGTCAGAGAACCAGCCTTCAACTTCACCATCAATAGAGATGCCGTTGTCATCCCAGAATGCAACAAGCTTGCCTAGGCCTAATGTGCCAGCAAGTGAACAGGCTTCGTGAGAGATACCTTCCATTAGACAGCCATCGCCCATGAACACGTACGTGTTATGGTCAACGATGTCGTGGCCTTCACGGTTGAATTGTGCAGCTAGGGCTTTTTCAGCCATTGCCATACCAACACCGTTAGTGATGCCTTGGCCTAGAGGACCTGTTGTTGTTTCAACACCCGGTGCGTAACCATATTCAGGGTGACCCGGTGTTTTAGAATGCAGTTGACGGAAGTTCTTCAGATCTTCGATAGAAAGATCGTAACCCGTCAGGTGAAGCAGAGAATAAATTAGCATTGAACCGTGGCCGTTCGACAAAATGAAACGGTCGCGATCAGCCCACTCAGGGTTTTGTGGGTTGTGGTTCATGTGGCCACGCCACAGTACTTCAGCGATATCAGCCATACCCATAGGTGCGCCTGGGTGGCCTGAGTTAGCTTGTTGAACACCATCCATGCTTAGGGCACGAATTGCATTAGCTAGATCTTTACGAGAAGACATGTCTGCTCCAGAGGTTCGTAGACTGTTGTAATATGGTTATTTGCTTGTCTTAAAACTACCTGTATCAGGCGCAGCAAATTAACCAGGAATCGGCGGGCGGGTATTGTCGCAAAGTATTTACCCTTACTGCAAACGATTTCCTGAACAAAATAAGTCTGTTTTCAACAAGCTGCTACCTTAGTGCCACAAAAACGCAGAAATTTCGCACAGTTAAAGTAATCGTTTGCGTCATCAATATTTAGAAACCACAAAATAAGTATTGTTGATTTTCACTCTCGTTTGCGTATTATAGCCGTCTAGACGGAAGTAGCTCTATACATACGAACGTATATACGTGTGAATAGAACGGCACCTAGCCCGCATAAAAGTGCTACTTATATTACTATTATGAATACCTACAAGTGAGAATTCTCATGGCAAAACACCTGTTTACTTCTGAGTCAGTATCTGAAGGTCATCCAGATAAAATTGCAGACCAAATTTCTGATGCAGTATTGGATGCAATTCTAGAGCAAGACCCAAAAGCACGTGTTGCTTGTGAGACTTACGTAAAAACCGGCATGGTAATGGTTGGCGGTGAAATAACGACATCAGCTTGGGTTGATATCGAAGAAATCACACGTGAAACAGTGCGTGAAATTGGTTACGTTCACTCAGACATGGGCTTTGATGCCAATTCTTGTGCTGTACTAAACACCATCGGTAAGCAATCACCAGACATCAACCAAGGTGTTGATAAAGCAGACCCTAAAGAGCAGGGCGCAGGTGACCAAGGTATTATGTTCGGTTACGCTACCAACGAAACTGACATCCTAATGCCAGCACCAATTACTTACTCTCACCTTCTTGTTAAGAAGCAAGCTGAAGTGCGTAAGAGCGGTAAACTAGACTTCCTTCGTCCAGATGCGAAATCTCAAGTGACCTTCCAATACGACCAAGGCAAAATTGTTGGTATCGATGCAGTTGTGCTTTCAACGCAACACTGTGATTCAGTAACCACACCGGATCTACGTGAAGCCGTAATGGAAGAAATCATCAAGCCAGTACTGCCTGCAGAGTGGATCAACAAAGACACTAACTTCTTCATCAACCCAACCGGCCGTTTTGTTATCGGTGGCCCTATGGGTGACTGTGGTCTAACAGGTCGTAAGATCATCGTTGATACCTACGGTGGCGCTGCACGTCACGGTGGTGGTGCATTCTCTGGTAAAGATCCATCAAAAGTTGACCGCAGTGCAGCATACGCAGCACGTTACGTAGCGAAAAACATCGTTGCAGCAGGCCTGGCCGATCGTTGTGAAATCCAACTGTCTTACGCTATCGGTGTTGCCGATCCAACATCTATCATGGTTGAAACCTTCGGTACTGAAAAAGTGTCTCACGACATCATCATCGAAGCAGTTCGTCAGAACTTCGACCTACGCCCTTACGGTCTACAAGAAATGCTGAACCTACTTCAGCCTATCTACCAAAAGACGGCGGCATACGGCCACTTTGGTCGTGACGAATTCCCTTGGGAAGCAACAGATAAAGCGGCAATCCTACGCGATTTCGCTAACATCAAGTAAGTTTGCCTCGGCATTAAGCCAGCGAATCTTGATAGAAAAAAGGAAGCCTCGGCTTCCTTTTTTATTGCCTGTTTGGGACGATTTTCTCCAAGCTCATCGCAGCCAACAAGGCATTAAGCAAGAGCTAGCTATTATTGTCGCGTTTCCCTAAACTATTTATACTGCCTGCTCCACCAGCAACCTAAAGCACACCATGCCCTCACTTCAATCCCAAGTTATCGCTAAAGTCGAATCCTGTATTTCGCATGCTAATCAACGTCTGCAAAAGCGTTTTGCGATGCCTGCCGTTAGCTTTCGTCAAGGGGGCAAAATTGCAGGTAGTGCACGGTTACAGGGATGGGAAGTACGCTTTAATCCCGTATTGCTAAAAGAAAACCCACAAGCTTTTCTCGATGAAGTGGTGCCACACGAAGTCGCGCATTTGATCACCTTTAAGCTATTTGGTCGCGTTCGACCACATGGCAAAGAGTGGCAAACCATCATGACCCAAGTCTTTGGTCTTCCCGCCCGCACCACTCACAGTTTTGATGTCAGCTCAGTGCAAGGCAAAACGTTCCCCTATCAATGCCAATGTAGCCAACATCAACTCACGGTACGCCGTCACAATAAAGTGGCACGCGGACAGGCCAATTATCACTGCCGCCAGTGCCGCCAACCGCTTATTCTGTGCCCATAATACCTGCAGCCCTGCTCCCCGCTCGCTCATACTATTTCTATCAGTACGGTGTAATTGCGTAAGTTATTGGTACATCATGGCGTGATATAGCTCTAAAATAGTAAGATATTGATAAGCCTATCAAACCTATTGCGAGCGAATACATCCATGAAACGCGCCTACTTAGCCCTTCTCGGCCTGCTGTTATTACCCACCGCGAGTCATGCCGAAGGTAAACACCCGACCTCATTTTCCAATGCGAAAAAGCAGGCGATTAAAATTTATAAAGATCATCCGGTGAGTTTTTATTGCGGCTGTGATATTAAATGGCAAGGCAAAAAAGGGATCCCAGATCTTGATAATTGCGGCTACCAAGTGCGTAAACAACTTAAACGCGCCAGTCGTATTGAGTGGGAACACGTGGTTCCTGCGTGGCAATTTGGTCACCAGCTGCAATGCTGGCAAGACGGCGGCCGTAAAAATTGTCGTAAAGACAAACGCTTCAAAGTGATGGAATCGGATCTGCATAACCTGACCCCCGCGATTGGTGAAGTAAACGGCGACCGTTCTAATTACCAATTCCTACCGTGGAATGGCAACAAGGGAGCGTTTTATGGCCAATGTGACATGAAGGTCGACTTCAAAAGCAAACGTGTCGACCCGCCAGAGGCTTCTCGCGGTGCTATTTCACGAATCTATTTATACATGGCGCAGGAATACCGCGAGTTAAATCTATCACGCCAGCAACGCCAGTTAATGGAAGCATGGAATCGCCAATACCCTGTTGATCAATGGGAATGTGAGCGTGACCGTCGCATTAAAACAACACAAGGCACCAACAATCCTTTTGTTTTAGCAGCCTGTAATAAGGCTAAGCTGTAATCTTTCAGCAGCAAACTTGATGCGTCGCGACGGCATCCACAAGAAAAAGGCGATAAACATGCCCGCCCTCTTGTAATTCACCTCGCGCGTATCCATGTTAGTATTCTGCTTGTCAATTTATTTACTATTGAGTTATCGACCTAACCATGAGAATTCCACGTATTTACCACCCAGAGTCACTGCCATCCCAAGGAAAAGTGATGCTTTGTGATGATGCAGCCAACCACGTCGGCCGCGTAATGCGTATGCAGCCAGGTCAAGAAGTGCTGATGTTTGACGGCAGTGATGCCGAGTTCCCAGCCGTGATCACCGCCGCCAACAAAAAAAATGTTGAGGTTGAAATCCAAGCTCGCAATGAAAATAGCGTCGAATCGCCGCTCGATATTCATCTTGGACAAGTGATCTCTCGTGGTGAAAAAATGGAATTCACCATTCAAAAGTCGGTAGAACTAGGTGTTAAAACCATTACCCCGCTGATTTCAGAGCGCTGTGGCGTTAAGCTAAATGCTGAACGTTTCGAGAAAAAGCTGGGGCAGTGGCAGAAGATAGCAATTGCTGCCTGCGAACAATGTGGGCGTAATGTGGTGCCTGAAATTCGTCCAGTCATGAAGCTAGAAGACTGGTGTGCCGAAGCGTACGACGGCTTGAAACTGAACCTGCATCCTCGTGCCACCTACTCAATTAACACCCTGCCAGAGCCTGTCACCAAAGTGAAACTGCTGATTGGTCCTGAAGGCGGCTTATCGGCTGACGAAATTTCAATGACCGAGCAATACACCTTTGATGAAGTCTTGCTGGGCCCTCGTGTACTGCGTACCGAGACAACCGCAATGACAGCTATTACTGCTTTACAAGTTCGCTTCGGCGATCTGGGCTAACAAGAGGAAAACAGCAATGATCAAACTGGGTATCGTGATGGACCCTATCGAGTCTATCAACATTAAAAAAGACTCCAGCTTTGCCATGATGATGGAAGCTCAGCGCCGTGGTTGGGAAATTCATTACATGGAAATGAATGACCTATCGCTAGAACAAGGTAAAGCGGTGGCACGTACTCGCGTCGTCACGCTACAAGAAGATCCAAACGGCTGGTTTGAATTCCAAAGCGAACAAGAAATTGCGCTGTCGGATCTTGATGCCGTACTAATGCGTAAAGATCCTCCGTTCGACACAGAATACATCTACGCGACTTACATTCTTGAGCGTGCTGAAAACGAAGGTGCACTGATCGTTAACAAACCACAAAGCCTGCGTGATTGTAACGAAAAACTGTTCACGGCATGGTTCCCAGAATTAACCCCAACCACGTTAGTGACACGTCGTGCTGACAAGATCAAAGCGTTCCACCAAGAACATGGTGATGTGATCCTAAAACCACTTGATGGCATGGGTGGTTCATCGATCTTCCGTGTGATGAAAGGCGATCCGAACGTCTCTGTTATCATCGAAACCTTAACCGCGATGGGGGAAAACTACTGCATGGCGCAGACGTTTGTACCTGATATTAGCAACGGTGATAAGCGTATTTTAGTGGTTGATGGTGAACCTATGCCTTACTGCCTAGCGCGTATTCCAGCCAAAGGGGAAACCCGAGGTAACTTAGCAGCGGGTGGTCGTGGTGAAGCACGCCCAATCAGTGAAACCGATCGTAAGATCGCTGAAACTGTCGCACCAGTGCTAAAAGAAAAAGGCCTGATTTTTGTTGGCCTGGATGTGATTGGCGACAAGCTAACGGAAATCAACGTAACCAGCCCGACTTGTATCCGTGAAATCGAAGCCGCCTTTGATATTTCAATCACAGGTAAGCTGATGGATGCGATTGAGCGCCGCGTAAACGCTTAATTCCAACCCTATCAGACTCGCCCGTCATGCATTACCGACCTTGTCATAGCAAATGGTTAGTCATCAATGATGGGCGATTTTCTTTTCTGAGCCGCTACGCGCTAAGCCAATATCGACAGTTCGCCAATTCCTCGGCATACTTACCAGTATTCTTGTTTCCCTGTTTTCTGTACGCCATGAGGTACCCTAGATAATGGATCTGACAAATCATTTTTTGATTGCGATGCCATCCTTACAAGATTCCAGCTTCAAGCGTAGTGTGGTTTATGTGTGCGAGCACAATGATGAAGGAGCGATGGGCGTTGTGGTTAACGTACCTATCGATATTTCATTAACGAATATGCTGGAACAGCTCGAACTTGAGCGCAGCCTACCTGTGACCCAAGCGCAGCGGCTAGAGCAACCCGTTTTTAATGGTGGTCCTGTCTCGAGCGATCGTGGCTTTGTCCTGCACAACCACGGTGGCGTCTTCAGCTCCAGTATTCAAGTCACCCCTCATCTGAGTGTTACCACCTCAAAAGACATTCTCGCTATTCTAGGCTCTGACGATTCACCTGAAAAATTCTTAGTCGCTTTAGGCTATGCGGGCTGGGATGCAGGTCAACTTGAACAAGAATTAGTGGATAATCATTGGCTCACTATTGAGGCCGATCCCGCGATTCTTTTTGATACCCCAATCAACGAACGCTGGCAAAAAGCCGTGGCTAAACTGGGTATCAATGCCGCCAATCTTTCTATTGATAAAGGACATGCATGAGCAACTCTCGAAGTGTATTAGCGTTTGACTATGGTACCACCAGCATAGGTGCCGCTATCGGCCAAGAGCTAACAGGTACTGCTAATCCATTAAATGCATTCAAAGCCCGCGATGGCGTACCTAACTGGGATGACATCGAAAAATTACTCAAAGAATGGCAACCCGATTTAGTGGTCGTCGGCCTACCGCTCGATTTAGAAGGAAATGAACTGCCAGCCATTACCCCACGCGCTAAAAAGTTCGCCAACCGTCTACATGGTCGCTTTGGCTGCAAAGTTGAACTGCACGATGAACGCCTAACGACTGTTGAGGCTAAATCAGATTTATTCAACCACGGTGGCTACCGTTCGCTGAGCAAAGGCAACGTCGATTCCCAATCGGCAGTGGTTATTTTGGAAAGTTGGTTCGAACGTCAATACGGCGAATAACCGCCTCATCACCACTCAATTTATTTACCCAAACGACGTCATGCTTCATGCCGTCGTTCTTTATTTCCATTGATGTAATCTCTCTTTCCCCAAAGACTCCCCCACCACAAAGATCAGCTTTTTATCTATTATCCAGCCAATAACTGCACGCACCAGATAGTCATCAAGATCGATCCTTTCAGATCCACATCGCATAAGGGATGATCAGCCTGTACAGCTTTTGGACTATATCTACTCGAAAGCTTGTATTGCTGATCGCCAAGATCGTTGGATGTAAAAAAGCCCCTATAAAATAGAGGCTTAATAGCGCAGCTCAGTTTGTTAAGCTCTAAGTACATAGTAACCCTAAAGCTATCAGCTCGTGATAGGCGTAATACTAGCCAAGCGTAAACGCATTAATCAAAACTCACAGTAACCCCTTCAAGACTGCTATTACCTTGCTGGAATTTATCGCCTTTTTTGATCATTAAGCGTAAATCATTGGCGGAGTCAGCATGGTGCAAGGCATCTTGTTCGGTAATTTTGCCACTGTTGAATAACTCAAATAATGACTGATCAAAGGTCATCATTCCTGAGTCGGTCCCTTTCGCCATGGTGTCTTTTATTTCATGCAATTCACCACGGCGGATCAGATCAGCAACCCGCGGCGTATTGATCAATAACTCAAATGCAGCGTGGCGACCCACGCCATGCGCATCGGGGATCAACTGCTGTGCCAACACACATTTCAAGTTCAACGAGAGATCAAACAAAAACTGATCACGACGCTCTTTAGGCACCAAATGCAAAATACGCTCAAGTGCTTGGTTGGCATTATTGGCGTGCAAAGTTGCCATGCATAAATGCCCCGTCTCGGCAAAATTCATCGCATACTCCATGGTTTCTGGGGTACGGATCTCACCAATCAAAATCATATCAGGCGCTTGGCGCAGCGAGTTTTTTAGCGCCACTTCATAGCTTTCGGTATCAAGCCCAACTTCACGCTGAGTCACGATACATTTGTCGTGCTGGTGGACAAACTCAATCGGATCTTCCACCGTTAGGATATGACCGCTACGCTCACGGTTTCTAAAACCCGTCATGGCAGCCATCGAGGTCGATTTACCCGACCCTGTCGCCCCAACAACCAGAACCAAACCACGCTTCGCCAGTGCCATCCGCTCCATATCAATCGGAAGTGATAACTCATCCAAGCGAGGAATTTGCGTTTCAATACGGCGCACCACCATGCCCGGTAATTCACGTTGCCAAAAAGCACTGACGCGAAAGCGCAATTCATTGCGTACCAAAGCAAAGTTAGCTTCGCGGGTGGTCTCAAATTCGTGGGTTAGCTTAGGATCCAGCGCTTCAGCAAATAAGGCATCGACACCGGCACGGTCTAACTTGTCACCGACCGCTTGCAGTTGACCGTCTATTTTCAACAAACACGGCGAATCCACCGTGATGTAAAGATCCGAGGCTTTGTTCGCGACCATCTGGTCAAGAATGTCTTGTAAAGTCACTGCTCGCTCCTACATTCTGTTAGCAGCACTATCAAGTACACGTCGGCCTTCTTCAGCCTCTACCGTGCCTTGTGCCACCAGCATCTTGATACTTTGATCCATGGTCTGCATCCCCGATGCTGAGCCAGTTTGGATCATGGAATACATCTGTGCGACTTTATCTTCGCGGATCAAGTTTCGGATCGCGGGGGTCGCCATCATAATTTCATGGGAGGCGACACGACCGCCACTGGTACACTTCAATAGACTCTGCGACACCACCGCCCGCAATGACTCCGATAACATAGATCGCACCATAGATTTATCATTACCAGGGAAAACATCAATAATACGGTCGATGGTTTTTGCCGCTGAACTGGTATGCAGTGTGCCTAATACTAAGTGGCCCGTTTCTGCCGCTGTCAGTGCCAAGCTAATGGTTTCTTGATCTCGCAGCTCACCCACCAAAATCACATCGGGATCTTCACGCAGCGATGAACGCAGCGCGGCCTGAAAACTATGAGTATCGCGATGTACTTCACGTTGGTTAATCAAGCTACGCTTGCTGTGATGCACAAATTCAACCGGATCTTCAATCGTCAAGATATGGCGGTTGTAGTTTTCATTAATGTAGTCAACCAAAGCCGCTATCGTGGTCGACTTACCCGAGCCTGTTGCGCCCGTTACCAGCACTAAGCCACGCGGTAGCTGGGCGATGTCATAAAAGATATCTGGAACACTCAACGACTCCAGCGTTGGCACATGCATGGGAATAGTACGAAAAACCGCGGCACTGCCGCGAGACTGGTGAAATGCATTCACCCTAAAGCGACCGACATCAGGTAATTCGAACGAAAAGTCCACTTCTAGCTTTTCTTCATACTCACGACGCTGTGCATCATTCATAATGTCAAAAACTAAGCGATGCACCTCGCTATGCGCTAAAGCAGGTAAACTCAGTTTACGTACATCACCATCGACACGAATAATTGGTGGAACCCCTGCAGAAAGGTGCAGATCAGAGGCATTATGCTTTACACTAAAGTCCAGTAGTTCGGTGATATCCATTAATTTTCCCCACAGAATCAATTATGAGTAGTATCAAGCAAAATATTGAACAGGTCATCACTCAGATCGCTTCAGCAGCAGAAAAATGCGGTCGAGACGCCGATTCAGTGCAACTGTTGGCGGTGAGTAAAACAAAACCTATTATCGCTATCGATGATGCGATAGCCGCTGGTCATCGTGCATTTGGTGAAAATTACGTGCAAGAAGGTGTTGAAAAAGTACAACATTTTCGCACTACACCTTATGCAGATAGCCTGGAGTGGCACTTTATCGGTCCGATTCAGTCAAATAAAACCCGCCCAATTGCAGAACACTTTGATTGGGTTCACTCGATAGATCGTGCCAAGATTGCCCGCCGTCTCAGCGAGCAACGCCCTAGCGAAAGCGCACCACTCAATGTCTTGCTGCAGGTAAACACCAGCGGTGAAGCCAGTAAATCAGGCTTAACCTTTGATGAACTCGCGGGGGTCGCAGCTGACATTGCTAGCATGCCAAATTTAGTCTTGCGTGGCTTAATGTCGATCCCCGAAAAAGCGCATGACTACGACAGCCAACTCGCTGCGTTTCAATCATTGTCCGATGCAATGACAGCGCTGCAAGCCGAGCACCCTCAACTCGATACCCTGTCAATGGGAATGAGTGGTGACATGGATGCAGCCATTGCTGCTGGCAGCACCATTGTTCGTATCGGTACCGCAATTTTTGGTGCTCGCGATTACCCGACTAACGCTTAGTCACAAACAATCTGGCATGTGCCAATAGCACCTGCCCTAGAAAAGATGATTTCTTACCCCCATAAATAAAGGGTAAGGGTTAACAGGCAAGGAGCCTTATTCAATGGAACAACGCTCAATCACCTTTATTGGTGCGGGCAATATGGCCCACTCTATTATTGCAGGGCTGGTAACCAGTGGTTACAACGCCAACCTCATTACCGCAACAGCACCCAGTGCTGAACGCCGAGAGCCGCTTGCTCGCCAATACGGCATTCACACCGATGACGATAACGTGCGTGCCGCCGAGCATGCCGATGTTATTGTATTAGCGGTTAAACCACAGTTAATGGCTTGTGTGTGTGAAAAGCTGCAAGGTATTAACTTCGACAACAAACTGGTGATTTCAATTGCTGCGGGTATTTCTGCCCAGCGATTAAATGAGATGTTGGCTTGCGAGCTCAAACTTGTGCGTGTCATGCCAAATACCCCTTCGCTAATCGGCAAAGGAATGAGCGGGTTATACGCATCGGCAGTTGTGAGTCAGCAAGATAAAACCTTCGCAGAACAACTGATGCAAGCTGTCGGTGAAGTCTGTTGGGTCGAACAAGAGTCTGGCATTAATGCCGTGATTGCCGCTGCGGGCAGCGCACCTGCTTACTTCTTCCTGTTTATGGAAGCCATGCAAGCAGAAGCCATTAACCAAGGTTTTGATGCAGAAACGGCACGTTTGTTAGTGCAACAATCCGCATTGGGTGCAGCAGGAATGGTCCAAGCCAGCCCGGATCTCGAACTTTCAACCCTGCGCGAACAGGTGACATCCAAAGGTGGTACCACCGCGGAAGCGCTTCGCACATTTAACGAACATCAGCTGAGTGATACAGTAGCTAAAGCAATGCGTGCTGCAGTCTCTCGCGCTGAAGAAATGGAAAAACTTTTTTAAGGTTACTATATGAATGCAATGGCTTTTTTATTAAACACAGTATTTGACCTCTACATCATGGTCGTACTACTGCGTGTCTGGTTACAGTGGTCACGAGCGGATTTCTATAACCCGTTTTCGCAATTTGTGATTAAAGTAACCCAACCTATCGTGGCACCGCTACGCCGTATTATTCCATCAATCGGCTCGCTAGATTTAGCAACCTTATTGCTGGCGTATGTATTAAGCGTCATGAAGTTCCTTTCACTACAAATGGTAGTGAGTGGCGGTAACATGATGTTCAGCCCTGATTTCCTATGGGTTGGTGCGTTAGCCATGCTAAAAGCAGCTGGTTGGCTATTATTCTGGGTACTTCTTATCCGTGCCATCCTAAGCTGGGTGAGCCAAGGCCGCAGCCCTATTGAGTACGTGATGCACCAGTTAACAGAACCACTCACCGCACCAATCCGTCGTATCCTGCCACAAATGGGCGGTTTGGATCTGAGTGTGCTCATTCTGTTTATTGGCTTGCAGTTCGCGAACTTCCTAATGGGCGATATTGTGGGCCCAGTTTGGTTCAAACTATGAGTCAACACGCTGTTGCTCGTACTGGCGATGATCTTATTATTCGGCTGTATATTCAGCCGAAAGCCAGCCGCGATCAAATCGTGGGTTTGCATGGTGATGAACTCAAAATCGCCATTACCGCGCCACCGGTCGACGGTAAAGCCAATGCTCACCTGGCTAAATACCTTGCCAAGCAGTTTAAAGTGGCGAAAGGGCAAGTGAACATTGAAAAAGGCATGCAAGGGCGACATAAGCAAGTTCGCATTGAAAGCCCCAAAACCATTCCGGACAGCGTAGCACCTCTATTACATTCGTAACTGTCATCTGAACGATGATGGCTACGCATAAGGATTTGCCCGACTCCTCTATACTTAGAGGAGTCGCTGTATTACCCACTTACGCTTTGAGTAATTAAATAACACCGCCAAGGTCTTATTGATTAACGACGAATAAAACCTAAGTGAGTAACAAAAGGATAATGTCATGAAAAAGCTATTTTTTTTGCTGTCTGCGCTTTTGTTCAGCGCCTTACCAGCCCAAGCCGAACAACTCAAAAATATAGGCGATCTGGAAGTACACTACGCTAGCTTTCCATCAACCTTCTTAACACCTGAAGTCGCCAGTACCTATCGTATCCAACGTAGCCGCTACTCGGCAGTCGTCAATGTCACCGTATTGGATAAGAGCCAGCAAGGGAAACCTGCGGTTACTGCTGTACTGTCTGGTACAGCACGCAATTTACTCGGTAATGAAAAGCGCTTATCGTTTCGCGAAATTCGCGAAGGCAAAGCCATTTATTACATCGCTGAAATTAGCCATGCCAATGAAGAAAGCTTGAAATTTAATATCGATGTCAGCCAAAACGGTACCAATGGCAGCATTAATTTTAAGCAAACTTTCTTTGTCGATTAGGGTGAGAACTAAATGATTGATATCAGGCGGCTAAGTTATTCTTAGCCGCCTTTTTCTTTTCTCGCTATCCGAACGAGCTAACAACCGACTGAACCTAGCAACGACACCAAGCTGCTAAAGCTATCTGCTGAATCAAGTGATTGAATGGGGTATGATGCGCGGCAGATACAATGACTGCACTTCAGAGGAAAAGTAATGAGCAAACTTGTACTAGCAACAGGCAACCAAGGCAAAGTAAAAGAAATGGCTACTATTTTGGCTGATTTCGGTTTTGATGTGGTTGCACAAAGTGATTACAACGTCTCTGAAGTGGCAGAAACTGGCACCACTTTCATTGAAAATGCGATCATCAAAGCGCGTCACGCCGCCAAAGAAACGGGCTTACCTGCTATCGCCGATGACTCAGGTTTAGAGGTTGATTTCCTAAAAGGCGCACCCGGTATTTATTCGGCGCGTTACGCTGGCGAAGGTGCTAGCGATCAGCAGAACATCGAGAAACTCCTTGATGCAATGAAAGATGTACCAGCAGACCAACGCACTGCACGCTTCCATTGTGTACTGGTAATGATGCGCCATGAAAACGATCCAACACCTTTGGTATGCCACGGTAGCTGGGAAGGTAGCATCCTAACGGAGACCCACGGTGACAATGGCTTCGGCTACGATCCTGTATTCTGGGTACCTGAAGATCAGTGCGCATCAGCACAACTCGAGCCTGTACGTAAGAAACAACTGTCGCACCGTGGTAAAGCACTGCAACAACTGTTTGCAGCGCTAAAGGAAGCCTAATGCAAGTACCACCGCTTAGCTTATACGTTCATATCCCTTGGTGTGTTCAGAAATGTCCCTACTGCGATTTTAACTCGCACGCCTTAAAAGCGGATATTCCCGAGCTCGACTACATTGATGCGTTGCTCGACGATCTTGATATCGATTTAGCCGCTTATCAGCTCGACGATAGTGCGCGACCGCTGCACTCAATCTTCATTGGCGGCGGCACCCCTAGCTTGATTTCGCCACCAGAGATCGGCCGCTTATTAGCAGGGATCCAAGCGCGGATTCCATTTAGTGATGATATTGAAATCACCATGGAAGCCAACCCAGGCACCGTCGAGGCTGGGCGTTTTGACGCTTATCGCCAAGTGGGGGTAAACCGCATCTCTATTGGCGTGCAAAGCTTCCAAGATGAAAAACTGACACGCTTAGGCCGTATTCACGGTAGCGATGAAGCAAAAAAAGCAGCACTATTGGCAACCGATGCAGGCTTAAACAGCTTTAACCTCGATTTAATGCACGGCTTACCCGATCAATCGCTTGATGATGCAATGTCAGATCTCAAGCAGGCCATCGCTCAAAATCCACCGCATTTGTCTTGGTATCAGCTGACCATAGAACCCAACACCTTGTTCTATTCAAAGCCACCAACGCTGCCTGATGATGACAATTTGTGGGATATTTTCGAGCAAGGTCATCAATTGCTGGCTGACGCAGGCTATGTGCAGTACGAAATTTCAGGTTATAGCAAGCCAGGTTATCAATGCCGTCATAACCTTAACTATTGGCGTTTTGGTGACTATCTTGGCATTGGTTGTGGCTCGCACGGTAAAGTCAGTTTTGCTGATGGGCGTATTATTCGTACCGTCAAAGTAAAACACCCACGTGGCTATTTGAATCCAACCAAGCCCTATCTTGATCAAGCAACGGAAGTTGTACTCGAAGATCGTCCTTTTGAGTTCTTCATGAACCGCTTTCGCTTATTAGAAGCCTGTCCAAAGCAAGACTTTGTCGATCGTACAGGCTTACCGCTCAGCGCGATTGAGCCAACCATCAGCTGGGCCATCGAGCAGAACTTCTTGCAAGATCAAGGCGATCAATGGCAGATCACCGAGCACGGCAAGTTATTCTTAAACGACTTACTGGCCGCTTTTGTCGCTGAAGACGACGAGTAACACTCAAGCCTCATTGTTGCGTCAAAACAAAAAACGCGAATGCTCACCACATTCGCGCTTTTTATTGTCTGTTATAACGTGTCCACATTCACAAAGTCACACTACGCCAAGCCTTTAGGGCTGGGATGGTCGATTGAATGTGTTGTTCTTGTTGCTGGCGCTTTGCTACTTTCTGACAAAGATCCGCATTCATTTCGCTAGAAGCACTCACCGGCGAGGCTTGCGTCAAATCCGCTACCATCAATTGATGGTAATCCAATAGCACCTGCTGTTGCTCCGCGCTTAATGCCACTCGATGAACACCAAAATAGAGCTTACCCTCGGCATTGACAGTAAAGGCATGTTTGCCGTCATTAAGAGATAGCGCCCCTTGTTCGACGGAGACTTGGTTATGCCAAGTGGGTTCACAGGCTTGTAGCGCACTCACCCCTAACACCGCAAGCGAGATAAACGCGGCTGAGACAGTGCGAAAAAACACACCCGATATCGTGTGCTGCTGTAGTTTATTCCGTGGTTGCTTCAGTCCTGTCATCTCATCCCCTTTAAACGACAAAGGGTGATGGACAAACCAAACTCACCCTAGAAAATTGAACGGCCAATACGCTCAGCAAGTAATTCCAGTGCTGCCGTACCCGCTAATGAGTTACCGGAAGGATCCAGTTCTGGCGACCATACACAGATCGTCATTTCACCCGGCACGATAGCAACAATGCCGCCACCGACCCCAGATTTACCCGGCATCCCAACACGATAAGCAAACTCCCCTGCGCCATCGTACAAGCCACAGGTCGCAAGCAATGCATTCATTTGCTTACTCTGAGTTTGGCTGATAATGGTTTTTTTTGCGCCTAAAGGAAGTCCTTTATTTGCTAAGTAACTGAAGGTACGTGCTAAATCAACACAACTCATTCGCAGCGAACAATAGCTAAAATAGTTAGTGAGCACTGGCATCACTTCATTTTCAAAGTTGCCAAATGAACGCATTAAGTACGCAATAGAGGCATTACGATCGCTATGCTGCATTTCCGAACTGGCGACGACTTTGTCGTAGATAATATGCGGATTACAGGCAAGCTCACGCACTTGCTCTAGCATGCGATATTGTGGGGCAGACAAACGACTGTGCAGTAAATCCGACACCACGAGTGCGCCCGCATTGATAAAGGGGTTACGTGGAATACCATTTTCAAGCTCAAGCTGGATCATCGAATTAAACGCATGGCCCGACGGCTCTTTACCGACCCGTTGCCAGATCTCTTCTGGCTCATATAAGGTCATCGCCAATGTCAGGCTCAGCACCTTGGAGATCGATTGAATAGAAAAACATTCGCTACTGTCACCTGCTTGAATAATTTCACCGTCGTTATAACACACGGCAATACCCAGTTTATTCGGTGAAACTTCGGCTAAGGCAGGAATATAGTCGGCTACTTTTCCCTTACCAATTAAGGGTCTAACCTCATCCAAAATACCAGCGAGTAACTCTTCTGTTGGTTTCATTTCTTCAACTCCAAGGGCAAAAAAGCCAACACTAGGTTGGCTTTTTAAATTACGGTGACTGTTAATTCAGTGCATTTTTACGTGATGAATTACTCAGTACGCGCGAATTTCATGTCCCACACGCCGTGACCTAAACGGTGACCACGTGCTTCAAATTTCGTTAATGGGCGATCTTCTGGACGAGGGATATAATCACCATCAGTTGCCGTGTTTTTGTAGCCTGGGGCTGCATTCATCACTTCAACCATGTGCTCAGCATAGTTTTCCCAGTCTGTCGCCATGTGGAATACACCGCCGATTTTAAGCTTCTTGCGTAGCATTTCAACGAATTCAGGTTGAACAATGCGACGTTTGTGATGACGCGCTTTGTGCCATGGGTCTGGGAAGAACAGTTGAACTGTGTCTAGGCTATTGTCTGGGATCATGTAATCAAACACTTCCACGCCATCGTGACACATTACACGAAGGTTAGTCAGTTCAGCTTCACCCGCCGCCATTAGACATGCGCCAACACCTGGACTGTGTACTTCAATACCGATAAAGTTTTTCTCTGGTGCGTTCTTCGCCATTTCAACTAGCGATGCGCCCATACCAAAACCAATTTCAAGTACAACAGGTGCTTCACGGTTGTATTCTTCAGCCCAGTTTAGGTTTTCTTTAACGAAGTCCACACCCATAGTCGGCCAGTGTTTTTCCATCGCCATTTCTTGGCCTTTGGTTAAACGACCTTCACGACGAACAAAGCTACGGATCTTACGAACCAGCTTACCGTCTTCAGTAAATTCAGTCAGCGTAACGTCGCCAGACTTCTTTGTAACTTCACTCATGGGGGGTTTCCTAAACTAGAAAAGAATAAAAACTAAGCGACGGCATTATCCAAAGTTATGAGATAAGTGCAAGTCTGATGTCGAATTCAGCACCCTGCTTATGCCATCAAGAACAGAAAAAAACATTAACCGTGCAGATCACGTCCGAATCAATCTTCACGAACGACACAGTAACCATCGTGACTGTCATTGCGAGAACACTGACTTTATGATGCAATCCATGGCGAATATAACGTCGCAATAGACAAAACTAAACACATTAAAGAGCGTGCACTCGACACGCCTAAGTAGAGTCCTGTGAGCAATCCTGTCAACAATGCCTTCTCCCACGCTATTTTAGCTTGGTACGATAAATTTGGCCGTAAAACCTTGCCTTGGCAATTAGAAAAAACGCCTTATAAAGTCTGGCTAAGCGAAATCATGTTGCAACAAACTCAAGTTGCAACTGTTATTCCTTACTTCGAGCGTTTCTTGGCCCGTTTTCCAACCGTGCAAGACTTGGCCGCTGCTGAACAAGATGAAGTCCTACACCTATGGACTGGGCTTGGTTATTATGCCCGAGCACGTAATCTGCACAAAGCAGCGCAATGCATAGTGAACGAACATGGCGGCGTTTTCCCAACCGATATCGATCAAGTTCAGGCCCTGCCTGGCATTGGCCGTTCAACTGCGGGGGCGGTACTCTCGCTTTCGCTAAAGCAACATCATTCGATTTTAGATGGTAACGTCAAGCGCACCCTTTCACGTTGCTATGCCGTCGAAGGCTGGCCCGGTAAAAAGTCGGTCGAAAATGCACTGTGGGAGATTGCCGATGCCAATACTCCCACACAAGGTGTAGAACGGTATAACCAAGCCATGATGGACATGGGGGCGATGATTTGTACCCGTAGTAAGCCCAAGTGCGAATTGTGTCCGGTTAATGATATATGCCAAGCCAAAGCACAAGAGCGCCAAGCCGAGTTCCCCGGCAAAAAGCCCAAGAAAGTAATGCCAGAAAAGCAGACATGGTTTGTCATTTTGCAGCATGGCGATGAAGTCTGGCTAGAACAACGCCCACAGACGGGGATTTGGGGCGGACTGTGGTGTTTCCCACAACACGATAACGATCAATTAGCTGATCTGGTTGAACAGCGCCTCGCCACTCAAGCGAATGTCGTAGCACAAGAGCAATTGACTGCTTTTCGTCACACGTTTAGCCATTACCATCTCGACATTACTCCCATGCATTTCACCTTGGACAAGCAGCCATGCCAGATCCGAGAAAATGGCCAATGGTATAATTTACGCCAGCCTGCAAAAATTGGCTTAGCCGCGCCCGTTCAACAGATTTTAGCGAGCTTGCACTATCAGCTGGTAAACGGTTAACCCTAAAAAATGAGTGGATTTGCGATAGGCATGGGAGTTCTGGCAGCTGTCGCGCCACTCTGGTATAACTAGCTGCGTACGTAATAAGGTTATGACTGAAGGAGCCGCTCAATGAGCCGTACTGTATTTTGTACTCGCCTTAAAAAAGATGCGGAAGGTTTAGATTTCCAACTTTACCCAGGTGAACTTGGTAAACGCATTTTCGACAACATCTCTAAAGAAGCTTGGGCTGAATGGCAAGGTAAGCAAACCATGCTGATCAATGAGAAAAAGCTTAACATGATGGATGTCGAGCACCGTAAATTACTTGAAACAGAAATGGTTAAATTCCTGTTTGAAGGCCAAGACGTGATCATTGATGGCTATACGCCACCAAGTGAATAAAACAGCGGTATCTTGACGATATAGCTATTGAGCGTCACGATTTGTCATCATTAAAATGAAAAAGACTTACTGTGACGTTCAGAAAATGACATCATTTGTCGCTACATAAATGGTGTCATTTTTTTATCTGTCGGTGTTATGAAAAAACGTTTAGTTCTGTTATCTCTACTTGCGCTAAGTGGCTGTAGCCGTGAGTTTATTGAAAAAATATACGATGTGGATTACACCACCACCAACCGTTTTGCCAATAACCTAGCACCGCTTCCTGGTCAGTTCACCAAAGATTTAGTCGCCCTCGATAAGCTGATCAACTCCTTCAATGGCGAAGTCGAACGCTATTGGGGCAACGACAGTATGATCGCCAGTAAACACCACTACGTAAAATACACCGATGGCTACCAAAGCCGTGCTCACGTCGACTTTGACCGTGGTGTGGTGGTAGTGGGTACAGTTGCCAAAACTGAACCAGAAAAACACCTAAAAGCCGCCATCGTCACCACCCTTTTAACCCCCGACGATCCTGCTGGGGTCGATCTGTATTCTGATCAAAAAATCCAAGTCGGTGGTAAACCCTTTCTATTTGGCCAAGTACTGGATCAAGATAAAAAGCCGGTTGAGTGGTCATGGCGTGCCAATCGCTTTGCCGATTATTTAGTTCAAAACAAGATCAAAAAACGCAAAGTACGCTTTCAGCAAGCCTATTACGTTGAGATCCCTATGGTAGCTAACCATGTCGACAAGCGTGGCTATAAATACGCGAGCATAGTGCGTGATGCATCAAAACGTTATGGCATCAATGAAGATCTGATTTACGCCATTATCAAAACGGAAAGCAGCTTTAACCCTTATGCCGTGAGCCACGCGAATGCGTACGGGTTGATGCAAGTGGTACCTAAAACCGCTGGGGCCGATGTTTTTAAGTTGGTGAAAAAGAAATCAGGTGTGCCATCTCCCGAGTATTTGTTCGACCCAGTAAAAAATATCGACACAGGTACAGCCTACTTTTACATCTTAAAAAACCGTTATTTAAGGGATGTCAAACACCCAACCTCGCTGCACTACAGCATGATTTCGGCTTATAACGGCGGTACGGGCGGCGTGCTAAATACCTTTAACCGCAATGATCGCAAGCGGGCAATGAAAGATTTAAATAACCTGCAACCGAATCAGGTTTACTGGGCATTGACCAATAAACACCCGAAAGCCGAAGCAAGACGTTACTTGCAAAAGGTAACAACATTCCAAAAAGAGTTTAACCAAGGCAAAATTTAGCCTTATTGCTAACGTCACTGGCCCGCAAAAAGTGACGTTAGCAAGGTAAAAATCGCGGAATCACGCTTCACTTATGCGATTCCGCCACCTCAATGGGCAAAATTCCAGCAAGCAGGCCGATTTACTGTTTTATCTAAAAAAAATGGTTGACGACAACGCCCAAAAGCCGTTTAATAGCGCTCCGTTGCCTCGATAGCTCAGTCGGTAGAGCAGAGGATTGAAAATCCTCGTGTCGGTGGTTCGATTCCGCCTCGAGGCACCATTACTTCTCTTTAGTAGTTAAAAATGGTGCAAGCAACGATAGCAATTCCCCTTTAGTTCAGTTGGTAGAACGGCGGACTGTTAATCCGTATGTCGCAAGTTCAAGTCTTGCAAGGGGAGCCAAATTTAGTTGTTAAGCAATAGCTTGATGACAAACAAGAATTCGTGTGCCGACTTAGCTCAGTAGGTAGAGCAACTGACTTGTAATCAGTAG
>NZ_JAKJSO010000024.1:0-93051 GCF_050337045.1 Photobacterium kagoshimensis | reverse complement strand
AGCCTCAAGATGAGTCATCTCTAGACCTTTAAGGTCTCTAAAGGGTTGTCGAAGACTACGACGTTGATAGGCAGGGTGTGTAAGTGCTGCGAGGCATTGAGCTAACCTGTACTAATTGCCCGTGAGGCTTAACCATACAACACCCAAGGGGTTTTACGGACTCCATAACGCTTGAATGCGTGTTAAGAACGATATTGTAACTAGTTAGATTTTCCCAGATTGTATTTATCGCCTTGATGGCGGTGAATAACCCGAATTTGCTTGGCGACCATAGCATTATGGACCCACCTGATCCCATGCCGAACTCAGTAGTGAAACGTAATAGCGCCGATGGTAGTGTGGGGTCTCCCCATGTGAGAGTAGGTCATCGCCAGGCTTTAATTTCCTTGTTTTCAGATTTTTAAGAAAAATCTTAAAGCAAAAAAGTTTAGATAAATGTGTTGAACGGCATTTATCGGATAGACAGTTTACTGTTTATCACCGTGTGGAGCGGTAGTTCAGTTGGTTAGAATACCGGCCTGTCACGCCGGGGGTCGCGGGTTCGAGTCCCGTCCGCTCCGCCACTTATACTAAGCCCGAGTCTTACGACTTGGGCTTTTTTACGTCTGAAATTTATGAAAGGTCTCGCTGAGCGGTAGTTCAGTTGGTTAGCCTCTTTACCTTGAAGGCGGCGGCCTATCACGCCGGGGGACGCGCTGATTTTCGGTGTGGCAGTTTATCTATATAAAGTCCCGTCCGCTCCGCCACTTATACTAAGTCCCCTTTTGTTCGTAAATAAGAAAGTACGAGTTGGGCTTTTTTACGTTTGTACTTTGACGAATCATGGTGCGGCAGCGGTCGTTCAGTTGGTTAGCCTCTTTACCTTGAAGGCGGCGGCCTATCACGCCGGGGGACGCGCTGATTTTCGGTGTGGCAGTTTATCTATATAAAGTCCCGTCCGCTCCGCCACTTATACTAAGTCCCCTTTTGTTCGCAAATAAGAAAGTACGAGTTGGGCTTTTTTACGTCTGAAATTTATGAAAGGTCTCGCTGAGCGGTCGTTCAGTTGGTTAGCCTCTTTACCTTGAAGGCGGCGGCCTATCACGCTGGGGGCGCTGATTTTCGGTGTGGCAGTCTATCGATATAAAGTCCCGTCCGCTCCGCCACTGATACTAAGTCCCCTTTTGTTCGCAAATAAGAAAGCACGACTCGGGCTTTTTTACGTCTGAAATTTATGAAAGGTCTCGCTGAGCGGTAGTTCAGTGAATTAGCCTAGTTACTGTACTAGCGTCATTATGCATATACTTGCGCGATAAACGTTGAATATGAGAAGGTTAACGCTGGAATATATTTTAAGTATTAGGGCTGATATGAAGTTTTTTTATGAGCGTAGTGAATCTGCGACAGAAGTTAATATTGTGATTAAACCGCACTCTTTATACATCATGCTAGCCATGCTGCTCGTATGGTTAGTGAATGATGTTGTGCTGCAATCGGCCCCTATGGCACAAGTATTAATGCCTGTTTTTATTGTATTTATGGTCTTACGTTTCTTCTCGATCATCAAAGTACATCGTGAAATTTTAGTTGCTCTTAAGCAAGGTAAGGCAAAGACATCGGGTAGTAAGTTCTCATTAAAAAATCCACTGACTTACACTATTCAAAAATAAGGGCGATCCCTCATGCATGAGCCGACGTATTGTCGGCTTCTTACTGTTTCCCAGTGGGAAAGTATCTCTTGTTTTCGCGCTGCTAATCCTTTTCTCTTTATCGATGCATAATAGAATAACTATTCGCTAGATGAGGTGTTTGATGGAACGATTTAACTGGAAGCCTTTATTGTTGGCGTGCTTAATTGTCAGTATTGGCCAGTTAAGCTTGGGCCTCGTTTTTCCATCGCTACCTTGGATCGCGCAAGATCTGGCGATCACTTCGGATCAAACACAGTTACTAGTCTCCGGTTACCTTTTGATGTTTGGTTCATCCCAATTGATATACGGGCCTTTATCTGATGTGTTTGGCCGCCGTCCTGTTTTGTTGGTTGGACTGTCGATTGCAATATTGGGCTTAGTGGTCGCTGTTTTTCAGAGTGATAACTTTTCTGGCTTATTAACTGGCCGAATTATGCAGGGGTTTGGTGCTGGGAGCGTGGGCGTATTAGCACGAGCTACTATGCGTGATAGCTATCAGAATCAAAGCTTTGTGAAAGCCATGACTTGGGTTTCAATTGTGGCAGCTTTTACTCCTATTATTGGTCCCGTTATTGGCGGTATGGTTAACCATTATTTAGGTTGGCAAAGTGTCTTTATTTTGCTTCTTGCTTACATCAGTTGTATTTGGCTAATTCTTATCTTTTTCTTTAAAGAGACTCTGGCTTCAACTTCTCGGCCTCAATCTGTATCCACTTTAGCGCTTTCGTATTTTTCTTTATTCCGAGAGCGTCACTTTATGAGCTTTGCTGGAATTGGTTGGGTGAACTTTACCTTGGTCGTTATCTCTATTTCTTTAATGCCTTTTATTATGCAAGTTCAAATTGGTATGGATTCTGATGAGTACGCACTTTGGGCTATGATCCCTGCAATCGGCTTATTGTGTGGCGGTTTGCTATGCCAACGAATACGGCCACGATTAGGCACCATGAAAGTACTACAGCTGACACCACTTATTCATGTTGTATCAGGTGCTATTTTTATTTTTGCGCCGCTTTCTCCTATCACGGTAAGCACTGGGCACTTTTTGCTGGCGATGGCTAATGGGATGGCATTCCCTTGTGCGCAGTCACTGTTGCTACTGCCGTATGCAAAAAAAGCGGGCACGGTGTCGGCGCTATCTGGTGCCTGCCAAATGATCATCGCCTCTTTGATCAGTAGCTTGTTATTGCATATTGGGATTAGTCAGCTTTGGCATTTAGGCTTGGTGATGTTTGGGGCTGCAATACTCGGACTCGCTTTAATTTACAGCGGTAGCCGTTTAGAGAGTGGAAGGGAAGCTGCTGCGGCACTGAATTAAGCCAACTTCTTCTATCTGAACGATGAATTTCGACCATACTTACTATAGCCTTTTACGATGTGGGGAGTTTCTTCGCGCGCTAGAGGGCGGTTCACATAATGCAGATTCATATTATAACAATGATGTGGCAAAGCCTCAGTAGCAGAGGATGCAAGTATGATGAAAGTGATAGTAGCAGTCATGATGGTATGGTTGGTGGGTTGTACGTCGCCGTATGAAAGCGGTCTGACCGAAGAAAAAAACTGGCAGGGGCTTGGCGCTTACCACGGTGAACAAGGTTACCGTGAACTCAATGAGAAACGCTTGGTTGATTTAGGTGCGTTGAGTGAAACTGAATACGAAGAGTATCGAGCGGGGTACTTAAAAGGGCGTTTTGACTATTGCTCTGGACGGCAATCGGTATCGACCGTGGTTAATGCTGATTACCTGAATGAATGTACTTCAGAATCAAGTAGCTATGGTTTAACAGGGCGTGGTTATTAGTCATTAAAACGCTGTATTCTCAAAGAACGCTATAAATAGTAAAGGCTGCCACTGGCAGCCTTTGTCATGTTTATCTCGTGCAAGATAATCAGAATTAGTTGTTGCTGTGAAGCTCACTGTTTAGCTCTACCGCACTCTTGTTGGTTAGGCACTCAATTTGGCCTGTTACTGAGTTACGACGGAACAGAAGATCAGGTTTACCTGCAAGATCGCGTGCTTTTACGACTTCTACCTCTTGGCCAGATGCATCAAGCATACGTACTTTAGAGCCAGCTGTTACGTATAAGCCAGATTCAATCGTACAACGATCGCCCAGTGGGAAACCAAGGCCGGCGTTGGCACCTAGTAGGCTGTTTTCACCAATAGAAACCACGACTTTACCACCACCTGAAAGCGTACCCATGATAGATGCGCCACCACCGATGTCAGAGCCGTTTCCTACCATTACACCTGCAGAAATACGGCCTTCAACCATGCTTACACCAGTAGTACCTGCATTGAAGTTGATGAAACCTTCGTGCATAACGGTTGTGCCTTCACCAACGTGAGCACCAAGACGTACACGGGATGTATCAGCGATACGCACACCCGCAGGGACAATGTAATCAACCATTTTAGGGAATTTATCAACACAATCGACAGTTAATGCTTCGCCGTTTAGACGTGCTTCGATTTGGCGATCGGCTAATTCTGGTAGATCGATAGGACCTTGGTTAGTCCATGCAATGTTGTGCAGTAGACCAAATACGCCATCTAGTACAACACCGTGTGGTTGTACTAGGCGGTGAGAGATCAACTGTAGTTTCAGGAAAGCTTCAGAAACAGATGTTGGCGCTTCATCTGTTGCAAGAATAACAACCACAAGCGGCTGAGAAGAGTTCGCTGCTTTTGCTGCAAACTGTGCATTTTTTTCATCATTAGCAGCAACAAAGGCGGCGTTTAAATCAGCACACTGAGCAGGAGTGATTTCAATTGCTTGGTTGCCTTCTTTGTAATCAACTACAGCGGCAACTGCGTCAACCAAAGCATCTGTTGGATTTAAAACAGGGCTTGGGAAAAATGCTTCGATGATTTTACCGTCACGGTTTTTCGTTGCAGTACCTAAGGCAAGAGAAAAGCTAGCCATATTGAATTGTTCTCCATTTCGTAAGTGCTATAGCACTAAATTCGTCTATATATCGTTACCTTCATCATAAAGTGAGTTGTCAGAATATAGAAGGGGGGAGAGGGCAATCAGTGAAAAATGACGTAGTTCTGATAAAAATGAGCTAAGCGAGCTAAATGAAGTGAAATTCTCGTCATAAAAAAACCTCCAGAAGGAGGTTTTTAGGATATGTACAAAAAGTAAAAATTAAGCGGCGTCTTCCTGAAGCGTATCTTCTACGGCTTCAGGTTTTGCTACTTTCTTTTTTGGGGCAGCTTTCGCTTTTTTTGCACCCAGTGCGACTAGTACTTCTTCACGTTTTTGCGCGAGGAACATAGACAGCTCTTCTTGCTTTGCTTCGTCTTCGAATAGTTCGCTTTCACCAAGTAAAGCAAACATTTCGTCAGCCATATCCAACATTTTGTCGTATGCGTCGGCTTCGGACTTAGAGGTGAAAGTCATCTTTTCTTCTCCGTTGCGCTCAACCACATATTTGACGATAACAGCCATGGTCACCCTCTCCGAATTGATTTACTGGCTGTTTATACAGTAGCATCAAGGGCTATGTCCAGTGATAAGCGGTGTTATGTGATGGTGCGAGAAAAATTTGATCAGATTTATGCAAGAGCGGCAGAACGAAAAGGGGGCGATGCAGCCCTTGAGAGCCTGTTATCTGTCGCACTTTCGCCAGAACAGCTTCAGCAGATCCCTGATGATCGCTGGCTGGCCGCCTTTAGCCAAAAGGTGTTTCAATCGGGCATGAGTTGGAAAGTGGTACGAGCAAAGTGGCCCAATTTTGAAGAGGTGTTCTTCGGTTTTGATATCGAAAAAATGCTCTTGATGCCAACGGAAATGTGGGAACGAAAAGCGACCGATCCTGCGATTATTCGCCACTTAGGCAAAGTCATGACCATTCCTGAAAATGCCCGAATGATTCATCAAGCAGCCTGTGAATATGGCTCATTTGCCAACATGGTCGCGCAATGGCCATCAGAAGACATTATTGGTTTATGGCAGTACCTTAAGAAAAACGGTAAGCGATTAGGGGGTAATACTGGGCCATATACACTGCGTATTATGGGCAAAGACACCTTCATTTTGAGCGGCGACGTCGAAGCCTATTTACGTAATATTGGGGTGATTGATGGTGGCCGTGATACCAAGAAATCACAACAAGCGACGTTGGCTGCGTTTAATGATTGGCAGCAAGAATCTGGCCGACCTTTGTGTCAGATCAGCCAAATTATCGCCTTTAGCTGTGGTGATAACCGTATTTAGTGAATTACCACAATCTATGATTTATTGAGAAAAGTGCCATTGTTGCGTGAAGGATAAGAACATTTCCATTAATGGGCTTTGGTATTTTTCTTTGTGGTATAGCAGCCAATACTGACGCTGCATGTCGAGCGGCAGTGGCAAAATGACCAAACGGTGATCGTTAACAGCGTGCTGAACGGCAAATTTAGACAGGCAAGTAATACCTAAGCCAGCTGCGCAGCAGTTGATAATCGCCTCTGTCGTGTTGAGCTCAAAGGCTTGATGCCAATGTTCCAAGCGCGGCGCAATACGGTTTAAGAAAAACTCACGAGTGCCTGAACCTGCTTCTCGTAGTATCCATTCTGAATGCTCCAAATCGCAGATCTGTAAATTCTTTATTTGAGTGAGTGGATGGTTTGGATGGCAAACAACCACCATTTCATCGGCAAGCCAAGGCTCAATCACTAAATCGGCTTGCTGTACTTTGCCCTCGACTAATCCGACATCAAGTTCAAATTCACTCAGCATGTGGCAGATCTGGCTGGTATTCGAGATGAACAAAGATTGATCATCATGTTTGGCATAGTGGCGAAAATCACGTAGCAAAAAAGGCGTGAGTTGATTGCCAACGGTATCACTGGAACCGATACGCAACTGACCTGTTGCAGGCCCTGTTTGATTAAACAATTGTTCGATGGTTTGGCTGCGAGCAAGCAATTCATCGGCTAAAGGCAATAGCCGTTTGCCCTGTTCGTTTATGATTAAGCGGTTGTTGTTACGATCAAACAACTTATGATTTAGCTGCTTTTCGAGTTCAGCTAACGCCATGCTTACCGCGGGTTTAGAGAGAAAGAGTTTTTCTGCGGCGGCCGTAATGGTGCCTTCTTGGGCGACGGTAACAAAAACGTTCAGTTGCTTTAATGCAATAGGGTGCGCCATATTCTTAGATACCAAAAGTTGCTAATATAATGCAAGTTACAGGGTTAAGAATGACTTAACCTTAGGTTAAATATATTCAGTTATTATAAATCAACAGAGTTCGATACACTCCATTTTGTGTTCAGAATGTGTTCTCAGCCCATGAATAGGCTGGTGGAGAGATGTCATGATTAGAGCTACAAAACGTAAAGTTGCTGGTGCACCAACCCCTATGGCAGGGCTTGCTTTAGCCATTGCGAGCTTAGGCTGGTGTTGGGAGAATGTATCAGAACTTGGTGGAATGGGGCAGTTAATCGGGGCGGGTATCGCCGCAGTTTTGTTACTCATTTTGACGGTTAAGTTTTTATTTCACCCTAAAATGTTGTGGGCTGATATTTCACACCCTGTTGTGGGCAGCGTGGTTCCGACTTACGCGATGGCAACCATGGTGGTGTCAAAAGCGGTAGGGCTGTTTTATCCCATGTTTGGTCAAGGTTTATGGCTGTTTGCTGTCGCTCTACATGTCGCTTTCTTGATTTTGTTTATTTATCACCGTGCGGTCGATTTTGAATTACACCACATGGTGCCAAGTTGGTTTGTACCACCTGTTGGTATCATCGTTGCGGATGTCGCGTTTCCTGGCGGCGCGCTATTACCTTTAGCGCAAGGTTTGTTGGTGTTTGGTATGGTTGCCTACGCCGTTATGTTACCACTGATGATTTACCGTCTGATTTTCAGTCATGAGATTCACGATAATGCGAAACCGACGATTGCGATTATGGCGGCCCCTGCGAGCCTATCATTGGCGGGTTACCTAACGGTGACGGCTGTTCCTTCCCCTGTAGTGATTGGTTTGTTGATTGGTATCGCGGTATTGATGACCTTCGTGATCTATGTGGCTTTCTATCGCTTACTGCGTTTGCCATTCAGTGCGGGCTATGCTGCGTTTACTTTCCCTGTAGTGATCAGTGCAACGGCTTTATTTAAATCAGCAGGATGGATGACAACCTTTGGCTTTAACAGTGAGTATGTACAGCAAGTGTTCCTATTGGGCCAAATCGAATTAGTGATTGCGACCGTTGTCGTGAGCTATGTCGCCCTTCGTTACCTTGCGCATTACCGCCCAATCAGCCGTTTATTTCATCCTCAACTTCAGTCACAGCAAGCCTGATAAGTTGAAAGCCAAGTGGCATGGGAGCACATATTGAGCAAACGTTAGACAGGTAACAATCTGTTTGGCGTTTGCAGTGAATTATGTGGCTTATTCAATACCTTTCTATTTGCCGCATCCCCGCTATTGGTAGACAATTCGTATAACTTTCTCTTTTTCGTGAGATATCTGCGTGTTTACTGTCTATCACTCTAATCAGCTTGATGTGCTGAAATCCCTTCTGGTTGAACTCATTCGCTTGCAACCGCTTGATAACCCGTTTGAACAAGAACAAATCTTGGTACAGAGCCCAGGGATGTCACAGTGGTTAAAATTGGAATTAGCCAAGTCCTTCGGCATTGCTGCTAACATTGAATTCCCGCTGCCTGCTACTTTCATTTGGACTATGTTCACCAAAGTGCTGAGTGATGTGCCAGCGCGGAGTGCTTTCAACAAAGAATCGATGACATGGAAACTGATGGAGGTGCTACCACAGCAGTTAGATCTCGATGAGTTTGAACCTCTTAAGCGCTATTTAGAGGGTGATGAAGACGGTTTGAAAATTTACCAATTGGCAGAGAAAATTGCAGATATCTTCGACCAATACTTGGTATACCGTCCTGAGTGGGTACAGCAGTGGGAAGCGGGCGAAACCGTTAAAGAGCTTGGTGATGATCACCCGTGGCAGCCTATCTTATGGCAAGCACTCTATGATCAGACATTGGCTTTAGGCCAGTCGCCTTACCACCGCGCTAACCTTTACGATCATTTTATCGAGACTCTCACGAACTATGCCGCCAGTGCTGCTGAAGGTGAACTACCAGAGGGCTTACCAAAGCGTTTGTTTGTGTTTGGTATCTCATCGTTGCCGCCACGTTACATGGATGCGTTGGCCGCACTGGGTGAGCATATTGATGTGCACCTGATGTTTACCAATCCTTGTCGTTATTACTGGGGCGAAGTGCGTGACCGTAAGTATCTTGCGCGCTTAGCCGCGAAGAATCGTCTACAAGTTAAATGGCTCGATGATCACAGCGAAGAAGGTGGGATGGCCGAGCAGCTTAAAGGCAGCATTGAAGATAATGTGATCGATGAGATGCACACCGATGCTGTCGGTAATAGCTTGTTGGCATCGATGGGTAAACTGGGTCGCGATAATTTATTCTTAATGTCTGAAATGCAGGCCAATGAAATTGAAGCCTTCGCGGACATAGAGCGTGATTCGCTGCTGCATTCGATCCAAGCCGATATTTTGAATTTAGAAGATCGCCAAAACGACGACATTTTAGATTCAAGTCACCACAAACTGGCAGTGATGTTAGATGATCAATCACTTTCTATTCATGCCTGCCACAGCCCGATGCGTGAAGTGGAAGTACTGCATGACAAACTATTGGCGATGTTCGATGCTGATAGCAGCTTAAAGCCCCGCGATGTCATCGTGATGGTGTCAGATATCAATGCTTATAGTCCTGCGATTCAAGCGGTATTTGGTAATGCACCGGGTAATCGTTATATTCCATTTTCGATCTCTGACCGTACCGCTGAGCAAGAGAACCCCATTCTGTTGGCTTTCTTACGCCTACTGACATTACCTGAAAGTCGCTGCCAAGCCTCTGAGCTATTAGAGCTACTGGAAGTGCCTGCGGTAATGGCCAAGTTTGGTTTTGATAGCGATAGTTTCGAAAAAGTAAAACGCTGGATCGAAGAAGTTGGCGTACGTTGGGGGCTTGATAGCCAAACCGCAGGCCAATTTGATTTACCTGCTCAGCAACAAAATACCTGGTTGTTTGGTATTCAGCGCATGCTATTGGGCTATGCGATGCCGTACGAGGCTGGCTTGTTTGATGGTATCTCTGCTTATGAAGAAGTGCAGGGTCTCGATGCTGAAATTGCGGGTCAGTTAGCCAGTTTTATCGACAAGTTAATTGATTATCGCCACTGTTTGGCTCAATCACAATCAGTGACTGATTGGACCCAGATTTTAAATCAGTTGCTGGATGACTGTTTTGCGGTCGATATTGATGGTGAACTGGTACTTAAATCTATTCGGGAATGTTTACATCGCTTACAAGAACAACTGGATGATGCCCATTATAGTGCGCCGATTTCCCCACGTGTCTTGACCGAATACCTAACAGGTAAATTATCTGGTGAGCGTGTCAGCCAGCGTTTCTTAGCAGGCCAAGTGAACTTCTGTACCTTGATGCCAATGCGATCTATCCCATTCAAAGTAGTAAGTTTACTTGGGATGAACGACGGCGCGTATCCTCGCAGTATGCCCGCAGAAGGGTTTGATTTGATGGATGGACGCACCAGAGCTGGTGATCGCTCTCGTCGTGATGATGACCGTTATCTATTTTTAGAAGCGATCCAATCTGCGCAGCAAACGTTGTATATCAGCTATGTTGGCCGTTCTATCCAAGATAATACCGAGAAAGTCCCGTCAGTATTAGTGAGTGAGCTGGTGGAGTATTGTCAGCAGGGTTACTGTCTTGCTGGTGATGAAGCACTGCCCGTCGATCAATCAGCGGACAAGATCAAGCAACACTTGAATCACTTCCATCCTTTGGTGCCATTTAGCCCAAGTGCTTTTGAAGGTGACAACGCCAGCTATGCTGCTGAATGGCTGCCTGCGGCTGAGCGAAAAGGGCAGGCAGGACAAGCTTTCCAACTTTCGGCACTGGAACCAGAGCCACTGGCTGATGACAAAGTGCTAGAGCTTGATTTATCTGAGCTGCAGCGCTTTTGGCGTTTGCCTGTGCGTTACTTCTTTAATCGCCGCTTAAAAGTCTTCTTTGAGCCACCGATGGGCATTACAGAAGATGATGAACCTTTCACGCTTAACGGTTTAGATGGTTATTTAATGCGTGAGCAGTTATTGCAACAACTCTTGGATGCCAAGTTAGCAAACCAAGATGAAAACGCGGTCTTCGATGAATTCTCAGCGCAACAAAAAGCGGCAGGACGACTACCTGTTGCGGCGTTTGGGGATTTAGATTTAGCGATCACCCGCAATGATGTATTGGCACTCACCGAGCAGATCTTCCCATTAATTCACGCCCCTGTGGATGATCAGGAAGTCGACTTAATCTTTAGTTATCAAGGCCACAAAGTAAACCTACAAGGTTGGCTAAAGCAGGGCTATCAATCAGGTTTAGTGCGCTATCGCAGTGGCAAAATACGCGCCCAAGATCTACTGATAGCATGGATCGATCACCTCTGCTTGGCGGCAATGCAGCCGCAAAGCCCAAATCCAAACCAAGTTCAGGCTCAGAAGATCACGCACTTGATTGGTAACGATGAATATCGTCGCTTGCTCCCGATTGATGCCGAGACCGCACGCCAGTATCTACAAGACATTATCGAGCTGTATTTTGATGGCTTAAATCAACCATTAGCGTATTTCCCTAAAACAGCACTGGCAGGGATCCAAGCGAGGATCGGGCGCGATGGAAGTTTCAAAGATGACGATGAGACTATTCAAAAATCCTTGAAGAAAATGGCAGATACCTTTAACGATGGTTACTTATTTGCGGGTGAAGGTGCAGACAGTTATATCGCGCGCGTATGGCCTAACTGGGATGATCATTTAGCCAATGATGCGTCACAGCTTGCTAGTCGAATATTGCAAGGGGCGGTCTTAAATAGTGAAAAAGTCGAAGAGTAGGCAGGAAGTAGTGTGGCCGTCAGCAAATCATTCTTATTTGTAGGGTGTTTGCTGTACGACCACCGGTCCAGAGGTGACCATGTTTCTGGCTGCGATACTAACCAAAGCGATGGCGTTAAACTGTGAGAAAACTCTCACATTGATAGAAAGAAAACTTATTCAAGCAAGCTAACGTTTATTTCTAAGTTATTGATCACACTTGATGGTGATGAGTAGCCAGAAAAATGTTAACCGCGGATATTCAGCAAGGTGAACCTTGATGACACCAAAGATATTACCTAGCGTAAGCACTTGGTTGGTGATGCCAACCTATTTATTAATCACAATCAGAGCTATGACAGAGAAGGATGGCGGGGATGAATAATAACGCAAATACACTGCACCCGATGACGTTCCCTCTCCATGGTGCGCGTTTAATTGAAGCCTCAGCAGGGACAGGAAAAACCTTTACCATCGCCAGCTTGTATTTACGTTTATTGCTGGGCCATGGTAGTGCTGATAGCCGACATGGCTGTGAGCTAAATGTTGATCAGATCCTTGTTGTGACCTTTACAGAAGCCGCAACCGCAGAGCTACGCGATCGTATTCGAGCCCGTATTCATGATGCACGTTTGGCATTTAGCCGTGGGGTGAGTAACGATCCTGTGATCCAGCCTTTGCTTGAAGAGATTCAAGATCATAAAACGGCCGCGCAAATTCTATTACAAGCCGAACGCCAGATGGATGAAGCGGCGATCTATACCATTCACGGCTTTTGTCAGCGCATGCTGACCCAAAATGCATTTGAATCGGGCAGTCGTTTTAACAATGAATTTGTGACCGATGAAAGCCAGTTAAAAAGTATGGTCTCAGCGGATTATTGGCGTCGTACTTTTTATCATTTACCGCATGCATTAGCGCAAGAAGTTCGCAATATTTGGTCATCACCTGCCGCCTTATTGAAGGATTTAGGTGGCAGTTTAACCGGTGCGCCGGTGAAGCTCAGCGTTGATGCGATGACGGAATCTTTGGCTGATCTTCACCAACAAAATCTGCAACGCTTGGATGGCTTTAAAGCCCTGTGGCGTGAACACCAAGCAGATTTAGAACCTTTGATTGCGGGTTCTGGCGTCAACAAACGCAGCTATACCAAAAAAAGTTTACCGACTTGGTTAGAGCAAGTGTCGCAGTGGGCAGCAACGCCAACGGTGAACTATGACTTGCCCGATAAGCTTGAGCGTTTTCATCAGCAGACTTTGATTGAAAAATCGAAAGATAACCCGCCAGAACATGCAGTGTTTGCCGCGGTTGCTGAGTTATTGGATAACCCTGCTAACTTACGTGATCCACTGTTAGCTCATGCGATTGCAGAGTGTCGAGAATTACTGGCGCAGGCTAAACAGCGTAAAGGTTGGCTATCGTTTGATGATTTGCTGACGCAATTGTCGGCAGCGATTGATAACGACAGTGACAATTTACTCGTTGATCGTATTCGCAGCCAGTACCCAGTGGCGATGATTGATGAATTCCAAGATACCGATCCGCTGCAATACAGTATTTTTAGCAATATTTACACCACAGACACAGCCAAACAAAGTGGTTGTGGCTTGTTTATGATTGGCGATCCGAAACAAGCTATTTATGCTTTCCGTGGCGCGGATATTTTCACTTATATTCAAGCGCGCCGTCAGGTAACGGATCACTACACCCTAGGGACAAACTGGCGTTCAACCGCCGATATGATTGCCTCGGTCAATCAGGTATTTGAACATCCTGATAGCCCATTTATGTATGATCAAGATATTCAGTTTTTATCGGTTGATCATAGCCCTAAAGCGCCAGATCGTAGCTGGTGGCTCGATGGTCAGGCACAGCATGCGCTGACGTTTTGGCATCAAGAGAGCTTGGATGGCAAACCTGTCACCAAAGGTAATTACCAAGAGGTAATGGCGGAGGCGACGGCCGCTAAAATCCAAGATATTTTGACTCAATCGCAGCAAGATAGTGCCTATTTCCAAGATAAAGACCACAAGAAAGCCATTCAGGCGGGCGATATTGCCGTTTTGGTGCGCACAGGGAGCGAAGGTAAATTAGTCCGCCACGCGCTGGCCGAGCAAGGCATTGCCAGCGTGTATTTATCTAACCGAGATAGTGTGTTTGGTAGCGCCGAAGCGGCCGATATTCAGCGATTATTACAAGCGGTATTAACCCCAGAAAATGAACGAGCGCTACGGGCGGCGTTAGCGTCGAGCTTGTTTGCTTATACAGCGGCGGATTTAGATTTATTAAATAACGATGAAACCCGCTGGGAAACCGCGGTGACTGAATTTAGAGATTACCGCAAATTATGGTTAAGCCGTGGTGTGATGCCAATGCTCCGCGCGGTGATGAGCCGAAATGCGATTGCTGAGCGTTTATTAGCAGAAGACGGTGGTGAGCGGCGTTTAACGGATTTACTGCACATTGGTGAGTTATTACAACAAGCTAGCCAAACGCTTGATAGTGACTATGGCTTACTGCGCTGGTTAGCGGAACATGTTGCTGAACCTAATGGCAATGCTGACGATCAAATCCAACGATTAGAGTCTGAGCGTAATTTGGTTCAAATTGTCACTATCCATAAATCCAAAGGACTGGAATACGATCTGGTATTTATGCCCTTTGTTTGTAGCTATCGCGCCGCAAGTGAAGCGAAATACCATGATGCTCAGCAAAACCTGACCATTCTGGATATTACTAAGCAGGCTGATTCGTTAGAGAAGGCTGATAAAGAACGGTTAGCCGAAGACTTGCGTCTGATTTATGTGGCATTAACACGGGCTGTGTACGGTTGTTTTGTGGGTATGGCACCGATTCGTAATGGCCGCAGCACCAAAGAGCCGACAGGCTTACACCAATCAGCAATGGGCTACTTGGTACAAAATGGCCAAGAAGGTGGGATTAGCGATCTGGAGATCGCGCTGGCGAAGTTAGCGGAGAGTGTCCCTGCAATAACAGTGGCTGAACCGCCAGTATTACCGAGTGATAAGTGGCAAGCTATTGAAGGGGATGCACCTGCATTAATGGCCAACCAATTTAACGCCAGCATTGAACGAAACTGGTGGATGACCAGCTACTCAAGCTTGGTTAAACAAGGCCACCACAATTCGTATGACAGTAGCTTTGATTTACCGGGTTTTGACACTGACTCGGCAATCGATGCGACGGCTGATGCGGTATCACCTGATGATGAGCACGCTTTAGCGTTAGAGCCTGAATACTCGATTTATACTTTCCCGCGTGGTGCGCGACCAGGTACTTTCTTACATACCGTCTTTGAAGAAATTGAATTTACTGCGCCCGTCGATAGCCCTGAAACCGTGGCGACCTTGACGGAGCTACTGCAAAAAGAAAACTACGAGTTGGAATGGTTGCCTGTATTACAGCAATTGATCCGTGACGTATTGCAGTGTTCATTAGACGGCGACGTGATGCGTTTAGGGGAAAAAACGCCCGCGCAGCGCTTAACTGAAATGGAATTCTTACTGCCGATCGAGTTACTGGCTGCCCCTATGCTCACCAAAGTGATTGCTAAACATGATGAGGTGTCAGCCAAAGCCGGTGAGCTAGGGTTTGCGACCGTAAGTGGCATGCTAAAAGGCTTTATCGATTTAGTGTTTGAACATCAAGGTAAATATTACGTTCTCGATTGGAAATCGAATCACTTAGGGGATGATCCATCGGTTTACCGTGGCCAGCAGTTGGTCGAAGCGATGCGCGATCACCGTTATGATTTGCAGTATCAAATTTATGCCTTGGCCCTGCAACGTTTCTTGCGTAGTCGTATTCCGAATTATGACTATGAAACCCATTTTGGTGGGGTGTATTACTTGTTTTTACGCGGTATTGAAGCGGGCAGTGACAGTGGTATTTTCCATGCAAGGCCCAGTGAGCAACTACTTACCGAATTAGAACAGCTAATTGATGGAGAGCAAATTGATGCTTAAGCGATTACAGGATCTCACTAAACAAGGCGTACTGCGTTCGCTCGATTATCAGTTTGCTAAATTTATCGCACAACGAGTCGGCGAATCGCATCGTGAGCATCACGATTTGGTTGCTCTGTTGGCAGCATGGGTGAGCCATGAATTAGGTAAGGGAAATGTCTGCTTAGTGTTGGATGAGAAAAGCACTAAACGCGTGATGGATTTACCGATCAAGTATTCGGTTGGTTTGCTTGAAGGCCTCCCTGAATTTGACCGTTGGGCGGCTATTTTAGCCGAGTTACCCGTGGTTTCTGATGGGGTAGCGGCTACACCGTTAGTGCTTACTGACCAGCGCCTCTATCTACATCGTTACTGGCATTTTGAGAAAATTGTCGCGCAGAAACTCACGCATACAGCGCAAGCGCCTGCTGCCAGTCTGCTAGAGGGTGATATGGCAGCTGTGCTTGATGCGCTATTCCCTCGTACATATGGTTACTTATACGAAGCATTGGCGGTATTTAAAGGCAGTGAGACAGACACGCCACAAGCCCGCCAAGAACAGGTTTACGATAAGCTAGATGTGATAGCGCCAGCCTCACTGGATTGGCCTGCGATTGATGCAGTATTACAGCAAGCAACTCAAATTGGTGATTTGGCAGCATTAGATAAGTTAGTACCCACTTCAGCTTGCTTGAATTGGCAGAAGGTGGCGGCTGCGATGGCGTTAACGCGCCAGTTTGCCGTGATTTCGGGTGGCCCAGGAACCGGTAAAACCACCACAGTGGCTAAGTTGTTGGCAGCCTTAGTGATGCAGGTCGATTTAGCGGCAGGTGTAGAAGCCCCTGCCATTAAATTGGTTGCGCCGACCGGTAAAGCCGCTGCACGTTTGACGGAATCTATTGGCTCGGCGGTGAAATCATTATCGGTGGATGCGATAGTCAAAGAAAATATCCCGACGCAGTCGAGTACCATTCACCGTTTATTAGGTGCGATTCCGAATAGTGTCGATTTTCGTCATAACCGTGATAACCCATTGCACTTGGATGTGCTGGTGGTTGATGAAGCCTCGATGATTGATCTACCTATGATGGCACGCTTGCTTGATGCCTTGCCGCCGCATGCAAAATTGATTTTGTTGGGTGATAAAGACCAGTTAGCATCGGTTGAAGCAGGCGCTGTACTTGGTGATATTTGTGGCTTTATCGAACAAGGCTATAGTCCACAACAAGCCGCACAACTGAACCAGTTAACGGGTTATCAGCTGTCATCGGCGCAACAAGCTGTCAGCCCTGTCGCTGATAGTTTGTGTATGTTGCGAAAGAGCTACCGTTTCCATGCCAAATCGGGGATTGGCCAGTTAGCGAGAGCCATTAATAGTGGTAAACCTCAGCTGGTGGATCGTGTCTGGCAGCAAGGTTTTGCGGATATTCGCAATTATCCGCTATCGACTGATAACTACCAAACGCTGATCAAAATGACAGTGAATTTCTACCGCGATTATTTAGATCTCATTGAGCAGCAGGCCTCACCTTCTGACGTGCTGGCTGCATTTTCACAAGTACGTTTATTGTGTGCCTTGCGAGAAGGTGACTTTGGGGTACAAGGCTTAAACCAACGTATTGAGCGAGGGTTAGAGCGAGCAGGTAAAATCAGCACCAGTGATGATACTTGGTACCTTGGTCGCCCTGTGATGATCACACGCAACGATCATGGTTTAGGTCTGTATAACGGTGATATTGGTATCGCGATGTACGAGCCCAGTAATAGCCTAAATGAAGGTGCAAGCACACCTCGTTTGCGAGTGTATTTCGAAATGCCAGATGGCAGTATCTATGGGGTGTTACCGAGCCGATTACCCGAGCATGAAACCGTGTATGCGATGACAGTCCATAAATCACAAGGTTCTGAGTTCGCTGATACCTTGATGGTGTTACCGAAAGATTACAGCCCGATCTTAACGCGTGAGTTGGTATATACAGGCGTGACGCGTGCCAAGGCGAGGCTACACTTTTTCGCCCAGCCCGATGTGGTGACGCGGGCGGTACGCATTTGTACTGAGCGTGCCAGCGGGTTAGCGAGTTTATTAAGCTAATACCAACCTAACTAAGTAACTGATCGTTCTTACTGGTTAAAATCACTGACAACGCCAGCTTGTGCTGGCGTTGTTGATCTGAGGGTTATAATTCTAGGGTGAGAATTTTAGAGCGGCGTTGGAAGTTATACAGGGCTTGTTTTTCCATGGGCAGTTGCTCGACTTTTGACTCCACAAAGCCTTGCTCTCTGAACCAATGTAAGCTCTGGGTGGTTAACACAAACAGTTGCTTTAAGCCTTGCTCTTTAGCTTGCTGACGTAAGCGGTTAAGCAGCAAGGCACCACGATCACCATCACGAAAATCAGGGTGTACCGCCACACAAGCCATCTCGGCTATTTTATCGTCAGGGAAGGGGTAGAGTGCTGCGCAGCTAATGATCAAGCCATCGCGCTCAATAATGGTAAATAGCTCAATTTCTTGCTCTAGCTGTTCACGAGAACGACGCACCAAAATACCTTGCTGCTCCAGTGGCCGAATAAGATCTAAGATCCCTCCGATATCATCAATACCCGCCGCACGGACTTTTTCCGCGCTGGCCATCACGATCTGGGTACCAATGCCATCTAAAGAAAACAGTTCTTGGATTAACGCGCCGTCTTCCTTGTAGCTGATTAAGTGGCTACGTGGCACACCTGCACGACAGGCACTGATCGCACCGCGTAAAAAACGGGCGGTGCCACTGTCATCTTGTTCGGCGGAGACGAGTCGTTGTAATTCAGTTTCAGCCTCATTGGGCAGTAGCTCTGAAATGACGTTATTTTGAAGGTCGATCACACCTTGCTCAGAACAAAAGCCGATTAACTTATCCGCCTTTAATTTTATCGCGAGTTGTGTCGCTACTTCTTCAGAGGTGAGATTAAAACATTCACCTGTGACTGAGCTAGCAATTGGGCCAAGTAGTACAATCGCATTTTGGTCGAGTTGACGATGGATTCCATCACAATCAATACGGCGGATCCGACCACTGTGCGCATAGTCGACCCCATCTTGGATCCCTAATGGTTGAGCGATGATAAAATTACCGCTGACCACATTGATCTGAGAACCTGCCATTGGGGTATTATTGAGCCCCATGGAAAAGCGAGCAGTGATATCAAGTTGAAGCAAGCCTGCTGCTTGTTTCGCAATATTAAGGGCGGGCTCATCGGTAACACGAACACCCTGATGATATGGTGTTGAATAGCCATGTGCTTTCAGTAGGCTATTGATCTGTGGGCGAGCGCCATACACCACGATAATGCGTTGGCCCAGGCTGTTTAGCAATGCAATATCATTAACGATGTTGGTAAAATTAGCATCATTAATGGCTTCGCCACCAAGCATAACAACAATCGTTTTACCCGCATGAGCATTAACATAAGGGGCAGATTGACGGAATCCTTTGACAAGTTCAGTACTGCGATTTTTCAAAGTTAGACATCCATGTGTGACTTTTGATAACCCCAGTGTCGCCAATTATTTTTTTTGCTTCAAGATCTCGTTATCGATTCATGAATAATTATTTTTTTATCGAACGTGGTACTTAATGTATCGAGTAAACAAAGGTTAGACGTTAGTATTTATTTGACCAAGTTATGACTAAAGCAGCTCCTAAACAGAAAGTAGCGAAAAAGCGCCTGCAAACGACCTTCTTATTGGGGGTGATTAGTTGCGGCACTACCTTAGTGGGTTTGATGACAACAGGTGTGGTGTCGTCTGCTTGGTTATTGCCTGAGCCGCCAGTGAATATTGATGGGGTATGGACTGAGCAAGCTGTTGCTGAGTACGCCTCGGACAGTTTTGAGTTACGTCCCGATGGTGTTTATGTTAACGGGCGAGTTGTCAGTACCCATTATGACTGGGATGGTAATACCCTGAGCTATCAATTTGGCGATGACACCTATGAGTATGTTTATTACTCAGGTCAACTTATGCGTAAATCTCCGCTACATTACACCTCCATGTTTAGTAGAAAAATGTTATAGCTATAAATATTTGCTCAGTAAATATGATTGGCATGCTGCAGTAACAAAATGAACCCACCGATCTCAACCTCAATATTATTAAAGCAATTAGTGCATAGTTAAATATTGTATTAATTGAGTTAAAAATGACTCTATTTGGGGTTCTAAGAACGCGCTTTAATATATTTTTTTATCTTCTATTTCAATATATTAGTTTTATCTAAGCGCGACTTGTTTTTATGAAATATGAAATATCACAAAAATAACCATTTAAAAACAGGTGCTTATTTTTTAAATCAGTAGGAGTAAATTTAACCTCTGCTTATATTTATTAAATGCTCTTATCTTCTTTCATATGCATCACCTTGTTTTGCATTGCAAAATTTGTAGAATAAACTATATCGGCGTCATTAATTTGACTAAATTGGTTTTCTATGTGTATTCCTCAAGGGGATATTTAGGTGCGAGTATGAAGCGCAGTCATCGTTTACAAGCTGGGGTAGCAAGTATTGAATTTGCCCTTGGGTTCATCGTGTTATGGTTTATGACTGTAATGATCATGGATATTGGGTTAAGAAATTATACTGTTGCTGTTGTAAATTTTGCTGCGTCTGAAGTGACAAGAGATATCAAAGTCTTAGAAATTGATAGTGAAGATAAATTTGAAAAAGAATTTAGAAAGAAACTGAAGGAAAACGCCTTTTCATTGTGGGGGGTAATGAGCCAAAACGATGAGTTTATCGTGGATATGAAGTTATACCCCAATATAGCCGCATTAGCTCAAGACCATCACGTGAATATGTATCATGCTTCTCAAGCGCCTATCGCGTCTTACCAATTAACATATAATTATAAACCATTGATTCGGTTGAGTGGTTATAGCTCATTTCCTATTCATCGTGAAGTCATTGCAGTGCAAGAATTTGCTCGTCGAGGGGTCTAGAGACATGGTATTTACAAATCAAATTTCTCACCAAAAAGGCTCTGTGGCAATCGAGTTAACTTTTGTACTGGGAGCATTAGCAATGTGTATGATGTTTGCTGGTGACTTGGCTGCAAAAATGACGATTCAAGGTGAACTCGATAATTTAAGTTATTCGATGGTAAATATCGTTCGTGATCGCAGTGCGCTTTACCCAGCACTTAACTCTAGCGAAGGACGTATAACGCTTAATGAGAAAGATGTGGATCAAATTGACCGCATTGTCAAAAGTACATTATCACGACAGCGTGTTGGGTTTAATGAAAGTAAATATGCACTGATTGTTGAAGGTGTATTGTTTGATAAACAATCCAATAAAAACAGTCCAGCAATAATTAAGAATTACAGCTCTTACCCAAAAGGTAACCAGCAATTAGCATGTAAGGCTCCGAATAAATCCGAATTCACGACACTCACGCCTTATACCAATAAAAAGCGTTATAAGCCGATGTATCGAGTGACAGTATGCTATGAAAGTCCTGATTTGTTCCAGCGTTTTACCCAATCCTCTAAATCACCCATTGTTATTCGCTCTTCCAGTATTAATGTAGGCCGCTAATTATGCATTCAATTAATCGACAGTCTGGCGTGGCTGCAATTTGGTTCGTCTTAATATTTATTGCGCTTGCAAGTTTGACGGCCCTAGGAGTTGAAGGGGCGCGTTACTTGAATAATAAAGCGCGCTTGGGTGATGCACTGGAGACGGCTTCTTTATTGTTGGCAGCTCAAGAAGCAAAAGAAGCTGACGATGAAAAAAACCAAGCGCTAGTTACTAAAGTTGCGAGAAGTTATTTACCTGATGCTGAAGCTAAATTACCAGAGCTAAAAATTTACTATAAGAGTGGTGAAGAGAATATCACCATAGATAAACAGGAGCGAAAAGTTGAATTTTTACAGTATAAAGTAACGGCTTCAACTCAACATGATTCATGGATGGATATGGCGAGCGCGCCGTCATTTGATGAAACGCAGAATGTTGCTAATTTTGCTGCTTCAAAAAAATTAGCGATGGCTGGTGGATTAAATGATGTGGTGATTGCTGTCGATCACTCATTAAATATGAATCAAGACACATGCACCATCGAGTTTACTCCCGGAATCTATCATCACGAAACTGCTAGGTTATTTGTTGCCCATCAGATTGTAAATGAGTTTGTTAAACAGATCAGAAAGCCTTCAAAAGGGCAAGAGAAGGAACCTGTCACGAGAGGTAAACTTGGGGTGATTCCTTATGATAGTCGCACTTCCAATCGGTTGAATGGCCCAAGCAGTAGTGGGTGGGGAAGTCGCTCAGGTGGTCGCCCTCTTTGCCAAAATCACCTTCACTTTTTAACGGCTTCTGAAGAAAGTAAGCAGGAGGGAGTTCAGGTGGATCAAGGCTATGGTGAAATTGATTGGCAAGAGTACGCCAATAATACCCCTAGCGAGGTGATCGAAAAAATTGGAACTGGTAAAAGTGCCGCTTACTTTGTTAATGAAACTTACCATAAAGCTTCAAATAAATCAGAGGTATACAATTGGCTTCCTGATGCTGATAGGCATATTGATTACTCTGATAGCGTCCGCTACATGTTTGATTTGAACAACCGCCAAGCCGAGTTTATTCGCAATGATAATTTGTATAACTCAGGAGGAAATAAGATTTGTCGTGGTAACTTTAGAACTATTTCATTAGCGGATAAAGATCTCAATGGTGATCGGTTCTCTTATGAAGGCATGGCTGAAGATCCATTTTCGCGTGAAGTAAATAAATTTACCTCTAATTCTTCAAGAACTTATGATGTTTCGGGTGGAAAGGTAAGTTATTTAGGAGCATGGAGTGCTTCTTACCAAGGCTTCCTTCAAGCAGCCAAAGAGTTACATCAACATGGCGATAGAGACAAGCCGGGTTTACTGCTGCTTATTGTTGGTGGTGTTGATAGCCCTAATTCGAAAGAGAATCCCGAAGTTAAGTATAATAATGAAATTAAGGGTTCGACTGAAGTTAGGAATGATCTTATTTTTCAGCGCTTAGCGGATGCAGGTATGTGCAATAAGTTAAGGAAGGAGTTTCCTAACCTTACGATGGCCGCTATTGGTGTTGGGGTAGATCCGAAGAGTTACCCAGGTTTTAGCCGAAATGCAGACCGTGATTGGTGTTTTGATGCCAGCAACATCCATACCATTGATTATAAGTCGGCTTCTGGTACTGGGACGAAAGATAAAAATGGAGTGTGTGGCTACGACAATGTAAATACTGGAACTCGCCACAAATTAACCCTAAAAGGGCAAAAAGATATAAAAGGGATTGTTGATGCTATTGTCGGTGCAGCAGGTGGACCGCCAGGTGCTGGTCAGCATGAAGAAATTGGCAGTATCTATGATCGCCGTGCGAAGTAGTCGATGAAGAATATTGTTTCGGCATAAATACTGACCTGCTTTTTACAAACTCAATAGCTCGTTTTCTGGCGAGCTTGTTATACTTGTTGTTGATTTCTTTAACCTATATAGGCTTTTTGTGTTTCGTCATTTAACTATCGCAGTGTGCATTATTGGTTTGGCCGGTTGTGCTAAACCAACCGACCGAGGGCAGCAGTACCTTGATGGTGATTTCGAGCAAGTCTTGAATCAGGTTGAATCGGTAAATTCGGATAAAGTGCGAGACTATAGTCAATTTGATGCGCAGATGACGAAAGTGATTGAGCGCTCGCCGTCAATGGCGGAAAAGTATTTCCCTTTATACAACCAAATTCAGAGCTGGGCAGCGCACTCTGGCGATCCTGCAGAGTTAGCTAATTACGGTATTCAAGCTGCGCAAATGGGTGGCGGTGATGGTTATGGCAATGTGATGTTCACTGGTTATTTTTCGCCAGTGATCGAATTACGCCACCAAGCAAACGAAACGTTTAAATACCCTGTTTACGGTATGCCGAAATGTGACGGTAAGTGCCCAACGCGGGCAGAGATAAACAATGGCGTATTGGCGAATCAGCAACTGGAGCTAGGCTATAGCGCTTCCATGCTCGATGTTTTTATGATGGAAGTGCAAGGCAGCGGCTTTGTCCATTTTGAAGATAATGATGAGCTGCAATATTTCGCATACGCAGGTAAAAATGGCCATCCTTACGTCAGTATCGGCCGTATTCTGATTGAGCGTGAGCAAGTACCGCGTGAGAAAATGTCGCTAAAAGCAATATCCGATTGGGTGGCGCAGCAAGATGAAGCGACGGTACGTGAATTGCTAGAGCAGAATCCATCATATGTCTTTTTTAAGCCGCAAGAGAGCTTGGATGTAATGGGAACAGCGGGCATTCCATTATTGGCGCATGCATCTGTTGCTGCCGATCGTGAATACTTGCCAATGGGCAGCGTGATTTTAGCGGAAGTCCCTCAGCTCGATAGCGAAGGAAACTGGAACGGTAAACATGTCCTGAAGCTATTGATGGCACTAGATACAGGCGGCGCGGTGAAGAAAAACCACCTCGACCTCTACCATGGTATGGGTGACCAAGCAGGTATTGATGCTGGGCACTACAAGCATTTTGGTCGGGTATGGAAGCTAGGCTTACCTAATACGGCTACCGCCGATCCTTGGCTTGTGCCAGCACAGGCGACCAAGCCTGAATAGCGGGTTATTTCTCGGTAAATCCGTAGCCATTTTTATCCTTTGTTTGCTTTTTTCATCACTTGGGCAAACTGGACAATTATTAATAGAGCGCGTATAACACGCGCTCATTCTTTATCTGAACGACCTAGCAGTGAACATCCTATGCGCGAATTAGATACCCCAGCCTCAGACAGTTATAACCAACGTTTTGGTGGCACACGTCGCCTTTATGGTAACAGTGAAGTAGAGATTTACCGTGCTGCACACGTTTGTGTGATCGGTATTGGTGGTGTTGGCTCATGGGCGGCAGAAGCGTTAGCGCGTTCAGGTATTGGTGAGCTGACCCTGATCGATATGGACGATGTTTGTGTGACCAACATTAACCGTCAGATCCATGCGATGACAGGTACGGTTGGTCAGAGTAAAATTGAAGTGATGGCAGCGCGTATTAAGCTGATTAACCCTGAGTGTCAGGTGAACTTGATTGATGACTTTATTACGCCAGAGAACATCCGTGAGTACATTGATGGTCGCCATGATTACATCTTAGATGCCATTGACAGCATGAAGCCGAAAGCGGCTTTGTTAGCGCATTGTAAGAGCAATAAGTATAAAGTGATCACCACGGGTGGCGCGGGTGGTCAAACCGATCCGACGCAGATTCAAATCACTGATTTGACCAAGACGATTCAAGATCCACTGGCGAAAAAACTGCGCGATACCTTGCGCCGTCATCATAACTTTCCGACAAACCCTAAGCGTAAGTTTGGTATTGATTGTGTGTATTCAACCGAGCAGTTGAAGTACCCACAAGCGGATGGCTCGGTGTGTAATATGAAAGCAACAGCCGAAGGGCCTAAGCGTATGGATTGTGCCAGTGGTTTTGGCGCTGCGACTATGGTGACAGCGACCTTTGGCTTTGTTGCCGTTTCTCGTGTGTTGCAAAAGCTAGTACAAAAACACCTTAAATAACGGATAGCTGTTACACCGTTTAAGAATAGAAAAAAGCGGCTCGCGTAGTGATACGGAGCCGCTTTTTTGTTATTTAATTTGAAGTGTTCACGCGTTTGTAGCGGTCACTTTAATTTGCTCAACAATGGCTTTAAGCCCATTACCACGCGATGGGCTTAAGTGTTCAATTAAGCCTAAACGGTCAAAATACCCATCAATATCAAACGCTAAAATAGCATCTGCTGTTTTTCCTTCGTATGCCGCAAGTACTAGCGTAATCAACCCGCGTACGATGCGGGCGTCAGAGTCTGCGGCAAAGTGGAACACACCGTTTTGATTATCGTGTGCCAACCAAACAAGGCTTTCACAACCACTGACGGTGAGATCGGCCAGTTTAAATTCATCGGGCAGCACGGGAAGTCTTTTACCTAGTTGAATGACTGTGCGGTAACGATCTTCCCAGCCTTTGGCTGTTTGCATTTGCGCGACAATATCGTCAGCGGTAATTTCAGTCCCAAACGGGTGGTGCGGTAATGTCATGGTCTTTCCTTACAGCAGGCTACAGGCTTTATGTAGCGCTGCGATAAAACAGTCAATGTCTTGTTCAGTATTATAGAGCGCAATCGAAACGCGCAGTGTGCCTGTTAAGCCTAACGCATCAAGCATAGGGTGGGCGCAATGGTGGCCAGCACGAAGCGCAACACCTTGCTGATCGAGTAGGGTTGCTATGTCTTGATGATGCACACCATCAACCACAAAAGAAAACAGACTTGCGTGTTCTTGTAGTCCAACAATGCGTAAGTCTTCAATGTCTTTAATTCCCTCGATAGCACGCTGACGAAGGTGGGCAATGTGTTGTTCGGCTTGTGATTGGTTGATTGCGTTAAACCAATCGATGGCGGCAGCAAGGCCTAAGCTACCCGCCACATTGGGAGTACCGGCTTCAAATTTTCCCGGCACGCCAGAGTAGGTGGTACCGTTAAAGCTGACTTTTTCGACCATTTTGCCGCCGCCATGCCAAGGTGGCATCGCTTCAAGCAATGCTAGCTTGCCATATAGCGCGCCAATACCAGCGGGGGCAAACAGTTTGTGGCCAGAAAATACGTAGAAATCAGCATCTAGTGTTTGGACATTAATTGCCTCGTGTACCACGCCTTGTGCACCGTCTACCACCACAACAGCACCGTATTGATGTGCTTCGGCAATCATTTGCTCAATAGGGTTACGGGTACCCGTGACGTTAGTGATATGGGCTATTGCGACAATTTGGGTCTTTTCAGACAGTAATTGGCGAAAGGCATTCATATCGAGTGAGCAATCCGAATGCATCGGAATCTTTACCACTTTAGCGCCCGTTTGCTCAGCCACGATCTGCCATGGAACAATATTGGCGTGATGCTCTAATTCACTGACTAGGATTTCATCGCCAGGTTGCAAGGTTTGACGGGCATAAGTTTGCGCGATCAGGTTTAACGCTTCGGTTGCACCTCGGGTCCAAATAATCTCACGGTTACTCGCCGCCCCGAGAAAGTGCTGAACGGTCTCACGGGCTTGCTCGAATTTGGCGGTTGCTTTAGCTGTTAACGAATGGCTGCCACGGTGAACATTGGCATTTTGGCCGCTGTAATATTGTTGAATGGTATCGATCACCACCTGCGGCTTTTGCGCAGTCGCTGCACTATCTAAATACACTAAAGGTTGACCATTACAGGTTTGCTGTAAGGCTGGAAACTGGGCGCGAATCGCATCGATAGAAAATTGTGCAGTCATGGTGGTCACTAGCTGTTATTCAAGTTCACGATTGTACTCTAAATTGCCAATTTTGGGTATGAGGGGCGTGTAAGGCGATAAGTCTCGCTTTTTGGGCAAAAAAAAGCACTGCGTTGGGGCGCAGTGCTAAAAATGATTTTGACAGACAGGTCAAATATACAGGAAGTAAAAATTGGTAGATAACTACCGATCCGACACAACTCGGACAATATGCAAACACAACATCGCAACATTGGTTAAGTACAAATGCTACAGAGCAAAAAACTTGTACTACCCCTCAGCTGCGAAACGAATAATAGGGTTTATGTAGCACTTGAGCAATGGACAATTTATAATGATTACCATAAAAAAAACTAATGTTATGGTCAGGTAGGAAAACTATGTCGAGACGTTTACCCCCGCTCAACTCACTAAAAGTGTTCGAAGCTGCAGCAAGACACTTAAGTTTTACTCGCGCAGCCGAAGAGTTATTTGTCACACAAGCGGCTGTGAGCCACCAAATTAAAGCACTTGAAGAATTTTTAGGGCTCAAATTATTTCGTCGTCGTAATCGTTCATTATTGCTGACGGAAGAGGGGCAAAGTTACTTCCTCGACATAAAAGACATCTTTTCTGCAATATCAGATGCCACTGATAAAGTGTTAGAACGGGGAGCAAAAGGTGCATTAACCATTAGTTTACCTCCTAGTTTTGCAATCCAGTGGCTAGTGCCGCGTCTGAGTGACTTTAATGAAAAGCATCCTGATATAGATGTACGTATCAAAGCGGTCGATTTGGATGAGGGATCGCTCACTGATGACGTTGATGTCGCGATTTACTACGGACGTGGAAATTGGTCGGGTTTACGCGTTGATAAAATGTACCAAGAGTTTTTAATGCCAGTTTGTTCACCAATGTTGTTGAATGGGCCGAAACCACTGCATTCATTGGATGATTTGAAGCTGCATACCTTGTTGCACGACACGTCACGCAAAGAGTGGAAAAACTATGTTCGCCAATACAACATTGCGGGCACCAACGTAAACCAAGGGCCTATTTTCAGTCACTCCACCATGGTGTTGCAGGCGGCGGTGCATGGCCAGGGTATTGCGCTGGGTAATAATGTGCTGGCACAGCCCGAACTTGAAGCGGGTCGTTTAGTGTGTCCGTTTGATGAAGTGTTATTGAGCAAAAATGCGTTCTACATTGTTTGCCAAGAAAAGCAGGCAGATACTGGCCGTATTCAAGTGTTCCGTGATTGGGTATTAACGAAAGCAGCACGAGAGCAAGAGGATATGCCTGATGTCGACTAATACTTCGAACACGATACAAAATGCAGACTCACAACAGGAGCAGAGCCTCGATTTTCCGACCTACTTAATTGATGGACCGAGCGCCGAAGACGCCAAAGCAACTTTCTTGTTTGCCCATGGTGCTGGAGCGGGGATGGATCATGAATTCATGGCCGATATCGCCCAACATGTTGCAAAACATGGTATTCGCGTGGTGCGTTTTGATTTTCCTTATATGGTCAAGCGTCGCGAAGACGGAAAAAAACGCCCACCCGATCGTCAACCTAAGCTGTTAGTCGACTTTTTGCGTCACATTAAGGCTCATGAGTCTGAGCACTTAGTGATCGGTGGTAAATCGATGGGCGGGCGCATGGCCAGCATTATGGTCAGCGATATTGCGACAGAAACGCCCGATGCAGAAAATTGTCAGTCGCGCGTGAAGGGTGTTGCTTGCCTTGGTTTTCCATTTCATCCGCCGGGTAAACCTGAGAACTTTCGTGGCGAGCATTTGAAAACCATGGCAACACCGACGCTGATCTTGCAAGGTGAGCGCGACACCTTCGGTACCCGCTTTGAAGTGGAAGCATGGCAATACAGCGAGCAAGTGGAAACCACTTTTTTGCCTGATGGTGATCATGGTTTTAAACCGCGTAAAAAATCTGGCCATACGGAAGCAGAGAATCGTGCTTTGGTGGTGAGTCAGTTGGTTGATTTCATCCTGCGTTGTACCCAGCAAAAAGGGCACTAAGTCATGACGAGTTCTGCTAAGTTTGATCATGCTGTGGCAAATCGTGCTCGTTGGATTTTAGTGTGTGCGACCTTCAGTGGTGCAATAACTGTCATGCTGGGGGCATTTGCTGCTCATGGATTGAAAGCCCAGTTATCGCCGTATCTGCTTGATGTATTTAAGACTGGGGTTCAGTACCAAGGGTTACATTCGGTCGCCTTAGTCGGATGTGGATTATGGGCACGCATTCTGCCGTCAAAAGCGGTATCATACGCAGCCCTATTTTTTGGTGCGGGCATTGTGTGCTTTAGTGGCAGCTTGTATGCGCTCGCATTAACGGGCATTAAATGGTTTGGCCCCATCACACCACTGGGTGGGTTTTGTTTTATTTTTGGCTGGGTAGCGTTAACTGTCGCTGCTTGGCGTTCAGCTGAGGTTTCAAAGTGAATCACGTAATTTTATACTGTCGTCCAGGCTTTGAAAAAGAATGTGCCGGTGAAGTTCAAGACAAAGCAAACAAACTGGAGTTGTATGGTTTCCCTCGGGTGAAAAACAACACTGGTTTTGTTGTGTTTGAATTTTATCAGCAAGGTGATGCGCAGAAGTTTATTAAACTACAGCCATTCTCTTCGCTTATTTTTGCGCGCCAAATGTTTGCAGCGAAGCCTTTGCTTACTGACTTACCGCAAGATGATCGTATTTCACCTATTTTAGCGGCGGTTGAAGATTTCCCGCGCTGTGGTGAGCTACGTATCGAAACGCCAGATACCAATGAAGCTAAAGAGCTGCTGAAGTTCTGCCGTAAATTTACTGTGCCGCTACGCCAAGCGATGCGTAAAAAAGAAATCCTGTACAAACAAGACAGTACTTGGAGCCCGGCATTGCATGTGTGCTTTATTGCTCCAGGTTGTTGCTACGTAGGTTATTCATTTACGAACAACAATTCACAGTTCTTCATGGGGATCCCGCGTCTGAAATTTCCATCGGATGCGCCAAGCCGTTCCACCCTTAAACTGGAAGAAGCCTTCCACGTATTTATCCCTCGCGAAGAGTGGGATGAGCGTTTAGCGCCAGGTATGTGGGGCGTTGATTTAGGCGCGTGTCCAGGCGGTTGGACCTATCAATTAGTGAAGCGTTCTATGTTCGTGCATGCGATTGATAACGGTCAAATGGCACAAAGCTTGATGGATACCGGCCAAGTAAAGCACCATGAAGTGGATGGTTTTAAATTTGAGCCGCCACGTAAGAATGTGACTTGGATTGTGTGTGACATGATTGAAAAGCCAGCGCGTGTTGCCCATCTTATGGGTGATTGGTTAATTAAAGCGTGGGCAAAAGAAGCGATCTTCAACCTTAAACTGCCAATGAAAGGCCGTTACGATGAAGTGCTGCAAGATATTGAAAACCTTAAACAGTACCTGGTTAAAAACGGTGTGAAGTTTAACCTACAAGCAAAGCATCTATACCATGACCGTGAAGAAATTACGGTACACATCCAACGTACAGATAACCGCTCAGCCTACTAATAGGTTTGTGACAATGCCTGTTAGCTGAACGCGATAAATACAAAAAAAGCGGCTTCTATATGGGGCCGCTTTTTTATTGTGCGCTAGCTAGAAAATTGATTGGTATTACTCAGGGATTTGGTAGCGGATATCTTGCAGGTTAAAACCCAGCTCTAAATCGGTTTTTAATGACGCCACTTGTTTACTGGCTCGGGCCATTTCTTCGTTGCCCGTGATTTTCTTTTGCCATTTTTTTGGTAAGTCGGTCGCTGATAATACCGCTTCTAAGCTTGGGTAAAGGCTTAGTAATTCCACCGCTGCTTTAGGCCCGATACCAGTAATACCAGGTATTTTACTCGAGCTAATCCCTGCCAATCCCCAATAATCCGTCAGCTGTTCTGGTGTGATCCCATATTCTTTTTTGACAAAAGGAGCGTCTAACCAACGTTGTTGGAAGTAATCGCGTACCCGTAGGGTTGGCTGGAGTAACTGGCAGTATCCCTTGTCTGTTGAGACGATGGTGACCTGTTGGTTACGTGAGGCGACTTTGAGCGCCAAGGTAGCGACTAAATCATCGGCTTCATCACCATCGGAGAGTAAGGAATCGATTCCTATCGCCATGAAAGCATCTTGGATTTTATCCATGCCGAGTGCCAGTTCTTCGGGCATAGGTTTACGCCCTTCTTTATAGTGTGGTAGTAGCTCTGCCCGCCAGCCACGATCATCACTGTGGTGATCAAATACTGCCACGATATGGGTCGGTTGGCTGTTGTTAATGATTTTCTCTAGCGCCTGACAGCAGACTTTGGCTGTATTGTCGACGTTGGGTTCACCCGGTTGAGCGGCATGAACACGGCGGATAAGGTTTAAAGCATCAATAACAACAAGATGAATAGACATAGCACACAAAAAAAGGACCTAAACAGGCCCTTTATTGTACGCGTTAAAGCGTGTTATTTCATTACTACTGGCGCTGTGACGATCTCATAACAAGGTTCATACTTTGATCCAGGCAGTTTCATGCGCTGTTGATCCACAAAATTCTTCAGCAGTTTATCCATGCGTTTCATCAGTACGCTATCACCATTGATTTTAAAGCGGCCTTTGCGTTCGATTTCACGGATCCCTTCTTCTTTCACATTACCCGCAACGATGCCTGAGAAAGCACGGCGTAGATTCGCGGCTAAGTGCTCGGGACGTTGATTCATGTGTAAATCTAAACTTGCCATCGATTCATGGGTTGGTTCAAACGGTAATTGAAACTCGGGTGGAATTTTCAATGACCAGTTATAGCTATAGGCATCACCTGTTGCGAGGCGGTGCTCTTTTACCTGCGGCATCGCATTTTTCATGATACGAGCAACTTCAGCAGGGTTGTCGATTACTATCTGATAATGCTTGGTGGCAGCCTCGCCTAAAGTATCGCGAATAAAGCTATCTAAGGTACGGAAATAGGCTTCGCTTTCTTTCGGGCCTGTGAGCACTAATGGCATTGGTTGCGATTCATTCTCTGGCTCCATCAGGATCCCCAGAATATAGAGTAACTCCTCCGCGGTACCTGCGCCGCCAGGAAAAATGATAATACCGTGACCAACGCGGACAAAGGCTTCTAGCCGTTTCTCAATATCAGGCAAGATCACTAACTCATTCACGATAGGGTTCGGTGGCTCTGCTGCAATAATTGATGGCTCGGTTAAGCCTAGAAAACGACTCTCACCATAGCGCTGTTTGGAATGGCCAATTGCCGCGCCTTTCATTGGCCCTTCCATGGCACCGGGGCCACAGCCAGTACAGATATTGAGTTCACGTAGGCCGAGTTCATGGCCGACTTCTCGAGTATATTGATACTCAATGGGATTAATTGAGTGCCCCCCCCAACACACAACCATATTTGGGCTTTCGCCTGCGCGTAGGGTATGGGCATTACGTAAAATACTGAACACAAAGTTGGTGATATGCGGTGCGCTAGTCAGGTTCAGGTCGTTTCGCTGTTGGACATGCATATTGACGTACACAATATCGCGTAGCACTGAAAACATGTGTTCTTGAATGCCTCGAATGATCCGGCCATCCACAAAAGCATGCTCTGGCGGGTTCATCAATTCGAGTTTGATCCCACGTTCACGACGCATGACGTTAACATCAAAACTTTTATTTTTTTCTAGCAGCTCTTTGGAGTTATCGGTGTGGCTGCCAGAGTTGAGTACCGCCAGTGAGCAGTTTCGGTATAGGCGGTAAATGTCGCTAGAAGCGGTCGCTTTTAGGCGATCAACTTCGAGTTGTGATAGCAGATCCATGCTACCAACGGGGCTGATATGGGTAATCATGGTGACCTCCCTGATCATCGAAAACAGCGATTGCTGTGGGGGAAAACGAGGTGTATACCCAATATTTGCGGGTGTGCGAGTTCGTTTTTATTATTTAGTTGTTGATACGAGGTATAGCTGTTTAGATGGACTCGATATTGATTGTTGTTGGTTATAGCGAATCTCATCGTTAAGCATAAATATTAGTATAGCCAGCTGGTTTTGCTTTTTGCTATTTAATATCAGTAGCTTAATTTCACATTACACAGCAATTAGAGATTTGCCTAGTAATAAATGTAGAGGGTGTGAGGTTTAGGCAATCCAGCTTAAGCGATTTGAACCTGTGCTCTTGGCCGTATTGAGCGCTTTTTGAGTACGTTCAATAATGTTTGGAGGTGTGTCATTGGTATCGAACATAGTCGCACCAATAGATAAGGTAATCGAGACCTGCTGATCGCGGAAATGGAAGGGGAGTTGAGCGACGGCTTCCCGAATGGCATTGATGCGCTTTGTTCGTTCTTCTTCGGTGGTATCAGGCATGATCACCATGAATTTATCGCCATCAAAACGGGCAATAAAATCAGTATCGTCTAGGCAGTGGTGAATCGTACGCGCAATGATTTTTAGCGCTTTATCGCCCGCGACATAGCCGAAGTTAACGTTAGTTTCTTTGAAATTATCAAGATCGAGTAAGGCAACACAAAGTGGGTGTTGGTAACGCAGCCAGCGGCGGTATTCGTGCTCGAGGCGATCGTTGAATGCAGCCCGGTTGTACACCTTGGTCAAATGATCTAAGAACATCTTTCGTTCTTGTTGGTTTAACGATTGGTGGTGTTCTGCGGTTTTTTCATAAAGACTGATGACTTTATTTTCATTGTGCGCCAACTGATCCAGCAGCTCTCGCTCACGTTTTTCTAACGCGTGAGTACGCTCAATTAAGGTATGCAGCTCTGTACTAATGGTTTCTAGTTGGGGACGCCATGTTTCTAGGTTTTCTTGCTCTTTTAGTCCTTGCTGCATTTGGTCTGACAAAGCTGAAAACTCGGATATCACCGTCGCTCGCTGTTCTAGTAAGGCATTGGATTGACCAAGGCTTTGGTGAGTTGTTTTCTTGATGGCAGCTAAGTCACTGTGGACACCATCAACGAATTTTTGCGTCGAACGGCGGTCTTGGTGATGCCCACTGATCACTAATCGTAAAACAATCAATGCTTGTTCGGTCAGGGTTTCTGCTGTGACGCCCGCTAGCAACTTATTGCGGATCTCCAGCAGCGTCGAACTGTTGTCATCGGTGAAATCAAGCTCGGTGATCAGGTGTTGTAATTCGCAACTAAGGTGAATTAAAACATCATGATCTATGCTGTTACTTTGATGCTGATTGGTCGAGGTTGAAAGCAATTTAACGGCGCTTTCATACAGCTCTAATAAGCGTATTAAGCGATTGTGATTGTCACCTAAGCTGTTGGGCGTCGCAGATAAAATATTGCGAAGATCACGCTTGAGCTGTGCAGGTAAAGTGCGAACCCGGTTTAGCGTATCCCCACTCAAGTGGATATGCTGTTCAAGGTTTTGACTGGCTTGTTCCGTTAACGCCGCCTGACGAGTAACAAGACGTTCAATTAACGCTAAGCGCGGGATCAGCTTGCTGATATCTTTAGGTTGCTCGAGGTCATTGCGAAGTTCGACCAGCTTGAGATCAAGTTCTTGGTCTATACCTCTGCATGCGACAGATAGACGGGTGATCAGGCGCTTTAAAATAACAATCTCGCGACGCGACTTAAGAGAAGCATCTCGGAATGAAAGTTGAGCTTGATCTAGGCGTTGTTTCAATTTACTCACTTCAGAAACAACGGCATTTACGTCAGTCACGAGGGTAAGGCATACCTAAAATAATCGCTATATAGAGTTATAGGGGCGAATGAACCAATACTATGGCGTGTATAGTAACAAAAACAAAGTTACCGCTATTGATATAGCGGCATTAAATTTAAATTCTGATGAATTTAATTGACCTTATTATCAGAATCGTGATCGTTATTCCAACAAAATTCTAAGCTTGTAGATGCTTGTACTTTAACTAACCCGTTATTAATACCTTGGATACAGGCTTTGCGAATATTGTCGCTGGCAAAGCTTGCAGCGGGAGCGGCATCAATAGCACTTAGGTGAACCCATTGACTTCCTTGCTCTTTCTTATTATTTAAACGTGCAGCATTGGTTGCCATTAGCAGAATATCGATGAGTTCTTGATCGTTAATTGCGGTGTAGGCACGAGGCAAAAATGGGTATTCAGCCATCCCGATCCGAACTTTATTGTCGATGTGTCGATCGGCGATAAAACCATCAATTAATTGTTGAATAGAATCAGCGAGCTGAGCCGGTTCACTGTTTAAGCGTGAGTTTGGTTCTATGTATAAGAACATCGCATCGGAGAAATGGTATAGGCGTGCAGGCTTACACACTTCATTTTGGAAGTAGGCACCAAGTTGGCGTTCCATCTCTAATCCTTGCTGGTAGCCTCGTTCCAAGTAAATGTGTTTAAGAAATGGAATTTCAACTAATGCAAAACGTAATCGATCGCTTAGTGGCTCGTTGATGATGTCGCCTAAGTGCCACTGTTCAAAGTTGGCACTGCTTTGTTGTAATGAGTCAGGTAGACGAGCGTTGAGCATTCGTAGGTTTCTTAGCCCGCTACGAGGGTGGGTATAAAACTCCGTACGCAGTTGTTTAAAGCGGTTTTGCAGCATATTTGCCACGCTATGACGACGCCATAATACTATGCTGACCACCAGCAATAAACTGATCAGAAAAATGCTCACTTGTTGTTGTTGGTAAAGAGATTTTTCACTTTCGAATTGCTGTCTTTCTAGCTCTTCAAGCATTAAAGAACGTTCCATCATGCGCTGCTGTTGCTTGAAGACTTCAACATTGCTTTTGAGCTGCGTTTTTTGCTGGCGTTCAAACAGTTGCTCGTAGCGGCGCTGGCTGAGCAAGGCATTGTAGTAATCTGAATTTTGTTCAAAGGCCTGGGATAAAATGACTTCGCCTTGTAGTTGCAAATTGAGCTGGCCGATACGACTTGCCGCCAGCAGCCCTGATTGTAAGGTTGATATCGCCTTTACAATGTGCCCTTCGGCCAATTGTAGCTTTCCTTCAAGCAGTAGCGTGTCGGCATTTAAGGCTTCATTGCCCGATCTTTTCGCCATCTGGCGTGCTTGCTGAAGGTACTGCTCGGCTTTCGGGTAGTTATATAACTGTAGGTATACCCGTGCGATATTCAGGTACAGTTGTGATGAGCAGCCATCATGCTTTAGCTGGCTCTCTTGATCTAAGGCGTTAAAGTAATGCACTAAGGCTAAGTTGTAGCGGCCTTGTTGTTCGTAAATGGAAGCGATAAGAGCCAATGTTTTAGCGAGAGGTTGCGTGCGTTTAAAGTGCTCGAAAAACTCACCCGCTTGGGTTGCATGTTCCAGTGCTTTATCGAACACACTGCGTTGTTCAAATAAAGTTGCTAACCCTAAATTCGCCACTGCAGTTTGCGCTTTATTATCTTCTTCAACCGACAGCCAGTAGCCACTTAGCAGGCGATCCAAAGCCAAATCATAATGATTGTATTGCAAGTAATGTTGACCAAGCGTTAACTGGTACTCGATCAAGGCTGTGGTGTTATCTAAATTGGTTAATAAGCGTTTCGCTTTGCTAAACAGTTTTTCTGCTCTCTCTTCTGTTCCTACCGCCGATTCAATCACAGCACGTTGCAGCAGTGTTTCGTATTGCAATACCTTCACTTGTTTAGTGAGCTTAAGTGGCTCTGATTGGCTGATCGTTTTATCGATGTTGTCGAGCAGCTTTAGCGCTAACACGCTATTTTGGAGGTTTTCCCAGTAGATTTTTGAGTAGATCAGTTGGGTTTCAATAATGGTAAATTCGAGTTCATTTTCTTGAGCGAGTTTAATCGCTTTTTTGATGGTGTTAATCGCCCGATCTGGTTGATTCAGTAGTGAGTGCGCGCGCGCCTTAATTTGCATCGCGTTAACGGTATTGAGCGGGGTACGCACCGAGTGATCAGCATCGTCGTTAACATGCACACGAGAGCTTTCTTTTTGCTCACTCATACGGCGTTGATTTAAATAACGGTCGGTAATGCGGAGTGATTTTTCTGGACTGGTCTGAAGTAGCTCATGCGCTTCCGCAAGGATCGGCGTTGTGTAGATTTTTGCTGAAGCGCTCAAAGGAAGGAGGCAAATAAGGAGAGCGCAAAAAAGCCAACGGCAAAAATTCATATTATCTCTTAAACCACAGTAAACACAGTGGTCTAATATACTGGCTTAGGCAATCAAGTCCAGCAAAGGGCATGCTTTTGCTGGACTTATTTTACATCTGTATCGCAGAGTTAGAATTACTGACGAGCAAGACGGAAGTTGTTACTTGGTGTTTTACCCTGATTTGTACGGTATGGGTTAATATCCAGACCACCACGACGAGTATAACGGGCATAAACGGTTAATAATTCAGGTTGGCAGAATGCCATGATATCGCTGAAAATACGCTCAACACATTGTTCGTGGAATTCGTTGTGGTTACGGAATGACACAAGATAACGCAGTAGTTTTTCGCGGTTGATTTGCTTACCTTTGTAAGAAATACGCACGCTGCCCCAATCTGGTTGATTCGTGATCAGGCAGTTGGATTTTAGCAGGTGGCTATGCAGTTCTTCTGTTACCACGTCGCCTTCTGCAGCACCTTCTAAATGATCGGCATTAAAATCATATTCTGTGATTTCAATATCTTGATCATCAATGCATTCACCGCTGAAGTTGACGATGGCTTCATCGGTAAAATCAGTTAATGGTTGAATGGTGACATCAACGTCTTGGCCTGCACATGCGCTTAGATCTTTGTGCAGTGTTTCAACAATCTCTTGCCAGTCGTTAAAACGGGTTTGGTTAAAGCTGTTAAGATAAAGCTTGAACGATTTAGATTCGATCAGGTTTGGACTGTTGGCAGGTAGGCGTACTTCACCAATTGCCACTTGTGGTAAGCCTTTACCGTTTAACCATGACAATTCATAGAGTGTCCAAATGTCGTAGCCAGTGAACGGCAGTTCATCGCCAAGGGCGAGATCGTCACGATTAAGGCTACGTGGAACGGCTTGCAGCAGTGAAGGATCATATTTATCAGCGTATTCAGTTTTTTGACCTAACGTTAAATCCGCTAATTCTGCCGCGTCTTTATATTTGCTCATACTGTCTTGGACACTCTTGGATTAGAATACCCAAAGTTTACTTAATCTTTAATGAGGTTGCGAATGAATCATCCAGTTACGGACGCATTATCTGATTTTTCGGTCCGTTTTATGAAAGCGTGGCACGATGCTGGGCACACATTTCCCCGTAGTGAGGACTTAGTTGGGCTTCACTCGCCATGCGTACAACATGATTCGGGTGATGATGTGACGTGGCAAGCAGTAACACGTGAACCTATGGGTGACTTAGCCGCAGTAGAGAAAGGAATTGAGCTGACACTCCATGAAGATATTGTCGCGTTTTACGCCAGCCAATACAGTGGTGATATGGCGGCAAAGTTTGACGATCTTGAATTTGATTTGCTGCAGTCATTCAGTGAAGATGACACCCTGCGCTTACAAGAGAACATTCTTGGCCACCTAGTCACACAGCGTCGCTTAAAACTAAAACCGACGGTATTCATTGGTGCACTGGCCGCGGAAGATAAGGTCATATCAATCTGTAATATGACAGGCCAAGTTATTGTCGAAACCTTAGGTAAAGATAAGCGTGATGTGCTGGCGGCGGATGTGGAGAGCTTTTTGGCTCGGCTTGAACCTATCGTGCGTGAGGGTTAGGCATGTACGTTGTTGAAATGAGCTTTGAGTGTTTTGATAACACCACAGTATCGGCCGTTGATCAGGCGATTAATGGCTTGATGGATGCGCTGCGTTATAACGGCCAAGTGCTAGGCCGTGAGTTCCCGATTGTGATGGATGAGGCGATCTTTCGCGTGCGAGCAGTGTGCCCTGAAATCGATAGCCTTCATGCCCAGTTTAATAGCGATAGCGTGAAAGCCTGCTTAAATCGCTTATCAAACGCGAGTTTGTTAGCGCCCAAAGTAAAGGTGCTCGGCCGTGATCTTAACTCCGAAGCGGCGGCTGAAAATTTTGCGCCGTCATGGCAAGTGATCTATACCACCTTCGTTCATACTTGTTCGCCACTGCGTTGTGGTGAAACGTTAATGCCTATCCCATTATACCGTGTACCACCGGTATTAAACGGTGATCATAAATCGATTGTTAAATGGCAAACAGAATGGCAAGCCTGTGATGAAGTGCAAATGGCGGGGGGCTGTAAAGCTGAACATGCCACACTGCATGAAATTAAAGATGCTGATAGCGACCTGTTTCGACGTGGTTGGGACTTACGTGGTCGTATTGAATACATTACTAAGATCCCAACCTATTACTACCAATATCAAGTGGGTGGAAAGAGTTTAGCCGACGAGCAGAAACGGGTTTGTCCGAAATGTGGCGGTGACTGGGCGCTTGATGAGCCGATCCATGATCTTTTCCACTTTAAGTGTGATGACTGCCGAATTGTTTCAAATCTATCGTGGGACTTTCAGTAGGTTAGATTGGATTTTTATTCAGCATCTGCACGGTAGAGTGGAATAAAATAATGCGATAAAGATGAAGGACGAAACAGCGATGTTTCGTCCTTTTTTATTTTAGCCGGTGCTTTTAATGTGGGTGATTAGTTTTTACTTTCAAGCTCGGCGAGGCGGGCACTTAATGCGGCGACTTGTTGTTCAAGCTCTGTAATACGTTGCTCCGCCGTGAATGTAGGCGAAGTTTTTTCAATCTTGGGTACTTTGGCGTTTTTCTTCCATGCCTGAAGCGCTTTAATGATCAATGGCATCGGCAGTGGGCTGGTTAGGCGTGATTTAATTAAAGCAACAGATGGCTCTTTTCCTTCTGCAATCAACGAGTGGATCGCCTGCTCTAAATCTTGGCTAATCTCTGACATGGTGTTCCTTGTGAGTCGCTATTAAATACTGAGTGTTTATTTTCGTAGTAAAGCATCTAATTGATCAATCACTTCACACCAATCAGCATCCTGTTCTTGTGATTCTTTGAGAAAACGCTTCTGTGAGGGCTGCCAAAAAGCCGCCTCAGTTAATGATTCATGCTGCTCTAAGCGGTGGCTTGCTAGAAATTGCTCGATAAATGCTTGGGAGTCATTGAGCCCTAACTGACTAAACAGATGGCTGAGATTATGGTTAAAGGTTTCCATCGCACTTCCTCTTTGGTTGGAATAAACCTAACTAAAGTGATCCTTGGTTAATTCACTAAGTATAGGCGGAAGAGTGTTGATGACTAGGTCAATAATGGTTGTAATAAAAGTGTTTATTCTGTGAGTAAATATGCTGGCCATTGTTGTTTTTTATTATCGAATATATGTTGTTCCTGATCTTTTAACGATCCTACTTTTAGCGCCGTTTAGATATACACCTTGTTGCTTGTGAGAGATCTCTTACAAGCGTGTGGGAAAAAGACAGAAAAATGTGTGTGCTTTAGCGTGCTTTTGGTTATTAATTCATATTAAACAACGACTTGATGTTAATGCTGGTGTGGTGATAGGCATGTTATTAGCCCTAAGGTGGTATATGGTGGGTTGTTGAGTTAGTTAAATCACGTAATATCTATCGTGTCAGAGGGACACTGGCATTGGAACTTGGAAACGGTTTTTGGAACGAACCGACCTTAGGATGAGGGAAGTAAGTCGGAGTGCTTACTCGCTAGGACTGCGAAAGGACAACGAACGGATACGTTAATGCGAGCAGGATGCTGGCTGTAAGGACACAAAGGATTCGCTTCAGGACGAAGTTAGGGAACATCTCTAGGACAGAGACACAAAGGATTCGCTTCAGGACGAAGTCAGGGAACACCTCTAGGACAGAGGCATAAAGGATTCGCTTCAGGACGAAGCAAGGGAACACCTCTAGGACAGAGGCATAAAGGATTCGCTTCAGGACGAAGTCAGGGAACACCTCTAGGACAGAGGCATAAAGGATCACTTCAGGATGAAGTAAGGGATACCTCCAGGACGGAGCGAGAGTCGACATAGGATGTGGCGACGGGTCAAGGAACAACCGAAGGACAACTCTAGGATAGAGATTAGGAATTACGCTTGGAACTAAGCTGATCATGGATTGATGCAGGGAGCACCATAGTAGCGGGAGTGCTGCATGTAAGACCTAAGGGCGCAACAGAAATGTTGCGCCCGTTCTTTTTATGGGGCTTAAATTTCCTATTCAGAACAGAGTTAGCCAAATTAGCTATGCCACTACCAATGTCATGTGAGTATTTATAAGTGCTCATTTAGGCTTGTATCTCTTCTTCTTGTTATAACAGCACCCTCTAGTTCATTCATTGACTCTCTTTTTTCGTTGACGTTTCCTTTTTGCCACTGTTTGCTAATCAGTAGATATAGATAAATCTCTGATCCCCTTGTGCGAGATCTCTTACAAAGCTGTGGGATAAAGCGAGAATGGCGTGCTAATAAATAGAAGTTGGCTTGAATAAGTCATTGTTATTTAAGTTCTTTAGGTTGTTTGGTTGTTTTCTTATTATCAAGGCAACAAGATATTTTTTCTTACAAGGGTTCAATCTAGATGGGATCAGCGTAATCTTATTGGTGTCGGAAGGAACTGACGGAACGGAACAGGAAATAGCCAAGGATTTGGGCAGTCTCAGGATGAGGCCGGTGTATCAGGACGATATATCGTACATGGACTGTGAAGGGAAACCGAAGGATTCGGTAATAGTAAGTAAGGATTACTTGCTGGTCAGGATGACAAATAGACCACTTCAGGATGAAGTCAGGGACACCTCTAGGATTGAGGCATAAAGGAACACTTCAGGACGAAGTAAAGGACACCTCCAGGACGGAGACGAGAGTCGGATCAGGATGAGACGACGGGTCAAGGTAAGGCCAAAGGACAACTTCAGGACGAAGAATTAAGGATTGCGCTGACGGATTACAGCGATTCAAAGGATGGATGCAGGGAGCACCATAGTAGCGGGATTGCTGCAAGTAAGACCTAAGGGCGCGACGCAAGTCGCGCCCGCTCTTTTTGGGGAAGGAGCGGGAGCGATACGTGCCCAATACCAAGACAGACAGAGATTGATCGATTGGTATTACAAAAAAAGCAGCCTAGGCTGCTTTTTTTGTATCTGCTATTTGAGCAACGGCTGCTAATACTCATCTGGTAAGTGGTGGGGGGGCACGTAAAAACGCATTGGCCTAAATCCTTTCATTACAATGTAGCCCTGATAGTAATCTTGTCCGTCTGCTGAAAACTCAAACCAATACACGGTATGCCAGTGCCACTGTTGCTCATCGCGTAGTTTATGCGAACCACGTGCTGTACTTAGTAGCTGTAAACCTAACTTCTCACAGCGTTGCTCTATGAACTTCTGCGCCAGTTCTGTTTGGCGGCGTTGTTGCCAAAACAGAAAACAACCAAAGGATACGGTGACAATCCAAAATAAGTTGGTCAAATTATCTTCCTTGTAAACAGTACTAAGTACGCAACGACGACTAACTACGTGCGTGCTGTTGGAGCTGAGTAATGGCAGCAACAAGCTCAGGGTTTGCTTGGCTATGAAGCACTTGCAGCATGATGCCACGTAATAAAGGCAACATGACTAAATCGGTGAATAGCTGATTAAATAAGGTTTGATCTTTAGTTTGGGCCAAGCGTAGTAAGAATTCGGCGGCAATGTCTGTTTGTGTTAAACCATTCCAGCAGCGGCCCGCTATGGCAACGAGTACTTCGGGATGGCAGAGAGCTGGCTGAGACAAGACAGTTTTTATTGCTACACTTAGCTGCTGAGCATCAATACCCGCCATCGCGCGTAATAAGGCCGCAATCAGGAACAGATCGGGTTCGGCGTGCGCACATTCAAGTGTCAGGCGCTCTTGTAAGCGTTCTGCTAGGCTCTGTGGCAGTTCGCAGTGCTCTAAACAGCCAAGCAGTGCGTAAAGTGGTGTCATAGGCAGCTTGTTGATCCCTTTGCGGATCAGCGTGGTATTGTTTTCTTGCTTCATGCGCGCGCACACATCAGCTAAACCCTGTAAACCAACGCCTTGCCATTGCTCCCAGCCTAAATCACCGGTTAAGTAATGCTGAGCATGCTCATAGTATTGACTCGAAGAGAGCGATAAGCGCTGACGAAGTTGGGCATGAAAGATCGCCATCTTGTCATCGTTGGGCTTGAAGGTATAAGGGTTCGCTGCCAGTTTCTCTTGTTCTTCTTCGGTTGGCTCGCTGTTAAGCGTTGCGCCCATCGCTTCAATCACATACTTGATGAAGTCACCCACAGCCGCTTGTTTTAATAAACCACGTTCATCGAGTGGTAGGCGTAAGAACCAAATCCAAGGGGTATTACCTGCTTGCCAGAAAGAGATAGATAGATGAGCATGCTGTTGCAATGGCCATGGATAAGGCTGGCGGTTTTCTTCTACGGCTTTAAATTGCTCAACATCGATTTCGCTAACGCGGCGGCCAAGGTCAAATATTTTGTATTGGCAGCCAGCATTGTCTAATAGTTGGGTGAGGGTATGAAAATTATCCATGGACATCTTTGATTACTCCTAAATGGTTCTTTGATTATATGGACTCTGCGTGCGAGATGGTATCCTTGCGCGCCTGAATTCATTGCGCTGGAATAAATGAAATGGATAAATACCGCCATTGCCAACGGTTACTGGATAAACTGCAACACACTATGCAGCACAATCAACAATGGGAGACATGTTCTCCAAGTGCACAAGCACTGGCGAGTGCAGAACCTTTTGCGATAGATACCTTGTCATGTGCTCAGTGGCTGCAATGGATTTTTATTCCTAAAATGACGCAGTTAATTGCCTCACATGTCCCTTTGCCGTCTCAGTTTGAGATAGCACCGTATGTTGAAGAAGCCATGAAGAACGAGCAAGGCTACGAAGGAATATTAGCGGTGTGCAATGAGTTCGATAATTTAATGAAAGCGAAGTGAGCCTAATGGAACTCGAAATATTATTCCAAGATGAATACCTAGTGGCGGTGAATAAGCCCGCAGGCATGTTAGTGCACCGCTCTTGGCTCGATAGCCATGAAACACAGTTTGTGATGCAAACCCTGCGAGACCAAATTGGCCAGCACGTCTTCCCTTTACACCGTCTTGATCGCCCGACTTCAGGCGTGCTGATTTTTGGTCTATCGAGCGAAATTGCCGCGCAGATGATGCCACTGTTTGCTGGTCGCGATATCCATAAAACCTACCATGCCGTGGTGCGTGGTTGGATCAAAGAAGCGGCTGTGCTTGATTATCCGCTGAAAAAAGAGCTGGATAAAATCGCCGATAAAAATGCCAGTGAAGAACAAGAAGCCCAAGAGGCGGTGACGGCTTATGCGCCATTAGCCACAGTTGAAACCAATATCCCCGTTGGACGCTATAGCACCAGCCGTTACTGTTTAGTGGAAATGAAACCTGAAACGGGTCGTAAGCACCAGCTGCGTCGCCATATGCACCATTTGAGCCACCACATTATTGGCGATGTGAACCACGGTGACGGCCGCCATAACCGTATGTTCCGTGAAAACTACGATTGTCATCGCCTGATGTTACATGCATCTCGCTTGCAGTTTGAACACCCAATCACAGGTGAAGCGTTAGACATTCGAGCCAATGTTGATGAGCCATGGTTACGTGTGATGACTGCGTTTGATTGGCCTATGAGTTTGATGAGTGTGTCGGCTTCTTAATCACTCAACCGCTTAAATTGTTTGCAACTTTTGCCATTGCCAACCACTCTAATAGTAAAGGAATGTAATGAGCCTGAAAGGCTAAGCGAGGAAGCAATGGCAAAAATCGGTGTGTTTGTTGGCTCGGTATTTGGTGGTGCGGAAGATGTTGCCGAAGAAGTTACCGCGAAATTAAACGAGAGTGGTCACTTAGCTCAAGTGTATCTCGACCCTGAATTGAGCGACTTTATGACTTACCAGCAAGACATGGTGTTGGTGATTTCATCGACCACAGGGCAGGGGGAAATCCCTGATAACTTATTGCCATTGTTTATGGCGCTAAGTGATCAATTCCCCTTAATGCCAGCGATGCGGTATGGTGTGATTGCGTTGGGCGATTCAAGTTATGGTGAAGATCGTTTTTGTGGTGGTGGCCGTCAGTTTGATGAACTGTTGCAGCAACTCCAAGCCAAGCCTGTGGCACCGCGGCTCGATGTGGATGCTTGCGTGAATTTTGATGCACTTGATGTTGTCCTACCATGGTTAGGAGGCTTACTTAAGCAGGTTGCGTAGCGACAAGATCATAGTGAAAAGATAAGCACATGGCAGGGGAACTGCATGTGCTTTTTTATTTCTTCGATTATTTTAACTTTTCTAAATCGGCTTCGATTTCGGCAATCTTATGGCTCACTACTTGCTCTAAATGGCGCAAATCACTCAAGATTTTTTTCTTCACATCGACTTCAACATGCTTACGTTTAGTGATTTTATCAAGCTCATCAATAATATGAGTGAGGTTGCGATTGATTTCGGTGATCTCTTTGTATTCTCGACTACCACTGTTGACCACGACGGACTTACGTTGGCGGGGAAATTTAAATTTCACGCTCTTCGCAAATAACTCGCCTTTTTTCTTTTTAAAATAGATTTTTAAAATGTCATTTGCCGCTTCTTGGCGAAGACTATAGCGTTCGATTGTTTCTGGAAGTTCGATACCAATGCCGGTGAGGTTGGGGTACATAGGCGCCTCATATCTGGGATGTGGAGAGGAAGTGTGTGTTTTGTTTAAATAATGTAGCAACTTTGTGGGGTTAACGCTTGCGGGGAGGCTGGTATATGTGGGCAAGATCGCCCTTAATGATGACAGGGATCAGTAAGGGCGAACTGTTTATTTGGACTCTTCGTGATGATCCAGTTTGGTGATGAGCTCACTTTTTAATGCTTGCTGTTCTTCTTCGGTTAATTGGCTACCATGCTCATTGACCACAATGAAAAAGTCCTCAGCTCGCTCACCGATAGTGGTGATCTTTGCGGCTTGTAGGCTGATATGCAGTTTGGCAAATACGGCGCCAATTTTGGCGAGTAGCCCAGGCATATCAAGCGCGACCAATTCCATCATGGTTTTCTTGCCTGTTTTGGTGGGTAAGAAATCGACTTTGGTTTTCACATTAAAGTGCAGCAGCTTACGCGGTGCGCGCTTTTTCTTACGATCTGACTTCATGTGAGTCAGTGCATTAACTAATGCACGGCGTACCGTGTTATGGCGGTTTTCGTTGAGTGCTTTGCCCGTCGGGTCGAGCACCATGAAGGTATCAAGTGCGTAGCCATCTTTACTGGTCATAATTTGGGCATCGTGAACGCTCAGGTTTTTCTTATCGAGCTCTGCAACCACTATAGAGAAAAGTTTAGGTTTATCTTTACAATAAACAAAGACTTCCGTGCCTCCTCGGGTGGCTTTTTTACTCAGTAATATCAGCGGTTTTTCATGGTCATGGTGTAGCATTGCCTCGGCATGCCATGCCAGTTGCTTGTGCGTATGGCGTAAGAAGTAATCGGCTTTAAAACGCTGCCACAAGACTTCAATTTCGCGTGGCGCAAAGTTTTGACTGCGCAATAACGCAGAGGCTAATTGTTGGTTATGGCGAATACGTTCGCGAATATCGGGCGGGTTCTCTAGCCCACGACGCAGCGCTTTTTGGGTTGAGTAATACAGCTCAGCCAGCAGGGTGCGTTTCCAGCTATTCCATAAGTCTTGGTTGGTGGCACAAATATCGGCCACGGTTAAGCAAATGAGGTAATCCAGTCGTTCTTCATCGCGTACTGTTTTAGCAAATTCGGTGACAACCTCGGGGTCGTAAATATCGCGACGTTGTGCTGTAACCGACATTAGCAGGTGATGTTTGACTAACCAAGAAACGATGTTTGCTTCTGGGCGAGAAAGGCCGTGTTGGATACCAAAATCATAGGCTTCGACTGCCCCTAATTCTGAGTGGTCCCCCCCACGTCCTTTGGCGATATCATGGAAGATGGCTGCGATTAGGAGCAGTTCTTTTTTGATGATCCTAGGGTACACCTCACAGCAAATAGGGTGACGCTCTCGGTTTTCGGGGTCGTTAAACTTATTTAAGTTTTTCAGCACACGTATGCTGTGTTCATCGACGGTATAAACATGAAATAAGTCAAATTGCATTTGGCCAACAATTTGGCTCCACTGCGGTAAATAAGACGATAACACCCCGTGACGGTGCATGAGTCGAAAGGCTTTTTGTAAGGCGTTTGGCTGGCGAACCAAGGCCATGAATTTTTCACGTGCCGCTGGGATCTCGACTAAAAACACATTTAAGCGACGGCGAGCAGTACGCAACTGACGCAGTGTTGGCGCGGCTATCCCTTCGATACTGGAATTTGCCGCTACGTGTAAACACATATCCAAAATGGTTTCAGGACGCGCTTGGAAGAGTGCTGGTTTGGTGGCTTCAATTAAGTGGCCACGAATTTGGAAATCGTCACTCAAAGCGATAACGGCGCGTTCTTCACCGTTATTTAAAATGGCCTGATCAAATAGCTGTAGCAGCATTTTATTGAGTTCTAATACCCGTCTTAGGGTGCGGTAGAACTCTTTCATCATCATTTCGACGCCACGGTTGCCTTCACCGATAAACCCTAGGTTTTCAGCCACAGAGGCTTGGTGGCCAAAGGTAAGGCGGTTGTCGTAGCGGCGTAACTCAATATGTAGCGCAAAGCGGATCCGCCACAGAGCGGTTTGGCACTCAACCAGCTCACGGTATTCCGCATCGGTTAAAAAACCAAAGCGGCTCATCTCTAATAGGCTGGTGGCACCAAAATGACGGCGGGCGATCCAACTTAAAGTGTGAATATCGCGTAGGCCTCCAGGGCTTGATTTAATATCAGGCTCTAAATTGTAGGTGGTATCGTGGTAGCGAGCATGACGCTTTTTTTGTTCATCGAGTTTGGCTTGATAAAAGGTCTCACTAGGCCAGAAGTTACCTGCATGCACGCGTTCTTCGAGCTCGATGAAAGTCTCTTCGCAGCCACAAATTTGACGTGCTTCTTGTAGGTTGGTCGCGACAGTTAAATCGTTTGCACCAATTTCTATGCATTGCTCAATGGTACGCACGCTATGGCCAACGTCGAGCCGTAAATCCCACAGCAAGGTCAGGTATTGACTGATTTTCTCTCCCATTACTTCATCTAGTGCAGTTTGGCTGAGAATGAGAATATCGACGTCAGAAAGTGGGTGTAATTCGCCACGACCATAACCACCGACCGCAATCAGTGCTAGCCCTGGGACCTCATGAAATTGAAAGTGACGCCATAATCGATGGAGCAGGCTATCAATAAAATGAGAGCGCGCATGCACTAACTCAGTTACTGGGCGTTGTTCGAGAAATTGTTCTTTTTGCAGCTCTGCAAACTGTTCGAGTTCATCGCGTAAATGCTGCTGATTACAACCATGATTTGGGTGAGCCAAAGAGTCTGTCATTGCCGTCCATGCCGTATGATAAGAGTGGAGTCGTACTCATAAAAAAGCCGACGTTCTCGTCGGCTTTTTTGATTATGCGTTGTTTACAAAGCGAGGTAATGATTCCTCTTGGCGAAGGGTTAACACTTCGCAACCTGTGTCCGTTACCAGCAGTGTGTGTTCCCACTGCGCCGAGTTTTTACCGTCGACGGTGTAGACAGTCCAACCATCTTCGTCATCGACAAGACAACCAAACTTGCCCGCGTTGATCATCGGTTCAATCGTGAAACACATTCCCGCTTTCAGTACAGTACGGTCGTTGTTTTTGTAGTGAACTACTTGAGGCTCTTCATGGAATTCGTTACCGATACCATGACCACAAAAATCTTTAACGATTGAGAAACGGCTGTTGCCATTTTTGATGAATTTTTGAATTGCTGTACCGATTTCACCCAGTTTTGCGCCAGGTTTTACTTTCTTAATTGCAAGGTACAGGCTTTCTTGTGCTACACGGCAAAGACGCTTGTTCTCGAGTGATACTTCACCCACTTCAAACATTTTTGAGGTGTCGCCGTGGTAGCCATCTTTGATAACCGTGATATCAATGTTCACGATGTCGCCGTCTTGAAGGATCGCAGGCTTACCAAATTTTTGGCCTTCGTTGCCATCTTTCTCAGCCGGAATACCGTGACATACGATGTGGTTGATTGACGTACAGATAGATTTAGGGAAACCGTGGTAGTTCAAAGGAGCGGGGATAGCACCTTGCTCTTTGGTGATGAACTCGTGACAGATGCGGTCAAGCTCTTCTGTTGTCACACCCGGCTTTACGTGAGGTTCAATCATCTCTAATACGTCAGCAGCCAGTTGACCTGCAACGCGCATTTTTTCGATTTCTTCCTGCGTTTTGATCTTGATAGTCATTCAATCTTCTCTACGAATTACGGTTTACCTCTCATGTTATCAGCGAGGGGGCAATATGAAAACCAAGTTTCGCGCTAGAACCATATTTGGCTGGATTATTGGTGGCTTTATATGGTATAAAGCGCGCCGTAAATGTGCTAATTCAGGTTGAAGCCTCGCACTTCACTGGGTTGGTTGTGTTTACACTAAACTTTATTAATCACTCACACATATCGACACATGCTCCGGGGTGCCCGCTGCAATTTTGCCTAGGCAAATGCAGAAAGAGGGTCGGTAGGATGGGATATGTGGACGCCTAACCCCATAGAGGAATATTCAATGGCAACTGTATCAATGCGCGACATGCTTCAAGCTGGTGTTCACTTCGGTCACCAAACTCGTTACTGGAACCCAAAAATGAAGCCATTCATTTTCGGTGCTCGTAACAAAGTACACATCATCAACCTAGAAAAAACTGTACCAATGTTTAACGACGCTCTAGCTGAAATCAACAAGATTGCAGCTCGTAAAGGTAAAGTTCTTTTTGTTGGTACTAAGCGCGCAGCCAGCGAATCAATCAAAGAAGCAGCAGTAAGCTGTGACCAGTTCTACGTAAACAACCGCTGGTTAGGCGGTATGTTGACTAACTGGAAAACTGTTCGTCAGTCAATCAAACGTCTAAAAGATCTAGAAGTTCAGTCTACAGACGGTACTTTCGACAAGCTAACCAAGAAAGAAGCGCTAATGCGTACTCGTGAAATGGAAAAGCTTGAGAAATCTCTTGGCGGTATCAAGAACATGGCTGGTCTACCAGACGCTATGTTCGTAATCGATGCTGATCACGAACACATCGCAATTAAAGAAGCTAACAACCTGGGTATCCCAGTATTTGCAGTAGTAGATACTAACTCTAACCCAGACGGCGTAGACTTCGTTATCCCTGGTAACGATGACGCAATCCGTTCTATCCAGCTTTACACTGGTGCGGTAGCGAAAACTGTTACAGAAGCACGTAACCAAGACATCGCAGCGCAAGCTGAAGAAGGCTACGTAGCTGAGTAATAGCCAAAGCTCCTTTATTTGAGCTTCTTAAGTTACCTTGCGTAAACTAAGAATGGTTAGCAGGGGCCTACTTAGGCCCCTGATTTTTATACCGAGTATTTAAAACTGAGGATATGACAATGGCAACAGTTACAGCTGCCCTAGTTAAAGAACTGCGTGAACGTACTGGCGCAGGCATGATGGAATGTAAAAAAGCACTTGTAGAAGCAAATGCTGACATCGAGCTAGCAATTGAAAACATGCGTAAGAGCGGTGCTGCAAAGGCTGCTAAAAAAGCAGGTAACGTTGCTGCTGAAGGTACTATCTTAATCAAAGATGCTGACGGTGTTGCAGCTCTTCTAGAAGTTAACTGCCAAACTGACTTCGTAGCTAAAGATACTAACTTCCTAGCATTCGCTAACGAAGTACTAGATGCAGCGCTAGCTGAGCGTCTAGACATCGCAGCACTTCAAGCTAAGTTTGAAGAGCAACGTGTTACTCTAGTAGCTAAAATCGGTGAGAACATCGGCATCCGTCGTGTTGAATTCATCGAAGGCGCTAAAGTTGGTTCTTACCGTCACGGCGACCGTATCGGTGTTGTTGTTGCTGGTGATGCTGATGAAGAAACTATCAAGCACGTTGCAATGCACATTGCTGCATCTAAGCCTGAGTTCGTTAACCCAGAAGACGTTCCAGCTGACGTAGTTGAGAAAGAGAAAGCAATTCAAGTAGCTATCGCTGTTGAATCTGGCAAGCCTCAAGAGATCGCAGAGAAAATGGTTGTTGGCCGTATGAAGAAATTCACAGGCGAAGTTTCTCTAACTGGTCAAGCATTCATCATGGACCCATCTCAAACTGTTGGTCAAATGCTGAAAGCTAAAGGCGCTACAGTAACTAACTTCATCCGTCTTGAAGTTGGTGAAGGTATCGAGAAAGCTCAAGAAATGAGCTTCGCTGAAGAAGTAGCAGCAGTACAGAAGGGTTAATCCTTCTTGTAAAAGAACTCCAAAGACCGTAGCCAAGGCTGCGGTCTTTTTACAACTCCATATCTCAATTGTAAGCCTGGAAGGTAATCCTAATGACCACAAACCCTAAACCGACTTATCAACGAATTCTGCTTAAACTGAGTGGCGAAGCGCTACAAGGCGAAGAAGGTTTTGGTATTGACGCACAAGTTCTTGACCGTATGGCGCAAGAAATTAAAGAACTGATTGAACTGGGTGTTCAAGTTGGCCTTGTTATCGGTGGTGGTAACTTGTTCCGTGGTGCTGGTCTAGCTGAAGCGGGTATGAACCGAGTTGTGGGCGACCACATGGGCATGCTAGCAACTGTAATGAATGGTCTTGCGATGCGTGACGCACTTCACCGTGCCTATGTGAACGCTCGAGTAATGTCTGCAATTCCTCTAAACGGCGTATGTGACAACTACAACTGGGCTGATGCAATCAGCCAGTTACGTCAAGGCCGTGTAGTGATCTTCTCTGCGGGTACAGGTAACCCATTCTTCACAACAGATTCAGCTGCGTGTCTACGCGGCATCGAAATCGAAGCTGACGTGGTGCTAAAAGCAACGAAAGTTGACGGTGTGTTCACAGATGATCCAGTTAAAAACCCTGATGCTGTTCTTTGTGATAAGCTGGGCTACAATGATGTTCTTGAAAAAGAACTGAAAGTGATGGACTTAGCTGCATTTACTCTTGCTCGTGACCACTCAATGCCTATTCGTGTATTTAACATGAATAAGCCAGGCGCTCTTCGCCGTGTTGTGATGGGTGAGCAAGAAGGCACTCTGATCACTAACGACTAATTTTCGTAAAGGGCTCTATAGGGCCCTTTATAGTGACCGAATAATCAAGGATATTAATCGTGATTGATGCAATTAAACAAGATGCGCAAGAGCGCATGGCAAAAAGCGTTGAAGCGCTAAAAAACCAACTGGCTAAGATCCGTACAGGTCGTGCGCACCCAAGCCTACTAGACACTATCTACGTAGAATACTACGGTGCCAACACGCCGCTTAAGCAACTTGCAAACGTTGTTGCTGAAGATTCTCGTACTCTGGCGATCACTGTATTCGATAAAGAATTAGCGCCTAAAGTAGAAAAAGCAATCATGATGTCTGACTTGGGTCTAAACCCAATGTCTGCGGGTACGGTTATCCGTGTTCCACTTCCTGCGCTAACAGAAGAGCGTCGTCGTGATCTTGTTAAGATCGTACGTGCAGAAGCTGAGCAAGGTCGTGTTGCTGTTCGTAACATCCGTCGTGATGCGAACGCTGACGTTAAAGGTCTTCTGAAAGACAAAGAAATCTCAGAAGATGATGATCACCGCGCACAAGATGAAATTCAGAAGCTGACAGACGTTGCAGTGAAGAACATCGATGCAGTACTAGAAGTTAAAGAAAAAGAGTTAATGGAAGTTTAATTCTTCTCAGCTCATTAGCTTTATGTAAGTTAAGGCGCTGTGCGTGCAGCACAGCGTTTTTTTTTGAGGAAGATTTATGTCGGATTCGACAACTGACACCCCACTGAGCATCGATAGCCTTCCTAAGCATGTTGCAGTGATCATGGATGGCAATGGCCGTTGGGCTAAAGCGCAGGGCAAAGCTCGCGTTTTCGGTCATAAAGCGGGTGTTGAGGCTGTGCGTAAAACAGTATCTGTAGCTAATCGTTTTGGCATTAAAGTTGTCACCTTATTCGCGTTTAGTAGTGAAAATTGGCGCCGTCCTGAAGCGGAAGTTTCATTACTGATGGAATTGTTCATGACTGTCTTAGGTCGTGAAGTTAAACGTCTGCACAAAAATAATATTCGCTTGAAAATCATCGGTGATACCTCGCGCTTTAGTCAGCGTTTACAGGATAAAATCGCCGCCGCTGAAGCACTCACCGCAGACAATACTGGCATGGTGTTGAATATAGCGGCAAATTACGGTGGTCAGTGGGACATTCTTCAAGCAACTAAACGTCTTGCCGCTCAAGTGGCTGAACACGGTTTAACGGCCGAAGATATTACCGAAGATATGTTAGCTGAAGGGTTAACCACCGCAGGGTTACCTGATGTTGACTTATTGATTCGTACCAGTGGTGAATCCCGCATTAGTAATTTCATGTTGTGGCAGATGGCTTACGCTGAAATGTATTTTTGTGAGCAGCACTGGCCAGATTTTGATGAAGACAGCTTTGCGAATGCGATGGCATGGTTTGTTAATCGTGAGCGTCGTTTTGGCTGCACCGGTGAGCAGCTTCAAGCATTGCTTCAACAATAAAAAAGATTTTAAAGAGGATGCAGCTTGCTTAAGCAACGAGTTATAACAGCATTGATTCTCGCGCCTTTGGTTATTGCGGGTATTTTCTTCCTACCTTTTCCTGCTTTTATTGTGGCGCTTGCCGCAATTACTATGGTGGGCTTTTGGGAATGGACACAATTTATTAATGGCAGCGCCCGCGTACAAATCGTCAGCCTGTTCACCTTAATCTTTGGTGCATCTTTGGTGGCGATACCAACGGATGTTACCGCACTGGCAGCCGTGGCTGATTCACATCGCGCGATATTAGCTGTAGGTGGTATTTGGTGGTTGGTGGCGTCTACGTTGGCAATTACCTACCCAAGCAGTGCCAAACTATGGTCATCGTCCGCATTATTGAAAGGTATCTTTGGGGTATTAACCCTGCTTCCTTTCTTTTGGGGCATTTTATTGCTTCGCGCAGTTAACTACGCCGAATCTCCGTATCACGGCTCACAACTTGTGATGCTGGTATGCTTTATTGTATGGGCAGCAGATACCGGTGCGTATTTTACCGGCAAGCGATTTGGTAAGCACAAAATGGCACCATCGGTGAGTCCGAATAAGACTATCGAAGGGTTAGCAGGCGGCGCTTTATTAGCGATGTTTATCGCTTGGAGCGGTGCATCGTTGATGAATATTCCGTTTTCGAGTGTGGGTACTTTATTGGCTATTGCCATGGTTACAGTGGTTATCTCTGTACTTGGCGATTTAGTTGAAAGCATGTTTAAACGTGTTGCTGGCATTAAAGACAGTGGCACTATCTTACCTGGTCACGGTGGTATCTTAGACCGTATCGACAGTCTAACAGCCGCGCTTCCCGTCTTTGCTCTATTCTACCTTTGGTAGTTATTATCTCCCATTCAAAGGTAGCTACTTGGTAGCTACCTTTTCTAAGCCAAATGAAGTGATGTATGCGTAAGTTATCAATCTTAGGTGCGACCGGTTCAATCGGAACAAGCACACTGGCTGTTGCAGCACAAAACCCTGAATTATTCGATGTAGTTGCATTAGGTGCAGGCTCAAACAGCGATAAGATGTTTGAGCTTTGTTGTCAGTGGCAACCTCAGTATGCCGTGATGGCTGACGAAGCTGCCGCTGCAACGCTAGCGCAACGCCTTGCCTCGCACCAGATGACAACCCAAGTACTAGCGGGTGAGCAAGGCTTGTGTGAGATTGCATCGCTAGATGAGATAGATACCGTGATGGCAGCGATTGTTGGTGCTGCGGGTTTAATGCCGACCATGGCTGGCGTTAAAGCGGGTAAGCGCATTTTACTGGCTAATAAAGAAGCCTTAGTGATGTCGGGCCAGATGTTTATTGATGCCTGCGAAGAGTACGGTGCGGAACTCCTGCCAGTTGATAGCGAGCACAATGCTATTTTTCAATGCTTGCCAGCCGAGATTCAGCGCAAAATGGGGCGTTGTGATCTAACGGAGTTCGGCATCAGTAAGATACTGCTGACCGGCTCTGGTGGCCCATTTCGTTACACTGATATTGCACAATTGGATGCAGTCACGCCAGAAATGGCGATAGCGCACCCGAATTGGTCGATGGGGCCGAAGATCTCGGTGGATTCTGCCACTATGATGAACAAAGGCTTAGAGTACATTGAAGCACGTTGGTTGTTTAATGCCTCTCGTGAGCAAATGCAGGTGATTATTCACCCTCAGTCCGTGATTCACTCTATGGTGCAATACACAGATGGCTCAGTGTTAGCGCAGATGGGGTTACCTGATATGAGAACCCCGATTGCCTGTGCGATGTCCTATCCTGAAAGAGTAGATGCGGGTGTTGCACCACTCGATTTTAGCCAAGTGGGTGAGTTCACCTTCTTGCAACCTGATTTTGACCGTTATCCATGCCTGAAACTGGCGATGGATGCATGTTACAGTGGTCAAGCGGCAACAACAGCATTGAATGCGGCGAATGAAGAAGCGGTTGCCGCATTTTTGGATAAGCGCATTGGTTTTACTGATATTTCTAAAATCAATCACTTAGTCTTAGAAACAGCACCCAAGGCAGAACCTACTGACTTGGAAAGTGTGATTGAGCTAGATAGAATGGCACGACTTTTAGCTCAGGAAGAGATTGCTAAGGTAGCAAAATGACAGGCATTTTATGGAATTTAGGCGCATTTCTTGTTGCGCTTGGTGTACTGATTGCAGTCCACGAGTTTGGTCACTTTTGGGTTGCTCGTCGTTGTGGTGTATTTGTTGAACGTTTCTCCATCGGTTTTGGCAAGGCGATTTGGCAAAAGAAAGGCAAAGATGGTACCGAATATACGCTAGCGATGATCCCGTTGGGCGGCTACGTCAAAATGCTCGATGAGCGTGTCGATGATGTGCCTGAATCACGTCGTCATGAAGCATTCAATAATAAAAAATTGTGGCAACGCAGTGCAATTGTTGCCGCTGGTCCGTTTGCGAACTTTATTTTTGCTATTTTTGCTTACTGGGTGGTTTACCTGATTGGCGTACCTGCGGTTAAGCCTGTTATCGGTGAGGTTGCGCCACAATCTATTGCTGCCCAAGCAGGAATTGAATCTGGAATGGAACTTAAGTCTATTTCAGGTATCAAAACCGCTGATTGGGAATCCGTGAATATGGCGATGATCTCGCATATTGGCGATAAGCAAATGGTGATTACGGCAACGGAACCTGAAGCTGGTGCCATTGTCGAAAGAACGTTGGATCTAGAGTATTGGTACTTTGATCCAGAAACAGAGCGAGTAATGACAAGTTTAGGGATGAAACCCTATACCCCTGAGATTACGCTCTCTATTTCACAACTTGTCGATGACGGTGCAGCAATTGCTGCCGATATGCGGTTAAATGATCGTATTGTTGCCATTGACGGTAAAGCCGTAGACAAATGGCAGCAAGTGGTGGATGCGGTACGCTCACACCCAGAGCAAGCTTTGATCATCGAGGTCGAGCGTGATGGAGAATTGGTGTCGCTTACATTAACACCTAAAACCAAAACGCTAGCTGACGGCGAAGCCATTGGCTACGCAGGTTTTGCGCCAACGATTGAACCTTGGCCGGAATCTTACCGTATTAACTTGCAGTTTGGCCCTGTTGAGGCAGTTGGTAAAGCTGCTGAGAAAACGTGGCAATTAGTCACGCTAACATTTGATATGGTCACTAAACTTGTAACGGGTGATGTGGCTGTTAAAAACCTAAGTGGTCCTATTTCGATTGCTAAGGGTGCAGGGATGACGGCCGATTATGGCTTGGTGTACTTCCTTGGCTTCCTAGCATTGATCAGTGTGAATTTAGGTATTGTGAATTTGTTGCCGCTTCCAGTATTAGACGGTGGACACTTGATGTTCTTCGCTATTGAAGCTGTAACACGCCGACCTGTCTCTGAACGCGTTCAGGACATTGGCTACAGAGTGGGCTCAGCCATTTTGGTTGCGTTAATGGCCGTAGCGCTATTCAATGATTTTACCCGCCTTTAATAAATGCGTTTTTAGCAAGGAATAATCAGAACAGTAATGGCGATGAAAAAACTGTTGGTCGCATCGCTACTGCTAAGCAGTAGTATGGCGCAGAGTGCTGAACAATTTGTGGTCGACGATATTCGGTTTGAAGGTCTTCAACGAGTAACGTTAGGTGCTGCATTATTGAAGATGCCCGTACGTGTTGGTGATAAGGTCGACGACCGTGATATCGCTGATGTTATTCAGGCGCTATTTGCTTCTGGTAACTTTGAAGACATCAAAGTTTATCGCGATGGTGACGTATTATTAGTCAAAGTGTTGGAGCGTCCAACCATTGCTAATATTTCGTTCTCAGGCAATAAAGCGATCAAAGAAGAGCAGCTAAAAGAAAACTTAAATGCTTCTAATATTCAGGTAGGCGAAGCTTTAGATCGCACCACACTGAGTAAAATTGAGAAAGGTCTAGAAGACTTTTACTACAGCGTAGGTAAGTACAACGCAACAGTACAAGCGGTTGTAACGCCTTTGCCACGTAACCGTGCTGATTTAAAGTTTGTGTTTACGGAAGGCGTGTCGGCAACGATTAAGCAAATTAACTTTATCGGTAATGAAGTGTTTACCGATGATGAACTGCGCGGCAAATTTAACCTACAGGCTAACGTGCCGTGGTGGAACTTCCTTGCTAATGAAAAGTACCAGAAGCAGGTGCTTGCGGGTGATATGGAAGTGCTGCGTTCTCAGTACTTAAATAACGGTTACTTAAAGTACAAGTTAGAGTCGACTCAAGTATCGATTTCACCAGATAAGAAGGGTGTCTACATCACCTTGAAAATTGACGAAGGTGATCAATACACGGTTAAAGGCGTGCAATTCCGTGGTGAAGTCGCGGGCCGTCAAGATGATCTCAATAAACTGGTGACCTTTGAAGATGGTGACATCTACAACGGGGCACAAGTGACCGCGCTTGAAGAAGCGATAAAACGTAAACTGGGTGAGTCAGGTTATGCCTACCCACAAGTTACGACCATTCCAGATTTTGACGACGACACCAACGAAGTATCGCTGTTAGTTAACGTTGAATCGGGCAAGCGTGTATACGTACGAAATATTGCATTCTCTGGTAATACAACGACCAAAGATGAAGTACTACGTCGTGAAATGCGTCAGATGGAAGGCAGTTGGCTGAACTCCAAATCGGTTGAGCGTGGTAAAGAGCGTTTGAGCCGTACTGGTTTCTTTGAAACCGTTGATGTTCAGACCGTCCGTGTGCCGGGGACTGATGATCAAGTGGATGTGACCTATAACGTAAAAGAAGCGAACGCGGGTAGCGTGAACTTCGGTATTGGTTATGGTACTGAATCGGGTATTAGTTTTCAGGCGGGTCTACAACAAGATAACTTCTTAGGTACAGGTACACGCTTTGGTATCAATGCGATGACCAATAAATACCAAAAGAATGTCAGCTTAGACTACCGTGATCCGTATTTCACATTAGATGGTATCAGCTTGGGTGGTAAGGTTTACTACAACGAGTTTGAAGCATCGAACGCTAACATCTCGGACTATACCAACCAAAGTTATGGTGCCAGCCTGACCTGGGGTTTCCCATTTGATGAGCTAAACTTCTTTGAGTTTGGTGTGGGTTACGATCACAACAAGATTTCGAATACCCGTGAGTATTACCAAATCGAGAAATTTAAAGCGATCCATGGTTTTGACCGTGGTGAGAATATTATCGAATTGGATGACTTTGATTGGTCAGTTTCATGGTCGCGTAACAACTTGAACCGTGGTTATTTCCCAACAGCGGGTAACCACCAGCGTGCGTCATACCGTATGACTATCCCAGGTTCAGATGCGCAATACTTTAAAGTGCAGTACGATGTGCGCCAATATATTCCATTGAATGAAGGCCATGACTTCACCGTGTTGCTACGTGGTAAAGTGGGCTATGGTAATGGTTACGGCCAAACGGAGAATGGTAGCGATCAGTTGATGCCGTTCTATGAAAACTTTTATGCGGGTGGCTTTAGTACTTTGCGAGGCTTCCGCTCTAATACTGTAGGTCCGAAAGCGGTGTATGTTGAAGGTTGTTCAGGTGGTGGTCCATCTGGTAACAACAACTGTGCAACAGGTACCAAAGATGCAGCGGGTGGTAATGCCATTGCATTAGCAAGCATGGAGTTGATTGTACCAACCCCATTTGCATCGGAAGAATTTAAGAACCAAATTCGTACCAGTCTGTTTGTGGATGCGGGTTCAGTGTGGGATACCGAGTACGACCTGAAAGATACTGACGGTAAGTACTTGTATGACTACTCTGATCCATCATTAATTCGTGCGTCATACGGTGCCGCACTTCAGTGGATGTCTCCAATGGGCCCACTGGTATTCTCGATTGCTCGTCCGCTTAAGAAGTACGATGGCGACCAAGAAGAATTCTTTACCTTCACAATCGGACAGACATTCTAATTTTTTGAGGAGAACTCTTTTGAAACAATGGATGAAAGCAGCAGGCCTTAGCCTAGTAATTTTATCGTCGTCTATGTATGCACAAGCAGCAGAAGCGGCACAAAAAGTGGGTTACGTAGCAACAGGTCAGGCCATGCAACAGCTGGCTAAACGCTATAATGTGACAGAAAAATTACGTAGCGAATTTAAAGATCGTATCGATGAACTTCGTAGCATCGAAAATCGCATGAAAACAAAAGTTGATAAAGCGAAGCGTGATGGTGAGCTGTTAAGCGAATCAGACCGCACTAAAATTCAACGTGAACTTGCATCACTAGATTCTGATTACAAGTTAAAAGCAAAAGCACTTCAAGAAGACCAACGTCGTCGCGGCGCGGAAGAAGAGCAAAAACTAGTGATGAAAATTCGTACAGCAATTCAAACTGTGGCGAAAAAAGAAGGCTATGACATCGTTGTTGATGCACAAGCGGTTCTTTACGCTGACCCGAAAGATGACCTATCAAGCAAGGTTATCTCTGCTGTAAAATAATTGATTAAAGCGCCACAGATAACCTAAGCTGCTATGCGTTTGACGCATGGCAGCTTTGTCGTCTCTGACCATTAATAGTGGCGTATAACAAAAACGATAAGGTAACTAATGACTGTAATTACCCTTGCTGAATTAGCAGACAAATTAGGTGCAGAGCTTCATGGCGATGGCACTGTCGAAATTCATTCTATTGCTGGCACAGAGCAGGCTGGTGACGGTCAAATTACATTTATTTCAAACAGTAAATACCGTAAACAGTTGGCTGATTGCAAAGCGTCTGCCGTTATGCTGCAAGAAGGCGATCGCCCATTCTTTGAAGGTAACGCTTTGGTCATGGCTAACCCTTACCTTGGCTATGCTTTGGTTGCACAATTGCTTGATACCACACCGAAAGCGGCTTCTGAGATTGCCGCGTCTGCGCAAATCGCTGCTGATGTTGTGATGGGTGAGGGCGTGGTGATTGGCCACAATGCTGTGATTGAATCCGGTGTTAAACTGGGCGATAACGTGCAAATCGGTGCGGGTTGCTTTGTTGGCAAAGAAGCGGAAATTGGTGCAAATACTAAACTGTGGGCCAATGTAACTGTTTACCACCGCGTGACATTAGGTCGCGATTGTTTAGTACAATCAGGCACTGTGCTGGGTTCAGACGGTTTCGGTTACGCGAATGACCGTGGAAACTGGATCAAAATCCCTCAGTTAGGTTCTGTACGCATTGGTAACCGTGTCGAAATTGGTGCTTGTACCACGATCGACCGTGGTGCGTTAGAGGACACGATTATCCACGATGGTGCGATTATCGATAACCAATGCCAAATTGCACATAATGTGTCGATTGGTGAAAACACCGCGATTGCGGGTGCAACCGTAATGGCTGGTAGCCTAACGGTAGGTAAAAACTGTTTCATTGGCGGTGCGAGCGTGTTCAATGGTCACATGGAAATTTGTGATGGTGTGACGGTTGCTGGTATGGCAATGGTGATGCGTCCAATTACAGAGCCGGGCTTCTACTCGTCGGGTATTCCTGTGCAGCCAAATAAAGAGTGGCGTAAAACAGCGGCTCGCGTCATGAAAATTGACGAAATGAACAAACGCTTACGTGCGGTTGAGAAAAAATTAGACGACGAGGGCTAATGCCTTCGCCATGTATGCCGATATAAATGGGCAACGTGCGATTGTGTTCTACGGGTAACAACACGTAGGACACTTCATTTCCTTGCTATTTTAGCTTTGATTCATTGAATTTAGCTTTGAAATAGCAGCGAATTGAATAACCAAAGTAACACCGTTACTTTGTGTTTCACTTTACTGACAGGAATTCAAGTTTTGACTTGCGAGAACAAAACGTTAAATATCACTGAAATTCAAGAGCTTCTTCCTCACCGTTACCCGTTCTTAATGATCGATCGCGTAACAGATTACGACGAAGGCAAAACACTTACGGCTATTAAAAACGTTTCAGTGAACGAGCCGCAATTTACTGGCCACTTTCCAAAAATGCCAGTATTCCCAGGTGTCATGATCCTTGAAGCCATGGCTCAGGCGACTGGCTTACTTGCATTCAAAACTTTTGGTGCGCCTGCTGAGAATGAACTTTACTACTTCGCGAGTATCGATAAAGCCAAGTTCCGTAAGCCTGTAGGCCCTGGTGACCAATTGATTATCGAAGTGGAATACCTGAAAGAGCGTCGTGGTATTGCTATGTTTAATGGTGTAGCAAAAGTTGACGGCGATGTTGTTTGCTCTGCTGAACTAAAATGCGCAAGACGAGAGTTTTAATGATTCACGAAACGGCACAAATTCACCCTTCTGCGGTAGTTGAAGAAGGGGCTAAAATCGGCGCTAATGTGACTGTTGGTCCATTTACCTACATCACTAAAGATGTAGAAATTGGTGACGGCACAGAAGTGATGTCTCATGTTGTGATTAAAGGCCCAACGGTCATTGGTCAAGATAACCGCATCTTCCCATTCGCAGTAATTGGTGAAGAGTGTCAAGACAAGAAGTATAGCGGTGAAGCTACTCGCCTTGTTGTCGGCGATCGTAATGTGATCCGTGAAAGTGTGCAGATGCACCGTGGCACAGTACAAGATAAGGGGGTAACTACTGTTGGTAGCGACAACCTATTTTGTGTCAACGTCCACATTGCTCACGACTGTGTTGTCGGCGATAACATTATCATGGGTAACAACGCGACCTTAGCCGGTCACGTAAATGTTGAAGATTACGCAATTATCTCGGCACTATCACCTGTTCACCAGTTCTGTACTGTCGGTGCACATAGCTTCATCGGTGGTGGTTCAATTGTGGTTCAAGATGTCCCACCCTATGTGATGGCACAAGGTAACCATGCGAAGCCATTTGGTATTAATATCGAAGGCCTCAAGCGTCGTGGTTTTGAAAAGCCAGAACTTCATGCTATTCGCCGTGCGTACAAAGAGATTTACCGTTCAGGTAAAACCTTAGCAGAAGTGAAGCCAGTATTAGAAGAGATGGCACAAGAGTTCCCATCGATTGGCTTATTCGTCAAACTGTTTGAAAACTCGACTCGCGGTATTATTCGTTAATGGCTAAACCTCTTCGAATAGGTATTGTCGCCGGGGAAATCTCCGGCGATATTTTAGGTGCCGGTTTTATTAAAGCGGTTAAAGAACATTACCCAGACGCTGAATTTGTCGGTGTTGCTGGCCCTCGCATGATCGAGGCAGGCTGTGAAGCGCTGTTCGATATGGAAGAGCTGGCTGTGATGGGGATTGTTGAAGTGTTTGGTCGCTTGCCTCGGCTATTTAAGATCAAAGCTGAATTGGTGAAGCACTTCACTGATAACCCACCGGATGTCTTTGTTGGCATTGATGCGCCCGATTTTAACCTTCGCTTAGAGCGAGATTTAAAACAGAGCGGCATCAAAACGGTACACTATGTCAGTCCATCGGTATGGGCGTGGCGTCAAAAGCGGATTTTCAAGATTGAAGCGGCGACGAACTTAGTGTTGGCCTTCTTACCGTTCGAAAAAGCGTTTTATGATAAGTTTAATGTGCCGTGTGAGTTTGTTGGTCACACTATGGCTGATGCGATTCCGTTGCAGACCGATCAGCGGGCTGCCCGTGAATTACTTGGCTTAGATAACAGCAAGCGTTGGCTCGCGGTATTACCGGGCAGTCGCGGCGGTGAAATGAGCATGATAGCTGCGCCATTTATCGAAACCTGCCAGCGTTTACAGCAGCAACATCCAGATTTGGGTTTTGTGGTCGCTTTAGTGAATGAACAACGCCGCCAACAGTTTGAGCAAGCGTGGCGAGAAACGGCACCAGAGCTGAATTTCGTACTGGTTGATGATACCGCCCGAAACGTGATGATAGCCTCTGATGCTGTCTTGCTTGCTTCTGGCACTGTTTCGCTTGAGTGTATGCTCGTGAAGCGTCCTATGGTCGTGGGTTATATCGTGAAGCCACTTACGGCATGGATTGCACGTCGTATGCTGAAAACCAAGTATGTTTCTTTACCCAATATTCTTGCGGATAAAGAACTGGTTCCTGAGTTGCTACAAGAAAACTGCACGCCAGAAAAATTAGCCGAGCAAGTGAATCATTACCTCAGTATCGATAACAGCGAATTAATGGCTGAATTTAGTCAGCTTCATCAACGTATTCGTTGTAACGCCGATCACAAAGCCGCTCACGCTGTGCTGAACTTGATTGGCAAAGCGACACCTCAACAAGCAGATTAATCATGAAAGAATTTGAACCCTTTGTGTACCCACAAGCAAACTGTATTGCTGGGGTAGACGAGGTGGGCCGTGGCCCTCTCGTTGGCGCAGTGGTCACCGCTGCGGTAATTTTAGATCCGAATAACCCCATTGAAGGGCTAACGGACTCTAAAAAACTGACTGAAAAAAAACGCAATGTGCTGTTTGATGAGATCAAAGAAAAAGCATTGGCATGGTCACTAGGCCGTTGTGAGCCTGCAGAAATCGATGAACTGAATATTTTGCAAGCCACTATGGTCGCGATGCAGCGTGCGGTTGCAGGTCTGCACATTCAACCTGACTATGTGCTGATTGACGGTAATAAAGTTCCTCAATTGCCGATGGATGCTCAAGCGGTGGTTAAAGGTGATTTACGGGTGGCAGAAATCAGCGCGGCTTCTATTATTGCTAAAGTGACCCGCGACCGTGAAATGGAAGTGCTAGATGCACAATATCCACAATACGGTTTTGCCAAACACAAAGGTTATCCGACCAAAGCGCATTTTGAAGCATTGGAAGCGCACGGTGCTATCGAGCAGCATCGTAAAAGTTTTAAACCTGTTAAACGCATATTGGGCATAGATTAGTCGAGTTGCACACGCACTGATTCACCCACTAAAAAATTGTGTCAGAAACGCGCCCCTTGCAGTGTTTTCTGGCACAATGTCCTTCACGAAATTACCTATCTGATCTGGTTGTCATGGCAGAACCTCGCTTTATTCATTTACGCATTCACAGTGACTTTTCAATGGTCGACGGCTTGTCGAAAGTACCGCCATTGGTGAAAAAAGTGGCTGAAATGGGCATGCCAGCAATGGCCTTGACCGACTTCACTAACCTGTGTGGTTTGGTGAAATTTTACTTTGCAGCACACGGTGCAGGCATGAAGCCGATTATTGGTGCTGATTTCAAAGTGAAATCGGAAGAGATGGGCGATGAGCTGTGTGATTTAACCATTCTAGCGTCTAACAACGAAGGGTATCAAAACCTGACGATGTTGATCTCGAAAGCCTATCAGCGCGGTCATTACCAGCACCAAGTGGTGATCGATAAAGAGTGGCTCGTGGAGCACAAAGAGGGGTTAATTTTACTCTCAGGTGGTAAAACGGGTGATGTCGGTAGAGCCTTGTTGAAAGGCAACCAAACACTGATTAACCGTTGTGTTGAGTTTTACCAAGTACATTTCGAAGATAATTATTATCTTGAGTTAGTGCGTACGGGGCGTCCAGACGAAGAAGCATATTTGCACTTTGCGGTGGAGCTTGCCGAGCAACAAGATTTACCTGTAGTGGCAACCAATGATGTTCGCTTTTTAACCCCCGATCAGTTTGATGCTCATGATATTCGCGTCTGTATCCACGATGGTTACACCATTGTCGATCCTAATAGACCTAAACTGTACAGCGATCAGCAATATTTACGCAGTGAAGAAGAAATGTGTGAGTTATTCTCAGACATTCCCGAAGCGCTCGAAAATAGCGTAGAAATTGCTAAGCGTTGTAATGTGACTGTTCGTCTTGGGGAGTACTTCCTGCCGAATTTCCCCACGGGTGACATGAGCATTGAAGACTTCTTGGTCAAAGTGTCAGAAGAAGGGTTAGAACGCCGTTTGGCTTTCCTCTTCCCTGATGAAGAAGAGCGTATCAAGCGTCGCCCTGAATACGATGAGCGCCTAAAAATTGAGCTCGACGTAATCAACCAAATGGGATTCCCAGGTTACTTCTTGATCGTAATGGAGTTCATCCAGTGGTCGAAAGATAACGATGTGCCAGTTGGCCCTGGGCGTGGTTCAGGTGCGGGCTCATTGGTAGCGTATGCACTAGATATTACCGACTTAGACCCACTTGAATTCGATCTGCTTTTCGAACGATTCTTGAACCCTGAACGTGTCTCCATGCCCGATTTTGATATCGACTTTTGTATGGATAAGCGTGATTTGGTTATCGACCACGTTGCTGAAATGTATGGCCGTGATGCGGTATCGCAGATCATTACTTTCGGTACTATGGCGGCAAAAGCGGTAATCCGCGATGTTGGCCGTGTATTGGGTCACCCTTACGGCTTTGTGGATCGTATCTCAAAGATGATCCCTGCTGAACCTGGAATGACGCTCAGTAAGGCATTTGATGCAGAGCCGCAATTAGGTGAAGTCTACAATGCTGACGAAGAAGTTAAAGCCCTGATTGATATGTGTCGCATTCTTGAAGGTGTGACACGAAATGCGGGTAAGCACGCTGGTGGTGTTGTAATTTCTCCCACCACGATCACTGACTTTGCGCCTTTGTACTGTGATGCCGAAGGTGGCAACCCTGTTACTCAGTTCGATAAGAATGACGTTGAAACCGCAGGCTTGGTTAAGTTCGACTTTTTGGGCTTGCGAACGTTAACCATCATTGACTGGGCGTTGGGTATGATTAACCCGCGTCTTGTTGCTAATGGTGAAGAGCCGGTCAATATTGCCGCTATTCCTATGGCTGATGCTAAGTCATTTGCGATGCTGCAACGCTCTGAATCAACGGCGGTATTCCAGCTTGAATCCCGCGGCATGAAAGATCTGATCAAACGTCTTCAGCCTGACTGCTTTGAAGACATGATCGCACTGGTAGCTCTGTTCCGTCCGGGTCCGTTGCAATCAGGCATGGTAGATAACTTTATCGACCGTAAACATGGTCGAGAAGCGGTATCTTACCCTGACGAAAAGTGGCAGCACGAGTCACTCAAAGAAATTCTTGAGCCAACCTACGGCATCATCCTGTATCAAGAACAGGTTATGCAGATCGCACAGGTATTATCGGGTTACACCTTGGGTGGCGCCGATATGTTACGTCGTGCGATGGGTAAGAAAAAGCCAGAGGAAATGGCGAAGCAGCGTGCCACCTTTGAAGAGGGGGCAGTGAAGAACGGCGTCGACGGCGAGTTGGCGATGAAAATCTTCGACTTGGTAGAAAAGTTTGCTGGTTATGGTTTTAACAAATCTCACTCAGCTGCTTACGCATTGGTTTCTTATCAAACGCTTTGGTTAAAGGCGCATTATCCTGCTGAGTTCATGGCGGCGGTAATGACCGCCGATATGGATAACACCGATAAAGTCATTGGCTTGGTCGATGAATGCCTGCGCATGAAGCTGAAGCTGCTGCCACCTGATGTCAACAAAGGCTTATACCGTTTCAACGTTGATGATAGTGGTGCCATTGTTTACGGTATTGGCGCGGTAAAAGGGGTGGGTGAAGGCCCTATCGATAACATTATCGAGGCCCGTAATAAAGGCGGCCACTTCAAAGACTTATTTGATTTCTGTGCGCGTATTGATACCAAAAAAGTAAACAAACGCGTATTAGAAAAGTTGATTAAAGCGGGCGCTATGGATCGCCTTGGTCCGAACCGCGCCGCGATGATGGCGACCTTGGATGATGCCATCAAAGCCGCCAGTCAACACCATCAGGCTGAATCTTTTGGTCAAACGGATATGTTTGGTGTGCTTACAGCAGCGCCTGAAGAGGTGGAACATGCTTACGCTAATATTCCTGAGTGGCCAGATGCAATATGGCTAGAGGGTGAACGTGAAACGTTAGGTTTGTATTTAACAGGCCACCCGATAAACGCGTATTTATCCGAGCTAAAACACTACACAACCTGGCGCTTGAAAGATGCGAATCCGACGGGACGTGATAAAGTAGCGACTGTGGCAGGTTTGGTGATAGGCGCGAAAGTGTTTACCACTAAACGCGGCACGCGAATTGGCGTTATTTCATTAGACGACCGTTCAGGTCGAATGGAAGTAATGTTATTCTCAGAGGCATTAGAACGTTACGTTGATTTGATCGAAAAAGATAAAATTGTGGTCGTAACAGGACAGGTCAGCTTTGATGATTTCAATGGTGGCCTTAAAATGTCCGCGCGAGAAGTGCTAGATATCTCAGAAGCAAGAGAAAAGCACCTAAGAAGTCTTGCCATCTCGGTTACCGAGGGGCAAATTGATGAACAGTTTTTTGCACGCTTTAGCCAAGTGCTGGAGCCACACAAGGCAGGTACAGTACCTGTAAATGTGTATTATCAGCGCTCGAACGCACGCGCTAAACTCACCTTAGGCACAGAATGGCGTGTAACGCCTAGTGATAAGTTAATCCTTGATCTGAAAGGGTTGCTGGGTGAGAAGCAAGTCGAGCTTGAGTTTAATTAATAATGTCTGTGATCGCTTACGATGATAGGCAAAAGGATTTTGAGTGGTATGAGCCTGAACTTTCTTGAGTTTGAACAACCAATTGCTGAACTAGAAGCCAAGATTGAAGCATTACGTGATGTTTCTCGTCGTGATGAATCTGCGTCGGTTGATCTGGATAAAGAAATTGAACAACTAGAAAAGAAAAGCCTAGAACTGACTAAGAAAGTATTCAGTGACTTAGGTGCGTGGCAGGTTGCCCAAATGGCACGTCACCCTCAGCGTCCATACACGTTTGATTACGTTGAGCATATTTTTGAAGAGTTCGATGAACTGGCTGGCGATCGTGCTTTTGCTGACGATAAAGCGTTAGTGGGCGGTATTGCTCGTATTGATGGTCGCCCTGTGATGATCATTGGTCATCAGAAAGGTCGCGAAACCAAAGAAAAAGTAATGCGTAACTTTGGTATGCCGAAACCTGAAGGTTACCGTAAAGCCCTTCGTCTAATGAAAATGGCTGAGCGCTTTAAAATGCCGATCATCACTTTCATCGACACGGCAGGTGCATACCCAGGTGTCGGTGCAGAAGAGCGTGGTCAGTCTGAAGCTATCGCGACCAACTTAAAAGCAATGGCAGGCCTGACTGTGCCTATCATTTGTAACGTTGTGGGCGAAGGTGGTTCTGGTGGCGCATTGGCTATCGGTGTGGGGGATTGCGTGAATATGTTGCAATACTCAACGTATTCAGTGATCTCGCCTGAAGGTTGTGCATCTATTTTATGGCGTGATTCAGATAAGGCCCCACAAGCTGCTGAGGCGATGGGTATTACCGCTGAACGTCTAAAAGAGTTAGAGCTAATCGATAATATTATCGAAGAGCCGCTAGGTGGCGCCCATCGTGATGTTGCGCTAATGGCTGAGAAGCTAAAAGCACAATTTAAAGCAACATTAGATGAGCTTGACGCATTAGATACAGAAACCTTGCTAGAACGCCGTTACCAGCGCTTAATGAGCTACGGTTACTGCTGATAGCGAATTGCGAAAGCAAAAATACATGTTATGGGGCAGCCTAATCAGGCAGCCCCATTTTTTATGGTTGTTTTCCCTTTCTTTGTACGTCTTATTTATAGTCATTGTTATACTGACGCGGTGTTTCTCTTTAACGATCATGGTTGTTATGTCTCGCTCGTCACTCTATCGTCAACTTCATACTTGCTTACAGTCGCACGGCCCTAAGTCTAAGCGTTTTGTTTTAGCCCTGAGCGGTGGTATTGATTCGCGTGTACTGCTGGATGTCATGGCAGAGTACCTTGCGTTACATCCCGATCATCAGTGCGATGCTGTTCATGTCCATCATGGATTAAATGTTCATGCCAATGAATGGGCGGATAAGTGTCAAAATTGGGCGCAAGAGGTTGGCATTCAGTGTTATGTCGAGCGAGTGACCTTATTAAAAAGTCATGGTGATAGCCTTGAGCAATTGGCGCGTGATGCACGTTATCAAGCGTTGGCTCACTACATGAACCAAGATGATGTATTGCTGACAGCACAACATGCTGATGATCAGGTGGAAACATTATTGTTGGCATTAAAGCGGGGGAGCGGGCCCGCGGGGTTAGCGGCGATGCCTGTATCAACCTCGTTTGCTAAAGGTCATCATGTAAGACCCTTGCTGCAAGTGAGCCGAGCAGATATAGAGCAATACGCCAAGATCCAAGCACTCGAGTGGGTTGAAGATGACAGCAACCAAGATGTGCGATTTGATCGTAATTTTTTGCGTCATCACATCACACCGTTATTGGCTCAGCGCTGGCCTGGGCTGCGTAAAGCGGTAGCGCGTAGTGCCGCATTATGTGGTGAGCAAGAGGCCTTACTCAACGAACTTTTAGCCGATAAGTTGGCACTAGCGACAGCAGCTGATGGCAGTTTAGCACTGAGTGAACTTAAGCAAGAGCGATTAGGTAAAGCGCTGATCCGACAATGGCTACAACAACAAGGCGTTGCAATGCCATCTTACGCCCAACTGGATCAAGTATGGTGCTCGGTAGTACTTGCCCAGCAAGATGCCAATCCACAACTGAATTGGCAACAGCACCAAATTCGACGTTATCAACAGCGCTTATACCTAGTGCAACAATGGCCAGATATCCAAGATGTTCAGCTGCCTATCACATGCTCTGTACCGTGTGAATTACCACAAGGGTTAGGTAGAGTGACGCTTGCACCAAGCCAACGCGGTCAGCTACGTTTACCTCAAAACGATGAGGTTGTTTCGGTTCGTTTCAACCCTGAAGGGCTGAATATAAAGCCTGTTGGTAGGGTGGGTAAGCGTAAGCTGAAAAAACTATTCCAAGAGTATGGCGTACCCAGTTGGAACCGTCGTCGTACCCCATTGATCTATTATGGTGAGCAGTTAGCTGCGGTTGCAGGGGTATTTGTGGTAGATGGTTTTGAAGGCCAAGAGTGTGAGCTCACTTGGCACAATGAGTTATCCGATTGATATTAAAAGTGCAATGGATTGGTAAAGTGGGCACAATTAGCTGCAGGAAACTACAACTATAAAAGAGGACCTCATGAAGAAAGTTCTTACACTTGCATTGTTAGCCACAGTAATGTCAGCGCCTGCTCTCGCTGGTGATCCTGCAGCAGGGAAAGCAAAGGCCGCAATTTGCGCAGCGTGTCATGGCGCTGATGGTATTGCGGTTATACCTGGTTACCCAAACCTGAAAGGGCAAAATGAACAATATCTGGTTAATTCGTTAAAAGCCTATAAAAACAAAGAGCGTACAGGTGGTATGGCGATGGTCATGCAGCCGCAAGCTTCAATGCTTAACGATACAGATATTGTGAACGTAGCAGCATATTTTGCTCAAATGAAATAATTGCTTTAACTGTAATATTGAATAATTGAAAAGCCGCTTGATCACTTGATGATCAAGCGGTTTTTTTCATTGGTAACATGGCGTTTTTAATGAGTAAGAGCCGTGACCTTTATCGGGGCAGAGGCCGCTACAGTTGAATATCAGCAGTACCCGATAAAATGTAGTGATTAACGGATGTGATAATTCTTTCTATAAGGTGATGAATAATTGTTCAGTTGGTCATTCTCTAGTTGCTAAAAATGACAGAAGATATTATTGTACTAGCACGCTGATACATTGTTGTACTGTCGTTATCTTGTCTAGGAGTCATTATGAGTAAACCATCCACACTTGGGGGCGCATGTATTATCGCCAGTGTTTGTGTTGGAGCAGGCATGCTTGGGTTGCCAAGCGCTGGTGCTGGTGCGTGGACGTTATGGACTGTAGTTGCCATTTCTTTCACTATGATCATGATGACCCTTTCAGGATGGTTGTTGCTAGAAGCACTTAAGCATTATGAGTTTAAAGCTTCATTTAATACTGTTGCCAAAGATGTATTGAGCAACAAGGTTAATTTTATTAATAACTTGTCGTTGTATTTTGTAGGTGGCATTTTGCTTTATGCCTACATTTCATCATCAGGCATGATCTTCAGCGAAATGCTGGGGATGTCGCGTGAATTAGCATCCGTTCTGTTTGTCGCACTCTGTTCAGCCTTTGTTTTACACTCGACCCACGCAGTCGATCGTATTTCTACGGTGTTGATCCTCTTTATGGGCATCAGCTTTGTGCTGGGGATTTCTGGATTGGCTTCGAATATCAGCGTACCTGTCTTATTTGCGCAGGGCGAAGGTGATGCATCTTATTCGACCTATGCTCTGGCTCTGTTGCCCGTTGCGTTAGTATCATTTGGCTATCACCATTCAGTGAGTACAATGCGTGATTACTACCAAGATGAATACCGTGCCCAAAAAGCGATTCTGGGTGGCACCCTAATTGCCCTTACATTTTATTTAGGCTGGGTACTTTGTATTTTTGGTAACTTACCACGCCAAGAGTTTGGCCCAGTTGTAACGGCTGGTGGTGGTGTTGATGTCTTGATATCGGCACTCGCTTCAGCGGTAGATTCAAATAGCATTAAGCAAGCACTGCACATCTTTTCTATTGCTGCGATTGTTTCATCTTTCATTGGTGTTGGTTTGGGGCTGTTTGATTATTTAGCGGACTTTTTTGGTTTTGCCGATACGAAGCAAGGACGACTAAAAACCTGGGGGGTGACGTTTATTCCGCCATTGGTTTTCTCGTTAGTCGCTCCGTTTGGTTTTGTTGCCGCGATTGGTCTTGCGGGTGCGGCTGCTACTATTTGGAGTTGTATTATCCCAGCAGTATTGGCCAAAACATTACGTCAAAAAATGCCAGCACAAGAAGGGTTTGTCGTACCCGGTGGCAATGTGACCGTTTATGTTGTGATTGCGTTCGGGGTATTGACTGCAGCTTTCCATTTAATGGCGATGGCAAATTTACTGCCTGTCTTTAAGGGCTAGATTAACGCGAAGTAAATACATGAGTCATACATGAGTATGATAAAAAAACGGAAGCTTTGGCTTCCGTTTTTTATTGCTCTAAATTTGTGAGTCTTTTGGGGCTAGCGCCTTAGCGAAATTGTTTTGCTTCTGGCAAGTAATCAAACCCTGCACTTGCTAAGCGTGCAACCAGCTGTGCTTTATCGATTTCGTAATACTTTACCAGACTATCAAGATCACCAAACTCATCGCGGATCTTCATATTGACGATGCTCATCAGCATCACCGGATCCATGGTTTCAAAGTTGGTTAATTTCATGATTAGTCCTCATGGTCACTCATCAATAAGTTAGCGGCAGCATAAGCGGCACGTTCACGAACTTCTTGGGGCAGTTCAGTATTCGCTGCAACGTAATCAAGCGCTTTAATCGCACAGTGAATGGCATTTGGGATATAGCCAAGTTCACCACCACCAATTTGGGCGTAGTTCATTCGGATCAGCTCGCAACACTCATGTACTTTCATTGGTTCATCCTTAATTAAATCATTAGCTGAATGTACCGGTATCAGAGACGAGTACATTCAGCGAATGATTCACATTTGCAGATTAGTATATCGTAAATGGTGAGGCTTTGATCAACATTAATAAAGCAGGTTAAAAAGGCGGTTGACGTGCTAGGTGTGGTTATTTTTGACGTTTGTGTTGGTATAGCTGACGATCAGCTCGGTCGATAAGGGATATTGAGGTATCGCCTTTTTGATAATGCGCATAGCCTAAAGAGACACTGATATTAAGCGCGCGTAAGGTTTGGTCTTGTTTCATTAATTGCTGGATACGATTGGCAACTTTGCTCGCGGATTCTGAGGTCGCGGGCTGCAATAAGGCGGTAAATTCATCGCCACCTAAACGGTAGCAACGGTCAGTCGCGCGAACGGCATCTTTCAAAATAGTTGCAAAACGGCGTATCACCTTGTCACCATCAAGATGCCCAAAGCGATCATTAACCTGCTTGAAGTTATCCAAATCAAAGATGATCAGAACGAGTCCGACATTACGGCGTTCGCTTAATGCGATGGCATGGCGGATATCTTGCTCAAAGCTAGTACGGTTACCTAAAGCGGATAGGTAATCCTGCAGAGCAAGGTTTTTCACGCGGCGGTATTCAATGGCATTTGCTAATGGACCAGCAAAAAGGCGGTGGTAGGTGTGAAGTAAATTAATTTCATCTTTGTCCAGTTTGTATGGGGTACAGTACTGGAGCTTACCAAGTTCATTCTCGCCAAAACGTAGTACAAAAGTCTGACGAAACTCGGTCGCTTTACCTCGACGGATCAGAGTGGCCGTTCCTTCTAACTCCCAAATCAGCCGATGAATATCAATTTGCTTTTCCATTTCACGGGTGAAAATTTCAAACAACAGTGATAAATCAAGCTTGCCTTGGAGTTTCTGTAGGATCAATAAGCGTACATCAGCCCCGAGAGGTTTTCTTCTCGGTTTCTGTGAAGCATCAGCATATTTATCCCAAAGAACTGGATCCATATCATCATCAAAATAAAGTGTGGGCAAATACTATATGCAAAATTCAGCGCTGATCAACTGTTTGTTGTTAAATATGATAATAATTAACTGATTCTATTTTAAAAAGTTTCTGAGTATGCCTTCTTGTCTTAACGCATCTTCATATCCAAGCTGAATAAGAGATTTGATGTATGCGGGTTCAAATAATATATAGCTGGTGATAGCAGCATCGTCTTGTGGGCTGATCCCTATCATTCGCATCAGTGCTCGTGTCATGGGGGGGAGGTAGCAATAGTTATCTTGTGCAAGAGGTTCAAAAGATTGACTAGGGAAAAGGTGGATATGATCGACGACCTTCATATCGAGTTTTTTCTGTGCCGTCGTTGGTAAGGTATGCAATAGGCGATTGGTACGATCGAGATGTTCTAAGTCTGCGGTTAATGTATCGCTAAAAATCGTATCCATTAAATGTCCCCCCAAGGTGGCTAACCCGGGTGTTTGGGTGTGATCTGATGGCTCTATTTTCTGGTTGATTAAGTTAATGATAAGAATCTTATCTGCGCCCATTTTAAGCGAAGGGCGTAATGGGGCTAATTGGTGAATAGAACCATCGCCATAATAGTGACGACCAATCCGACTGGCGGGGAAAACCAAAGGGATTGCAGCTGATGCCATTAAATGATCAGTATTGAGCATGGCACGACGGCCTTTTGATTTGGCGCGATCCCATTCAGTCAGGTGGGGTTGACCTTGGAAAAAGCTAACGGATAATCCGCTTTTGTAACTTGAGGCCGTAATGGATAGCCCTTCTAAGTTACCCGCCATGATCTGTTTTTCAAGTCGGTCATAGTTGTTAACTTGGTTAAGTAACTCACGCAGCGGGCGGTTGTTGAGCAGCCCAAACGGTGGTCTTTCGTGGTGCTGAGCTTGCATGCGAGCATACCACTGGTGGGCGAGATAGCCTGTCATTCCCAACGGGCTTGATTTAAAGATTCGACGGCTATGAAGTCGCCCCCAAATCCACTCTAACTTTTTTACGCCAAGGCGAAAACAAGACGCGTAACAGGCAATAGAGGTGGCGTTAATCGCCCCTGCAGATGTACCACAGTAGATTGAAAACGGGCTGTGATGCACTCGTGGATACCATTCAGAAATGGCTTTGAGTACACCGACTTGATACGCTGCGCGCGCACCACCACCGCTGAGTAATAAACTGATTTTAGGCTTATCCTTTGCCATATCAACACCCTGACTATTCTTGTTTAACTATACAAGGTCTTGTCAGGCAGGATAAGCCTTTTTCAATAAGGCGGGATGCGAGCCAATAAAAAAGCCTCCAACGAGGGAGGCTTTTTGATATGGAATTATCAGCGATTAAGCAAGTTTTTGCTTAATAAACTCAACCATCTCTGCAACAGGTACACCGACCTTGCTGCCGTCTTTACGGTCTTTGTATTCCATCTCGCCATTTTCAAGGCTACGGTTACCGATAACGATAGTGTGAGGGATACCGATCAGCTCGTGATCCGCAAACATAACACCTGGGCGTTCTTTACGGTCATCGAATAGCACTTCGATACCAGCTGCAGTTAGATCAGCATATAGCTTTTCAGCGGCTTCTTTAACTTCTGCAGACTTCGCCATGTTCATCGGTACGATAGACACTTGGAAAGGTGCAATCGCTGCTGGCCAGATGATGCCGTTTTCGTCGTAGTTTTGCTCGATAGCTGATGCAACAACACGTGATACACCAATACCGTAACAACCCATCTCAAGGATTGAGTGTTTACCGTTAGCGTCAAGCACGCCACAGTTCATTGCTTCTGAGTAGGCTGTACCTAATTGGAAGATATGACCCACTTCGATACCACGTTTTAGTTGTAGGGTACCTTGACCACATGGGCTAGGGTCGCCTTCAACAACGTTACGTAGATCTTCAACTTGACCGAGTTCAACGTCACGACCCCAGTTGATACCGAAGTAGTGCTTATCGTCAACGTTAGCGCCTGCGCCAAAGTCGCTCATTACAGCAACTGTGCGGTCAACGATGAAGGGTAGTTCAAGGCCAACAGGGCCTAGTGAACCTGGGCCTGCACCGATCAGTGCACGAATTTCTTCTTCCGTTGCCATCTCTAGTGGAGCCGCAACTTCTTTCAAGTTTTCAGCTTTTACTTCGTTAAGCTCGTGATCACCACGGATGATCAGTGCAACGATGTCGGCATCAACTTCATCAGATGCTTTAACAAATAATGTCTTAACTGTTTTCTCGATAGCCAGGCCGTGTTGCTCAACAAGTTCAGCAATCGTTTTTGCATTTGGCGTATCAACAAGCGTCATTTCTTGCGTTGGCGCTGCACATTCAGCAGCAGGTGCAAGTGCTTCTGCTTTTTCGATGTTGGCTGCGTAATCAGATTCTGTTGAGAATGCGATCAAATCTTCGCCACTCTCAGCCAGTACATGGAACTCTTGAGAGCCACTACCACCGATTGCGCCTGAGTCAGCCAGAACTGGACGGTACTCAAGACCCATACGGTCGAACGCTTTACAGTAAGCATCGTGCATTGCATCGTAAGACTTTTGCAGGCCATCTTTGTCGATGTCGAAGCTGTAGGCGTCCATCATGCAGAATTCACGTGCGCGCATTACACCAAAACGAGGGCGGCGTTCATCGCGGAATTTAGTCTGGATTTGGTACAGGTTTAGCGGAAGCTGTTTGTAAGAGCTAACTTCGTTACGTACAAGGCTAGTGATAACCTCTTCAGCTGTTGGGCTAAGTACAAACGGACGAGCGTGACGGTCAGTAAAGCGAAGTAGTTCAGGGCCCATTTTTTCTGAGCGACCTGTTTCTTCCCAAAGTTCAAATGGCTGAACAACGGGCATCAAAGTTTCAACTGCACCTGCATTGTTGATTTCTTCGCGAACGATGTTCTCGACCTTACGTAAAACACGCAGACCAGTAGGCAGCCAAGTGTAAAGACCTGAAGCCAGCTTACGGATCATACCTGCACGAAGCATCAGCTGGTGGCTAATAACTTCTGCGTCATTTGGGGTCTCCTTCAGGGTAGAAAGAAGATATTTACTGGTACGCATTGATGGTATCCGTTTGTTGATAAAAATTTATGTGAAGGGATCTATATTATCAGCTAATCCATTACGCGCCAAAGGATTCGTCATCAATTGGCTCTAATGCGGTAACGGTAATGGCGTCAAAACTCACGCTGAACCTGACATTATAGTTAAACAGATGTACGGCGTATTGTTTATTGTCAGTTTTCCCTTTTTTGTACGCAGGGCGAGGATCTTGCGCTAATACTTCACGGATCACCGCTTGATGATAGGCCTCTTTGCCTTTATCGAGTTGCTTAATCGCTGCCTCGGTAAAGATCACGGGTAAAGTATCGGGTTCTTCAGCCGCAAATCCGCCTTGTGCATCCGGTAAGCTATCGGAATACGGGATGTAAGGCTTGATATCGACGATAGGGGTCCCATCAACTAAATCAACGCCGCCTAATTCAATGATCACATTGCCATTTTGATGGCGTACCCCTTTCAACTCTACCGCAGACATGCCTATGCCATTAGGTCTAAAAGTTGCTCGACTGGCAAATACACCAATACGTTCATTACCGCCAAGGCGAGGTGGCCGAACCGTTGGTCGCCATCCCGCTTCAAGATTCTGATCAAATAAAAACAGTAGCCACAAATGGCTAAATTGCTCTAAACCACGAACAGCTTCTGCGGTATTGGCATCACCTCGTAATACGATTTCAGCGCGCGCACTGGGTACAAGCCCTGGTTGGCGAGGCACCGCAAATTTCTCTTTGTAAGGGGAGTGAATAACACCAACAGGTTCGATAGAAACAGACATACAAGCATTCAAGTTAACGAGAGTGGAGAAACTCTATCATAAATAAACAAAGAAGGAGTTGTTGAGAATAGCTATCAAATGTTACATTATAACAATTGTTATAATGTAACATTAAAATCAAAGCAAAAATAAGGATAGCATCATGAAATCGGGTATCCATCCTGAATACCGAACCGTCGTTTTTCACGACACCAGCGTTGATAAATATTTTCTGATTGGATCAACACTCCAAACCGATCGCACCATTACTTGGCAAGATGGTAAAGATTACCCGTATTACACCTTGGATGTATCGTCGGAATCGCACCCATTTTATACCGGTAAGCAGCGTGTGATTTCTGCTGAAGGGCGTATGGCCAACTTTAACCGTCGCTTTGGCCAAATTGGTTCAGTAAAAGGATAAAACAATGAAAGTATTAAGTTCGTTAAAAAGCGCCAAGATGCGCCACCGTGATTGCCAAATCGTAAAGCGCAAAGGTCGTGTTTACGTGATTTGTAAATCAAATCCACGCTTTAAGGCTGTGCAAGGCAGCGGTGGTAAGAAAAAATAGCCCGTTATTGTGGGTCGCGAGTTATATAAAGTAAAGATTAGATACAACAAAGCCCCTAGCAAAGGGGCTTTGTATTCGGTCAGTGAGTTTCTAGTGACGCATATAGAGGAAGGTGGATTACCAGCCTTTCACCACACCGCCTTGGAATATGTCTTTTGCTGCTGTGTAAACCGCTTCTGATTGGTACGCTTTCACAAATGTTTTTACGTTTTCTGCATCAACATTGTCTTGGCGAGAAACAATCAGGTTTACGTACGGTGACTCTTTATCTTCAACAAATACACCGTCACGTTCAGGCGTTAGATTAATGCTGCTTGCGTAAGTGGTGTTGATAATGGCAAGTTTCACATCATCTAGCGAACGTGGCAGTTGAGCCGCTTCTAGTTCAACAATTTTGAGGTTCTTTGGATTCTCAACAATATCAAGCACTGTTGCGGCTAGGCCAGAGCCTTCTTTCAGTGTTAGTAAACCTTGTTGTTGCAGTAATAGCAGTGAACGACCAAGGTTAGTTGGATCGTTTGGAACGGCTACTTGATCGCCATCTTGAAGCTCATCAACCGATTTAATTTTGTTTGAGTAACCCGCAATTGGGTAAACAAAGGTGTTACCAGCGACTGTGAATTTGTAGCCACGGTCCGTAATTTGCTGATCAAGATAAGGCTTATGTTGGAATGCGTTGACATCAATAGAGCCTTCTTCAAGCGCTGCATTGGGTGATACGTAATCGGTAAAAGTGATCAGTTCAACATCAAGCCCGTATTTGTCTTTGGCTTCTTTAGCGGCCACTTCTGCCACTTGCGCTTCCGAGCCTGCCATTACCCCAACTTTAATCTTGGTATTATCAACCGCGGCTTCTTTTTCACCACAGCCAGTTAGTACAAGTGCAGATGCTAACCCTGCGACGGCAAAAATGTTCTTTAGATTAAACGCCATGTTACTTCTCCTTTATGGGGTATTCCCTGATTTTTTAAGCGAGTTAAGTTGGCTAACTCGCTGTCATAATATGTTGTGCTTGAGTGATGCGTTTTTATTACCTGATACTAAGATTAGCGATGGTCGACACGTTTGACTAAGTGATCCCCGATCGACTGAATCAGTTGGACTAAGATAACCAGCATGATCACGGTAATTGCCATCACGGTGCCATCAAAGCGCTGGTAGCCGTAACGGATACCGACATCGCCTAAGCCACCGCCTCCGACCGTACCTGCCATTGCCGAGTAACTCACTAGTGTGACTAGGGTGATGGTCACGGCGTTAATGATGCCAGGTAGTGCTTCAGGTAAAAGCACTTTGGTTATGATCTGAATGGGTTTTGCGCCCATAGCTTGCGCGGCTTCAACCAACCCCGTTGGCACTTCCAGTAATGCCCCTTCTACTAAGCGAGCGATAAATGGAATGGCACCGACGGTTAGCGGAACGATTGCCGCAGCGGTTCCGATTGAGCTGCCGACAATAAAGCGAGTAAATGGAATGATCGCGACCAATAGAATAATGAATGGGATAGAGCGACCAATGTTGACCACTATGCCCAATACTTTATTAAATTTAGGGTTGGCCATTAGGCCATTATCTTTAGTGAGGTGCAGTGCAACACCGAGTGGAATACCCAGTACAAAGCCAATCAATCCCGATGCCAATACCATGGTGAGGGTTTGGCCTAATGCTTCGATTAATAGCTGAACCAAACGTTCATTGGTTTGCCACCAAGTAGCAATAGTATCAAGCAACATAACCTAGCACCTCTACGTTAACTTTGTGATCGCGAAGGAAGGCTACCGCATTATCGGCTGCTTGTTCCGTTCCATAAAACTCTGCCAGCATCAGGCCAAATTTGACACCGCCAGCGTAGTCCATGTCTGAGCTCAAGATACTGATATCAATATTGAACTCACGTGCTACTTGACTGATCAGCGGTGCATCGACGGAAGCGCCTGTAAACTCTAAACGGATCAGTGGGTAGCTGCCTTCAATGCGCTCTGGTGTCATACGCGCTTTGTAATCTTCAGGAATTGAGAGATCCAATGTTGAGCGAATAAACTCACGGGCAAGATCTGTTTTAGGGTGAGCAAAAATATCGCCAACAGGCCCTTTTTCTACCAGTTCACCGTCACCAATAATCGCTACTTTGGAGCAGATATTTTTGACCACATCCATTTCGTGGGTGATAAGTAAAATAGTGAGCTTTAGCTTGCTGTTGATCTCTTTAAGTAGATCGAGAATCGAGTGCGTTGTTGCAGGGTCTAGGGCGCTGGTAGCTTCATCGCACAGTAGCACTTTTGGATCTGAGGCCAGTGCGCGGGCAATGGCGACACGTTGTTTTTGACCGCCACTTAGATTGGCTGGGTAGCTGTGGTGTTTATCCGCTAAGCCGACAAGCTGAAGCAACTCAGTGACTTTGGTTTTGATATCTGCTTTTGATTTGTTCGCTAGCTCAAGGGGTAGGGCGACATTATCAAATACAGTTCGCGATGAAAGCAGGTTGAAATGTTGAAAAATCATGCCGATCTTGCGACGAGCAAGGGTTAACTCTTGGCTAGACAGCTGGGTTAGGTCGACACCATCAACAATCACTTGGCCATTGCTTGGGCGTTCAAGTAAATTGACACAGCGGATCAGTGTACTTTTACCTGCACCTGATGAGCCAATAACACCAAAGATGGTACCTTGTTCAATGGTAAGGTTGATATCACGCAGAGCATGTATTTCTAACTCTCCCTGATAAAACACTTTGTCTACTCGTTTTATTTCTATCATCGAACTTCCTAGATACCAGATAAAATAATGCGTTTTGCGGTTATACGTATTGTATTTGTAACGCGATTGTGCGAAAAGTTGAATTAAATCGCGTTATGTTGATAATGAGATTAGCAGTCTGGATGGCTAAGTCAATAGATATTTTTACGTCTAGACGTCTAAATGAAATCTGCTTTTAAAGTCCAACGGTAATCCTTAGCGCTGTTATGGTCCTTGAAGCGGTAAATAGATGAATCGCAACTGCTGCCGTGCCATAATCAAGCTAAATGAAATATAGAGGGCTTTCCTTTGGCCAAACCAGCAGTTTTTATCGATCGTGATGGTGTCATTAATGTTGACCACGGTTATGTTCACACTGTAGATGATTTTGAATACATCGAGGGTGTCTTCGAAGCATGTAAGAAATTAAAAGAAATGGGTTACATGTTAGTGCTTGTGACGAACCAAGCAGGTATCGCACGTGGCATGTACACTGAAGATGAATTCTTATCATTAACAGAGTGGATGGATTGGAACTTTGTTGATAATGGCGTTGAGTTTGATGGTATTTACTACTGTCCTCACCACCCAACTGAAGGCCAAGGCGATTACTTACAAGCATGTGAGTGTCGCAAACCGAACCCAGGTATGTTTATTTCTGCGCGAGATTTCCTAAAAATTGATATGGAAAACTCAATCATGATCGGTGACAAAACTGATGACATGAAAGCGGCGCAAGCAGCCAACGTAGGCACTAAAATTCTGGTTCGTACAGGTAAGCCTGTGACTGAAGAAGGCGAGAGCCTTGCATCGGTTGTGCTAGATAGCGTCGCAGATGTACCAGCATGGGTTGCAGCGAAGTAAGCGTAGTTTTTTACGTTAAGCTTCAAAAAAAACAGGTCGCTTAGGCGACCTGTTTTCGTTTGGATTATGGGGCTATTTAACGGTTATCGAGCGGTAGAATTTCTAACACCTGTTGGTAACGTTTGGCGCGTTTTAACAACTTAGCTTGTTGCTTAGCATCATCAAACTCAATCAGTGTGATGTGCTTTAACTCGAGTGCGCTGTTATCGATATTGGGATCAATAAGCTGGTTCAGTTCTTTGATGAACTGGATCATCTGTAGCGCTAACCCATTGGCTGGACTTGCATAATAGCTTTGGCCATTTTTACGAACAAAGGTTTCAACTTGGCTAACATGATCGTTACTGCTGCGTAGCGAAACATATTGCGCCAGCTTGTCACCCTGGGTGTAGTAACCTGTTTGGCTATCACTAAATTGCACCACTAACTTGAGTAGCGCTTCAATTTGGCTGTATTCACCCTTGTGAGGCAAGTTATAGAAGTGCTTGAGGTTCTTGGCGTAGTAAGGGGCTGCTTCTACTTTGGTATTTACCTCAAACGCTGTGAACTCACCTTGTGGTGCAACTGCGTTGCCTTCTCGGTCTCTGAATAATTGAGTACCGAGTATGGTTTGAGCATTGTTTGTACCAAGGGCGATATCATCAAGCAAGATTGTAAAGATATCGTATTTGATATAACCGTTGCCACCTGTTGGGACAATGTAAGGCAAATCGACTAAGGCGCTGTCAGTGCGGTCAGTGGTACGACGGATACCATCTCGCTCTAACAATGCAGCCATTGCGGCAAATTTATCGGGCCAGAAACCGTAGTAATCAAACATGCCGACATAATTAAACTTCGGGTTCACATTGGGTGCTTTACCGCTGTTGAGCATTTTGCCCGCTTCAGCTAACAGTGTTTGCCCTTGGCTGGTTAAGTAGGACTCAATAGCTGGATGGAAGCAGCTTTGTGGTACTTCCCCTTGAGCGAGCTGGCTGCGTACTGCACTTTGGTAAATGACATCGTTCAGTGTACGGTAACTCACTTCACCAACCGCATTTTGAACTTCACACTGATGATCTGGTTGAATCACCAGATTCACAAGGTTATTTCTGAGTTCATCAATGCCTTGCGCCATGCCACAGAAGTAATCGAAGTTAAAATCTGACACTGGCCATATTTCCATTTGGCCGGTACAGACAGGATCCGTTTGGGCAATGAATAAACGGTCGGCGTCGCTCCAACCTATGTATTGTGACATACGATCGAACATTTGAATGTTTTCACGCCAATTCATGAAGGTGTTGACGCGGCCAATGGCGTAATCACTCAGTGTTGATTCATCAAAGTTTTTACGATTATTTCTGTGGGTACTTAGCGAGAAATGTTCGTAGTAACGCTGCCAGTTATAATTGTTGATCTCACTATGATTTCGACCTTCGTCATGGCGATTACAGTCGGTATTTAAGCTGACATTGCCATCGGTACAGTATTTGAATTCACGCAGCACTTTATCGCCTGGGACTTTATCACTCCACTTATCGTCTAATACGGCATCATTAACGGCTGCACTTAAAACACCATCGCTTAAGCGTGGATCTAAGTGAGTATTTTCAGCAAAGAAAGCGGTTTTCAGTTCTTTATCATAGGCCGTTAAGTCAAAGTATTCTGGTGATACGGTATCGGCCTTTGATGCTGAACCGAATGTGGACACTTCAACTTGGCGTTTGTAAGCAAAGCGCAATGCGGCTTTATCGTAGAGGCCAAAGACAGGTAATGCATCCATCATCGACGGGTTATAGTCCATGATAGAGCTGTACGCTGGGATGTATTTTAGGCCGTGATGATGAGCTTGCTGTTTAGTGAAAAAGTTACTGTCATCATTACTGCCTTGAAAGTTATGGCGTAAACCTAGGTTATGGCCTATTTCATGAACCAAGGTTTTTGCATAGTAAATACCAGCCAAAATACGACCGACATGTGTCTGTTGCTCTATGGTTAGCTGGTCCCAGCGTTTTAGTTGGGTGCGCTCATTATCTAACCATACATAGGCATCTTCAGAGGTAAAATCGATTGACTGACCTGCCACGACCATCGTGGGCAGCATTTTTTCGGTGGTACTCGACCATAAGCTCGAAACAGGAAACATATTGTGTTCGGCCCATAGGCGCTTTTCGAGTTCGTTAATTTTGACTAAATCTAGGGGGGTAAGTGTCTCTTGTGGGATCTGATTGAGCTCGTTCAAGGCTTTTAAGGCGCTATCAATCGGTTCACTTGCCTGTGTTTGTACCGCTGGTGGTAAGGTATTTGTGGCGATCGATGCGATTAAATCAGCATTGCTTTCGAGGCGGGTACCATCAATAGCGGAATAGGATAAAGCAACGGGTGTTGCTGATACTTGCTCGTTTTCCTGTTTTGGCATTGGTTTAACATTGCCTTGGTTATATTGGATCGCGATGCGATCCCATAAACGGTAAGCGATGCTCTCTAATACACCTGAGTATTGGTTAACATGGGCATGGACGATTTCACCAGTCACAGGGTTGACTGCGGATGGACCGTAACCGGCTAAGCCATTTTGTAGCGGCTCGTGGATAAGGTTGATCACGTTGTAGCGTAGATCGCCAGAGCGCTTACCCGAAGGTTGATGCAAAGTAATACTCGGTACGCCAACTTTGGTTAGTTGCGGATTGATCCTGTCTATCACATCTATGGTGATTTGTTTATAAAACTGGGTTGCTGGGTTTATATCGAAGCTATCGGATAAGTGATAATCGACATTTCCTTGTGTCGGGTTGAAGCGGTGCATGTAGTGAATACGATTACCATCTTGGGTGTTGTTCCCTAGGTGGTCGGGGCGAGAGACTTGTGAGGCAAACATACCAAAAGTATCTTCATCACCTTTAGGGTAAAGCACAGGCTCATAATCTTGACTCTGCACGGCATTCAGAGGGACAAACGAATAAAAGTTTGAAACCGTAAAAGTCAGGTTATTAAAGTCGAGACCATCATCGCCTTGGAATAAAGCATTAACGAGACAGCTCCACTGATTAGATATTTGATAATCTTGTTCCAATTCAATATTCAGCGCACCATCTTTTAACTCATAACCTTCCCAATCAGTCGCCAGTCGGGCTGGACCTACTGCGGTATAACATCCTGTTGAATAGGTAAATAAATCATCCCAGTCACGCTCTAATACGGCGAGTTTGGTATAATCCGGCGTGAAGAATTTTTTATCTTTCCAATTGACATTTTCGTCTGTATTTTCCTCTTCTTGGTTAGTACAGTCATCGTAGGCATCTTCTTTACAACGATAATCCTGATAAGTCCCTGGCAATTTTATTAATGGGCTTAAATTAGTGTCAACATCAGACCAACGTCCAAAATCATTATTATTTATTTGTGCTTGGCTAATGACATCAGGGCTTAATTGACGAACTTCTAATCCTTCTTCGGTATAGAAAAAGCGAACCAGTTTTTCCTGACCTTGCATGAATGGCGCCATGCTAACAGCATAACGTGGTGCTTTCGCCATTGACGGCATATAAAGGTAGACTTGATCTGTTTTTATCTCCCTTTTAGTTACTTGGTGAGGGTCTCGTTCAACAAGATCATAGCTTTGATCATCAGCACCACATCCTACGAGAAATAACGCAGAAATAATACTTGATGCGACCAGTGATCGTTTCATACAAACTCCTTTTTGTATTTAAAATGAATACCCAACAGCAATGGAATAGCTTGCCGTGTTTAGGTTGAATATATCTATATCGCCAACGGTTCCACGCTCTGCATCAAAATATACGCCAGAGTTAGAGGTTGATAGCGCGGTGTAAAAGTGAGGGGTTATTTGCCATATACCAGATAGAGCGCCTGAGTAATTCCAGTCATAGCGTGTACCATGGTAGCTCCAAGCCGTTCCGCCAAGTAGCGAAAGATTGACGGTGAAATCATGCCAGCTATAGCCTACACCTGTATTGATAGATGCCACCCACTCGGTTAAATTTTTGTCTCCTGCTGTTTTATATTTATGAAAGTTCTTTTTGACTCTTGGGGTAAAAAAATAATTAATGCTATCCCATTTATTGGTAATAGGCATAGAAAGTCGAAGTGCGGTATAGAGCTTATCTTTTTCTGATAATTCAGAGGTGGGTAAAGTAAACTGAGCGGCATAACCAATATTACCGGTTTCTCCCCATTGGTAGTATTGACTGTTTTTAATGCCAATAATCGTGTCGGTTAAATACGTGCCTGTTTCATCTTCATAAACACGATAGCCGCCAGAGTCGATATAAATAGTATTTTCATTTAATTTATAATTAAGGTTTCCTGACCAATTTAAATTTCTAATGCTGCGATGATCATCTTTATCTACATAATTTGAGGTGTATGTAAGAGACAAATAACCATTAATATTATTTATATCAGCGTAACTATGATTAACCACTAGTAATCCTGCAATTAATAGTAGGGGGTTATACCTTTTGGGGATTCTTTTCCTCTTTATATTTGTTATGTCCATCATTTTCATCCATTAATAATATTATTGACGGTACTTTTTTTATATTGTTACAGTTTTGCCGGTGGCATGGTCAATCTTGATATTTTATTGATTATTCTGGGTGCTGGTGGAATTGCATGGGTTAAATGTCGGATTTAAGGTTTGTGGTAGCGTATAAGATTAGTGAAGCTGATGGTTTATTGATGATTTGACTTAATTAGCTATAGGCGCATTATTTTACTTTTGGGTCGTTATTGAGTTGATATTGACACGGTACTAAATGATTTATTAGTCATTGTTAGCTATAAATCACCTAAGATATAGTGAGTGATCTATGTTGAAAATATTGGATAGGAGTAATAAGCCTTGTTATTGGTTTTAATATAGTATTAAACTCTAATACAGAGCGACAAAATAAATAACGACAAGGAGTGTCGTCGATGTTGTCATATTTTTTACGCCGATTAATGTTGGTGATCCCGACTTTTCTGGGTGTAACCCTACTGATATTTACCATTACTCGATTTGTGCCCGGCGGCCCCGTTGAGCGCTTGCTTGCGAGTATGCAAGCGAAAGGCGATGTACAAGCCACAAGCACAGCAGTAGGGGGGAGTAATGCACTTTCCGATGATCAAATTGCCGAGCTGAATGCATTTTATGGCTTAGACAAGCCGGTGTTTGAAGCGTATAGCGATTGGTTGAGTAAGCTTGTTGTCTTTGACTTTGGCGAATCGACCCGCTACTACGAACCTGTTTGGGATATGATTGCTGAGCGTATTCCTGTCTCCGCTTTTTATGGTGGTATGACTTTCTTTATCAGCTACTTTATTTCCATTCCTCTCGGTTATTTTAAAGCAATGCGCCATGGCAGCGTATTTGATTCATCCTCCTCAATTTTGATCTTTATTGGCTATGCCTTACCTGGTTACGTGGTTGGTATTTTATTAATAACCTTATTTAGTTATCACCTCGAGTGGTTTCCTATGGGGGGCTTTGTCGGCGATGATTTTGATGATTATGAGACCTTTGCTGAACAGTTCAAAGACATCATGTGGCATGCAGTGCTGCCGTTAATCTGTTATCTCATTGGTGATTTTGCCACCCTAACCATGACGATGAAGAATAACCTGATGGAAAACCTATCGGCAGACTATGTCCGTACAGCGATCGCTAAAGGACTGCCATTCAAAGTCGCAGTCCGTAAACATGCTTTACGCAACAGCTTGATCCCTATCGCGAGCCACTTTGGTAATTCGTTACTTTTCTTTATGACAGGGTCTTTTTTGATAGAGGTTATTTTTAATATTGATGGGATAGGGTTGCTTGGCTATGAAGCCATCATGGAACGCGATTACCCCGTTGTGATGGGGATAGTCGCGATAAACGCAGTCATGCTAATGATAGGCAACATACTGTCGGATATGTGTGTTGCTATGGTTGATCCTCGTGTGAAGTTTGGAGCGTAAATTCATGAATATTAACCCTCTGACTCGCCGTAAGTTACTTCGCTTTAAGCAAATTAAACGCGGTTATTACTCTTTTGTTGCCTTGTCTTTTTTGCTGGTTTTTTCTTTAGTCGCTGAATTGTTTATTAACAGTAAAGCATTAATGGTGAGCTATAACGGGCAGTGGTCTTTCCCTGTTTTGAGTGATGTTCGTGCGGGGACTGACTTTGGATTAGGTTATGCAAAAGAAGCGAATTACCGTGAACTTCAAGTCTTATATCAGCAGCAAAATGAAGGTAATTGGGTACTGTTACCAATTATACCGTGGGATCCGTATGAACAAGATTTTAGTGGCGATTTCCCACCGACAGAGCCGAGCTTCGCCGATAAACATTATTTAGGAACAGATACTATAGGGCGAGATATTGTCGCGCGTTTGGTATATGGCTTTCGTATTGCAATGGGATTTGCATTAAGCACCATGCTTATTTCTTACACCATAGGGGTCGCGGTTGGCTGTGCGATGGGATTTTGGGGCGGTAAGTTTGATCTTATTGCTCAACGTGTGATTGAAATATGGTCGATGGTGCCATTTTTATACGTCATCATGATTTTGGTATCGATCACTCAGCCAACGTTCTCACTCTTTGTTGCTATCAATGTGCTCTTTGGTTGGATGGGAATGACGTGGTATATGCGAACCATGACTTATAAAGAATCAGCGCGAGAATATGTGATGGCAGCGAGAGCTTTAGGTGCATCTACGGCACGTATCATGTTTAAGCATATTTTACCTAATACCATGGTAATGATAGTGACACTCGCGCCTTTTACGATTGCAGCAAATATTACTGCGTTGACGGCGCTGGATTATTTAGGTCTGGGGCTAATGCCGCCTACGCCAAGCTGGGGCGATTTATTACAGCAAGGAAAGTCAAACCTTGATTCACCATGGATAGTGGTATCTGTTGTTACGGCCATCGTATTGGTTTTAGTCATGGTGACTTTCATTGGTGAAGCGATACGTGAGGCGTTCGATCCTAAAAAATACACCCGCTATATTTAAATCAGGCTGATACAAAAATGTGATTCATCACTAACACAAGGATGTATAACGATGAAGTTTTTAACGCTTTCTGCCGCACTGGCTGCGACAGCTTTTCATTTTAATGTGCAGGCAGCGCAATTACCTGACAACCTGACCTGGATATCAAATGCAAATGAGCCATTATTTGCCTCTGAACAGGCACAGTTTGGTGGCAAATTTCGGACTTATATCCAAAGTTTCCCTCAGACATTTCGTGTGATCGGCCCTGATTCAAATGGGGCATTTCGTTCATGGCTGGTGGATAATCGCCCAGCCTCTGTTACTCGCCACCCTGTCACGAATAAATGGATCCCTGAAATCACCGATGAATGGGCATACGGTGACGATAACAAGACGGTGTATTTTAAAATAAACCCGAAAGCGACGTGGTCTGATGGTAAAGCGATAACAGCGGATGACTTCGTCTTTGTACTGACACTGATGCGTTCAAAAGACATCATTGACCCATGGTATAACCAGCATTACACCGAGCAAATTAAAGAAGTCGTGAAATACGATGATCATACGTTTGCGGTTGTGTCGACAAAACCGCGAAACCGTGAAGATTTGATGATTTACAGTAACTTTCAACCTCGACCAGCGCACTTCTATCAGCCAAAAGATGATAAAAATAATGATGGCATTGATGATAATTTTGTTCGCAAATACAATTTTAAAGCTGAGCCATCTGCTGGGCCTTATTACTTAGACAAAGTGAAAAAAGGAAAATCACTGACGTTTAAACACATAGGGCAAGATTGGTGGGGATACTCTAATCGTTACTTTCAGAATCGTTATAACGTTGAAAAAATCAGTATCAAGGTCATCCGTGATAACGATATAGCTAAAAAGCACTTTGAGAAAGGTAACATCGACACGTTCGCCTTGCTGATCCCATCGCTTTGGCATGAAAAATCAAACACTAAACCTTATCAGCAGGGCTATATCCATAAGTTCTGGGGCTATAACCAAGTGCCAGAAGGGGCGGGGGGGATTTGGATTAACACCGCGAAGGATAAGCTTGATAACCCTATTATTCGAGATGGGATAGCCCATGCTATCGACTTTGACGGCATGATTTCCAAGTTACTTCGGGATGACTACACCCGCCTACCTAACGGTGTGGGTGTTGGCCATGGTGACTATACCAATAATGCGATTACTGCACCGAAATTTGCACCTGAACTGGCGGCCCAGAAGTTTGCGAAAGCAGGCTTTGATAAAGTCGGTGGGGATGGTATTCGTATTAATAGTAAAGGTGAGCGTTTAACCTTTGCTGTGACCTATGGTTATGCCCAACACACACCACGAATTGCGTATTTAAAAGAGCAGGCAAAAGAGGCAGGGCTAGAACTAACACTAAACCTTGTCGATGGTTCGTCAGCATTTAAATATGTGTTAGAGAAAAAACACCAGTTATCATTTCACCGAATGGGCACATCTGAGATCCCTGCTTATTGGGAGTACTTCCACTCAGATAACGCCAATAAAGTTCAAAACAACAACTTCACTAATTTTAGTTCGCCAGAGCTAGATACCCTCATCATGTCTTACCGTTCTGAATTCGATCTTGAAAAGAAAAAAGCGATCTCCCGTCAAATTCAGCTGTTAGTTAATGAGGCTAACGTCATTATTCCTGGCTATATGGTGCCTTATACCCGTGAAGGTTACTGGCGTTGGTTGAAATACCCGAAACCTGCCATGACAAAATTGACCAAGTTCTTGTTTACGACGGGCACTTTCCGTGATTACGGTACGTTTTGGATCGACCCTGTAGAATACAAAAATACCAAAGCAGCAGTGAAAAAAGGCAAGACATTTGAACCTATGACGGTTGTTGATGAAACCTATAAGCGCTTAGCACCGGAGAAAGAGTAAATGACGGACTCGGTAGTCTTATCAGTGCGTGATCTCGTGACTGAGTTCACGACAGATAATGGTGTAGTTAGAGTACTTGATGGTGTGTCATTTGAGGTAAAAAAGGGGAAAACATTGGGTATTGTTGGTGAGTCAGGTTGTGGTAAAAGCGTGACGGCCATGTCGATAATGGGTCTTTTACCACGACCTTATGGGCAAGTCGTTAATGGGGAAGTGATTTTTGATGGAACTGACTTGCTTGGACTACCGCCGCAAGATCTTTACCAAATGCGTGGTAACTGTATCTCGATGATCTTTCAAGATCCCATGACGGCTCTAAACCCAGTACACACCATAGGTAAGCAAATTAACGAAGTATTAGAGCTTCATCGACCAGAGCTTAATAAACGGCAGCGATTTGATTACGCGTTGTCGATGTTTACCAAAGTGGGTATTCCGTCACCTGAGCAACGCATTTATGAATATCCACACAACTTATCTGGCGGTATGCGCCAGCGGGTGATGATTGCGATTGCGTTAGCCTGTCAGCCTGATGTGTTGATTTGTGATGAGCCAACCACAGCTCTGGACGTTACTGTTCAAGCGCAGATCCTTGATTTGATGCGAGAGATACAACAAGAGACAGGAATGGCGATCATATTTATCACCCATGATTTAGGCGTAGTGGCAGAAATGTGTGATGAAGTTGTGGTGATGTATGCAGGGAGGGCGGTTGAAGTCAGTGATGTGTTTACATTATTTGAACAGCCTAAACACCCGTATAGCCGCGGGCTATTGCAATCGATGCCTACGTTGAATGTCGGACATAAGCAGCCGTTACAAACTATCCCTGGTAATGTTCCCCAGTTAGATGAAATGCCTGACGGTTGTCGTTTCTGTACGCGGTGCCAATTTATGACGAATAAGTGTGAATCTCAGCAACCATCTTGGGAGTTGTTAGACAAAACACACCGTGTGAGTTGCCATCATTGGCGAGAGGTACATTAACGATGGAATTATTGAAGATTGAAAACCTTGAAAAGCACTTTCATTCGGGGGGCGGCATATTACGAAAAGGCTATTCGGTAAAAGCCGTTGATGGGGTTAGCCTTAGTTTAAAAAAAGGCGAAACACTAGGGCTGGTCGGAGAATCTGGGTGCGGTAAAAGCACCTTAGGACGAACCTTACTGAAATTATTTGAGCCAACTGCTGGGCAGATATATTTTGAAGGTAAAGATATCACGTCGTTATCAGTTAAGGAGATGCGGATATTAAGGCAAGACATGCAAATTGTCTTTCAAGACCCAACTGAGTCACTTAACGCGCGCCACACGATTGGTATGATTATCGAAGAACCTTTCATTATTCACAATATCGGCACAGCCAATGAGCGTAAGATTTGGGTAAAAGAGCTACTTGTGAAAGTGGGCTTGTCTGAAAGTGCTGCTGAACGTTACCCCCATGAGTTTTCAGGTGGACAAAAGCAACGTATCGGGATTGCTCGTGCCATCGCATTAAAGCCGAAGCTGTTAGTTTGTGATGAATCAGTATCAGCGTTAGATGTTTCTGTTCAGGCACAAATCATCAATTTACTGCTGGCTCTGCAACAGGAACTTCATTTATCTATTATCTTTATTGCCCATGATTTATCCGTTGTGAAGCATATATCAGACCGTGTCGCCGTAATGTACTTGGGAAAGATTGTAGAAACAGGCCCGACAGCCAGTGTGTATTGCCAGCCCCTTCACCCTTATACCCAAGCACTATTGTCGGCAATACCGATACCCAATCCAAGGCTACGCAATAAAACCAGAATAATGCTCGAAGGTGAGCTGCCTTCGCCGATAAACCCTCCTCCTGGCTGCCGATTTCATACCCGTTGTCGTTACGTCACAGATAAATGCCTAACAAACCAGCCTGAAGAACGGAATTTATCAACGAATCATACTGTTGCTTGTCACTTTCCATTGGCACAAGATTCGATTGAAAGTGAGACGTTAGAGGTTTTAAGTACAGATTAAATCGCTTTTGATTAAAATGTGTGCGGTTGGTGTTTTTTTTTGAATTTAGGGGTTGTCAGCTTTTTGGAACTCCCTATAATGCGTCCTCACTGACACGGAATAAGGCGGTGAGCCTGAATGATTTGTCAGTATGTTCTTTAACAATTTGACCATGCAATCTGTGTGGGCACTCGTGAAATGAATAGTCAAAACTGTTCATTGTTACTTTTTAAGTAAGAATGAATTTGGCATCAATGAACTGAGTGACCAGTACAAATAACAAGTTTACTTATTATTTGGCACAGTCAATTCGAATATCATGACTAGCTTCTAGTTATCGATATTCAATCAGTATTCATTGAGCCATCAAAAACTTTAAATTGAAGAGTTTGATCATGGCTCAGATTGAACGCTGGCGGCAGGCCTA
>NZ_JAKJSO010000023.1:0-95767 GCF_050337045.1 Photobacterium kagoshimensis | reverse complement strand
GCTCAACAGGAGTATCGAACATCATCGCTTCTTTTAGAACTCGCCAATGATAGTCATGGATAGAGTTGGATGAGCGACCGCATTGACACACAGCGGTGGAATCAGGCTTTAAAGTGATTGTAATTAAAGAATCAGTTTTATGGGACTTTATAATCTGAAAGCCTTCCCAGAAGGAAGATAGGAAAGTATTATTCGACATGAAAACGGTAGTTTTTGGAAGGTTGTGTTTGGCGATGTAACCATACCATTAACTACCGTTTTTGTTTTCAGTTCCCGCTAATCCGCGAAGAACCTTTTTTAATGGTGATTGATTAGTACTAAAACAAATCAACAGCAGGAAATATTCATTTTCATCAGCAGCACGCACTCGTTTACTGCTGATCTCATGCTTTAACTATCGCTCAATTTATACCGAAAATGGATATTTAATCGCTTCGTGGTGCTCGTAACCCACCACTTCAAAGTCATCCATTGTTACCCAGGTTTCTAAATCTTCTAGTGATTTAATTTTAGGGTTAATGATCAATTGTGGTGAAGCAAAGGGTTCACGCTGCAGTTGTACATCACGCATAAGCTCAAGTTGATCTTCATAAATGTGTGCATTTACAATCTTGTGGTACGCCTTACCTGCTTTTAAACCCGTAATTTGCGCCATTAAAGCCAGTAGGGTAAAGACTTGGATCTGATTGAAGTTAAGGCCAAGCGGCACATCACACGAACGCTGGTAGCTGGTTAGATAAAGCGTATCGCCCAGTAACGAAAAAGTATGGGTGTGCATACAAGGACGCAGGCAACCTAAGTCGAATTCGCCTAGGTTATAAAATGTCATGATTTCGCCACGGTCATCGATGCCTTTAGACAAGTTGTCGACAATTTTACGCAGCTGATCGATAGTCGTGCCATCAGGTTTTTGCCAACTACGTCCTTGCACACCATAGACTCGGCCCATGTCATCATGGCCTTTGCGGTGAGGGTTATTCAGCCATGCTTGGTTCTCGTTAGCATTCATATCCCAGGTTTTGGTACCTAATGCACGAAAATCTGCCGCATTATCATAACCACGTAGGTAGCCTAGCAATTCTGCAATCGCCGATTTCCAAAAACTTTTACGGGTAGTGATTAGTGGAAATTCATTATTGGCAACATCGAACGTTAAGTCAGCATTCACAACGGTTAAACAACGTTTGTTAGTGCGTTCGTTTTCAATCCAAACACCTTCGTCAACAATACGCTGACAGAGATCTAAATACTGCTTCATCGTTCTACTCGCTCGTCATTAAAACCGAAAGCATGCACAAGGCCTTTCAGCTACTCAAAAAAATTGTGGCCGATCTTACCAGAAATCGCGGGGCTTTTTTTGATGAAATACCATGTTCCCCAGAAAAGCAGCCATAAAAAAAGCAGCTCCAGTGAGCTGCTCTTTTCTTCTACCTAACAGAGATGTTATGCGGTTTTGCCTTTAGGCTGCATTTTATATGCCCACAGCATCATTAATAGACCACCGATCACCATAGGTAACGACAGAATTTGGCCCATACTGATCCAGCCACCAAATAAGCCAAGCTGGGCATCCGGTTCACGGAAATACTCCACAATAAAGCGGAAGCTACCATAACCAAACAAGAACAAGCCTGATGCCGCCCCTGCTGGACGTGGTTTGCGAATAAACAGATTCAAGATGATTAATAGCACTAGTCCTTCAAGGAAGAACTCATAAAGCTGTGAAGGGTGGCGTGGCAATGGCCCGCCCGTTGGGAACACAATAGCCCAAGGCACATCACTAACACGTCCCCATAGCTCACCATTAATAAAGTTACCTAAACGGCCAACCCCTAAACCGAATGGTACCAGCGGTGCAACAAAATCTGCCACGCCAAAGAAAGTACGACCATTTTTATGGGCATACCAGAACATTGCCGTGATCACCCCCAGCAGGCCGCCGTGGAACGACATGCCCCCAGTCCAGACTTGAAACAGATAAAGAGGGTTATCAAGGAATAAGCCAAAATTATAAAACAGCACGTAACCGATACGTCCACCCAGCACAACACCTAAAAAGCCAGCAAACAATAAGTCACTAACTTGTTCACGGGTCCAGCCACTATTAGGTTTATCGGCACGGCGGTTGGCTAGCCACATCGCAAAGACAAAACCGAGTAAATACATTAGTCCATACCAGCGAATAGCTAGCGGACCAATTTCAATTAATATCGGGTCGATATTAGGGAATGTAAAAAAACCTTGGCTCATTCAAGTTATCTCATTGTGTTGTTTATTGGGGTTAACCCATAAACATTTTGAAGCTGATAAAAAGTAAAAATACAGCAAATATTTTCTTTAATGTCGGAGTCGGCATTTTGCTCACTAAAGCAGCACCATGGCGAGTAGTTAGCACTGACGTCGAGACAATTCCCACTAAAGCGGGTAAATACACATACCCAATGCTCATAGGCGGTAATGCTTCATCACCTACCCCTGCTGCAATAAAGCCTAGCATACCAGCCACTGCAATAATTGCCCCAGCCAATGAAGCACTGCCAATGGCACGTCGCATTTCTAATCCATGCCAATTTAAGTAAGGCACAGTAAGTGAACCACCGCCAATACCCGCTAAGCTCGATACCACACCAATGATCCCGCCACTAAAAATACACTTAGTCGGACTTGGAAGGGTTCGCTCATGGGTTGAAAAGCGGATAGATGCCAACATTTGTAACGCCAAAAATAGCACTATTCCTGCAAAAATCTTCGGTAACAATTCAGCAGGCACTAGCTCTGCAATCATACTGCCACCCAGCCCACCCAGCACAATTCCCGGTGCCAACATTTTCACCGCTTGCAGATCAACGTTACCTAATCGCAAGTGATTGCGCGCCGATGACCCCGAGGTAAGCACAATACTGGCTAATGATGTTGCCAATGCGATATGCATGACCATCTCAGTGGGGATCCCCGCCTGCGGTAATAACCACACTAAAGCAGGGACCACTAATAAACCACCACCAATACCCAACAACCCAGCAAGTAAACCAACGACACTCCCTAGTGCCAAGCACATGGCAAACAGCCATAATGTGGATTCCATTTATTTACCCTACTTACCAGCACGAATAAAGCCGCCAAGACCTTTGTCTTCGACGAAACGAGTTGTTGTTGTTCTAACCTCTGTCGCTACCGATGACTGAAGCGCTAGCTGGGCCAACTTCGACATATCCTCAGAGGCTATCTGACGAAGGATATATTTAATCTTGGCGACATTACGGGTGTTCATACTTAACGAACGATAACCCATGCCCACCAGCAATAATGCCCCAACCGGATCACCTGCAAGCTCACCACACACACTAACAGGAATACCAAGTTGCTGGCTAGATACCAAAATATGCTGCAAAGCATGTAAAACTGCAGGGTGTAATGCATCATAGACATTCGCAACCCGTGCATTGTTCCGATCAACCGCTAATAAATATTGGGTTAAGTCGTTACTTCCCACCGAAATGAAGTCTACTTTGCCTTTTAATGCTGGCAGCTGATACAAAATCGAGGGGACTTCAATCATGATCCCTAACCGTGGACGATGTAATACCTTACCTTGATGCTGCGCGTGCTTACTCACTTCTTCAAACGCCCGTTCGATCAAAATAATCGCTTCATCAAGCTCTGCGATCCCAGAGATCATGGGCAGCAAGATGTCCATATTATCCAAACCAATACTGGCTTTTAGCATGGCCCTAACTTGAATAAGAAAAATTTCCGGATGATCTAAGGTAAAGCGAATACCACGCCAGCCAAGGAATGGGTTATCCTCTTCTATTGATAAATAAGGCAGCGGTTTATCGCCACCAATATCAAGGGTACGCATCACCACGGGCTTATTGGGGTATGACGCTAAAATGGTCCGATATTGCGCCGTTTGTTCTTCCTCTGATGGAAAACTACGTTGCAATAAAAAGGGAACTTCAGTTCGATAGAGCCCCACACCATCAACACCACGATTAACCGCGATACTGGTATCGGCACTCAAGCCTGCATTAAGGTGTACGTAAACACGCTGATTATCTTTGGTGACCGCACATTTCGCTAGTGCACTCTCAACGGTTTTATCTAATTCATTTTCTTCGCGTAATAAACGTCGGTATTCTTTTAAAACATGACGATTGGGGTTTACTAAGAAATCACCCCGGTAACCATCCACAACCACTTGGCAGTTATGGATTTTCTCAGGGATAAAATCGACCCCCATGATTGCAGGTATACCGAGTGCACGCGATAAGATCGCCGCATGTGAGTTCGCGGCGCCTTCTTGGGCGACAACCCCCGCTAATTTATCTCGTGGAATTGTCGCGAGCATGGCTGCGGTTAATTCCCGTGTAAGCAGTACACGCGGTTCATCCCACTTGTACTCGATAACGTCTTCATTTTGCAAAAAGAACAACAGGCGTTGACCGAGTTCTCGAATATCGTGCGCACGCTCTTTGAGATACGCATCTTTCATGTTGGCAAAACGGGTTGAATACGCTTCAACAACTTGACGAATAGCCCATTCAGCCTGATCGCCCGATGCCACTTTGGCAAACAAATCCTTACGTAGCATAGGATCATTAAGCAAGTGGCTGAACAGATCAAAAATCGCTAAAGTTTCTTTATGCAATTCACTGTCAAAGCGCTTACGCAAACGGCGAAATTCATTACTCGCCAAATCAATTGCAATCGTCAGCCGCTCTTGTTCATTCTCTAAGTTCAATGAAGAGGCAGGCAAGACATGTTCTAAACGTGGTTGGTTATCATCCCACCATGCTTTAGCCACCGCGACCCCTTGCGATGAAGCCGAACCAATTAAATGCAAACCATCGTGTTGATCTGGCCACATCCCCTGCGCTTTAGCATGGGCAAGGATCACCGCCAGCTGTGCCGCGAGCGTGACCATGAACGATTCTTCGCTTTCATCGAATTCGCGACGATCTTTTTGCTGAATAACCAACACACCTAAGACATTACGCTGGTGTGTGATAGGCGTGCCAAAGAAAGAACCAAAGTGTTCTTCGCCTGTACCAGGCAGGTGTTTAAACTGGGGATGTGATCGCGCATCGGCGATATTGATAGGCTCGGCTCGGCGGCCAACCAACCCGACTAAGCCTTCGTCAAAACCCAAACTGATATGATGGCGGGTTTTGACTAGGCCTTGTGTTGCCATCAAGGTGTATTCTTGACGTTTATAGTCAGCGATATACACCGAACAACAATCGGTATGCATTGCCTGACAAGTACTGATCACCAACTGATCGAGCGCATCGATCAGGGTTTCAGCACTGGCAACTTTTTCTACAATTTCTCTGAGCTGTGTCAGCATAAGCTGTTTTGCGCCTTACTTTAGAGTGGGCATCAGCAAGCTTAACGGCGACCCTTGTGACGCTTCACTCTACGCTCTTTACGTTCCTTAAATGGCATCGCCATTGCGGCAAACTCTTTTAATGCGCGTCGATAAACATCACGCTTAAAAGACACCACCTGACGCACCGGATACCAATAACTGACCCATCGCCAACCATCGAACTCCGGCGTGCTCCCACGCTGCATATTCACCTTTGACTCATCGCATTCTAGGCTAAGCAAAAACCACTTTTGCTTCTGCCCGATACAAACGGGTTTCGAGTCCCACCTGACTAGACGTTTGGGTAATTTATAGCGCAGCCAATGGCGGCTGGAGGCTATGATCCTTACATCCTTTTTGGTAAGCCCTACTTCCTCATACAATTCTCGGTACATGGCTTGCTCAGGGGTTTCCCCTTCATCAATACCACCTTGTGGAAACTGCCAAGAATGTTGTCCATATCGTCGAGCCCAGAATACCTGGCCGTGGCTATTACAGATAACTATCCCGACATTAGGACGGTATCCATCGCCATCAATCACTAGACGACCTCAATTATAAATCTCTATTACAGCTGATTTTTTCATAGATCGCGCCAAAGGTTAACAAACATTCTAATTATTAACTGTTTTTTCCTACCTAGCACTCAGTTTCTGGATAACTCAATAACAAGGAATGTTTTATAAACAGCCAAGTGAGACATAACCCACATTTATTCACTTTTTCTGTGGATAGATTTGTGAAGAAGCACCTTTAACGTGAATAAAGTACCTTATCAGCGAGATTGGGCAATGATTAAAAAACAAACCAAACAAGGCAAAAACCAACTAAAAACATAATATTACAAGGAAGAACACATTAACAAACACGTAGAGTGAGTGACTAAAACATCAGCAAAAGCGGATCGGTTAAAGATCCACCAGTTATGAAATTATCCACACCATCAAGACCTCTTACCTGATAACAACCCCAGCATTCTGCCTAAAAAGCACACTAACCCCTGTGTATACATCCAGAGCTTGGCGCTGTGCTTTTTTTAATCAAAAGACCTGTGGATATCTTTTCGATATGATCCTAGCCCATATTCTTGGCTACCACTTTCTCCCTCGCAGCTACCCCCCCACATCTATTGACCCTCAGGCAACTAAAATGCAGGCAATAAAGCATTACTATCTACCGTTTGTTTGAAAATCAGATACCATAGCCAACATTCGCTTAAAAACACCTCAAACCAGACAACAGCCTTGTCCGCTAATCATCAGTTCATCGGTGGCTTATGATAAAATACTCACGTGACCTCACTGTTTAACCTAAAGTGGCTTAGTATGACGAGTATTTCCTCCCCCTTACCACCACAAACCGAACAAGAATTGCTTGAACGAGCACAAGCCTTAGCAGGACTCACGCTGGGAGAGCTGGCTGCCCAAGCGGGTCTAACTCCACCGCAAGATCTGCGACGTGATAAAGGTTGGGTAGGACAATTACTCGAATGGCACTTAGGGGCAAGTGCGGGCAGCAAACCCGTACCTGATTTTATTGAACTCGGGATCGAGCTAAAAACCATCCCTATTGGCTATCATGGTAAGCCATTAGAAACCACCTTTGTTTGCGTTGCCCCATTAATAGGCTTGCATGGTCTTAATTGGCAAAATAGCCACATTCGTCATAAATTAGCCAAAGTATTGTGGGTGCCTGTCGAAGGAGAGCGCGATATTCCCTTGGCTGATCGCCACGTTGGTTCGCCCCTGTTATGGCAGCCATCACCAGAAGAAGAAAGCCAACTTCGTCAAGACTGGGAAGAATTAATGGACATGATCGTGTTGGGACAGGTCGAGCAGATCACCGCCAAACACGGCGAGGTATTACAGTTACGACCAAAGGCGGCCAACAATAAAGCGTTAACCGAAGCCTATGGTGCGAATGGTCAGCCAATCAAAACGCTACCTCGTGGGTTTTATCTCAAAACCCATTTTACCGCGGCCATTCTTGCCAAACACTTTATCATCTAGCCCTACCTCATTTTGTATCAGAGGATGATCCTCATGTCTTCGTTGCAGCGTGATAGCTGATTATCAGGTGAAAACTCATCGTAAGGATCGATAACACGTAAGATGACGGTATCGATCCCCAAAGGTTTCAAAAGATCGCCAATTTGCTCCATATTCCGAAACATTAGCATACCATCGGCATCATCTTTAAGTGGCACCAACTGGTGCTTAAATTCTATCTCCATCAAGTAATCGGCCATACCAGCGTGGCTCATCACCACGCATTTTGGCTGGGGCTTACCTGGCGATTTAAGCCAGTGCTTAAACTGAGTCAGTTGCATTTATCTGCATCCTTTCGACAGTGGCTAGATATAACTATGTGTCACATTCCCTCACTCAGCAAGTAAATGGCAGTCGACATCTGCATAAACTCTCGTTAAGTTAATAACATATACCCAGCCAACAAATGCCATTTCACTTGCATGCTAGGGTGGTACACCTAAGCACCTGTTGGAAAGTAGCAGTAAACAGCCTATTTGTTGGTACTTGCAGTCCAAGGAGGGCTAATGAAATATCACCGCATTCCCCATTCCTCACTCGAGGTCAGTAAAATTTGCCTTGGCACCATGACCTTTGGTGAACAAAACACAGAAAAAGAGGCACACAGCCAACTCGATTTCGCCTTTGAGCGCGGGATAAACTTCATTGATACTGCCGAGATGTACCCTGTTCCCCCCAATAAAGAGAGCCAAGGATTAACAGAGGCCTACATCGGCAATTGGTTAGAGAAAACAGGGCTACGCAGCAAGGTGGTATTAGCAACCAAAATTGCAGGGCCACGTAACCTTCCCTATATTCGCGATAATATGGCACTGGATCATCGCAACATTCATGATGCCGTTGATGCCAGCCTTAATCGCTTAAAAACCGATTACATCGACTTATACCAATTACACTGGCCACAACGCGAAACCAACTGTTTTGGTCAACTGAACTACGAATACAAAGAAGACAATTCGGGTGTAACCATTCTTGATACGCTAGAAGCGCTGGCTGAGCTACAACGTGCAGGTAAAATTCGTTATATCGGTCTTTCCAATGAAACGCCTTGGGGGGTGATGTCCTTCCTCAAATTAGCCGAGAAACATAATCTTCCTCGGGTGATCTCGATCCAAAACCCTTATAGTTTGCTTAACCGTAGTTTCGAAGTTGGGCTCTCTGAAATCAGTCACCACGAGGGCGTTGAACTCCTCGCTTACTCACCATTAGCATTTGGTACCCTCAGTGGTAAATACCTCAACGGTGCTAAACCTGCAGGGGCGCGCTGTACCTTATTCGAGCGCTTCTCGCGCTACTTCAACCCACAAGGCGTCGCCGCCACTCAAGCTTATGTCGCCATCGCCCATAAACATGGCCTCGATCCGGCCCAAATGGCATTAGCGTTTGTTAATCAACCTCCTTTTGTCGCCTCAAACATCATTGGGGCAACCAACCTTGACCAATTAGATGCCAATATTAAGAGTATTGACCTCAGTCTAACTGATGATGTTTTACAGGATCTCTCCGAAATCGGTGTGCAATATTCTAACCCTTGCCCATAACGAATCATCCCCGCATAAGGCGGGGATGATTATCTGTTCTTACCGGTTTATTCTGCCCTGCCACTTTGATACGTAATAGCGACAGGGCAGCTATTACGTGAGCTGTCTAGATCGAAACTCTCGTCGAAGGTGACGTGTTTTGCGTTGTGCAAGACTAGCCCCGAATTCGGCATCTAAACGGCGATCTTTACCAATGCCAATATCTTGCAACAAGTGCTCAGATAGGTGTGAAAAATCCACTTGGATTCGACGGTTTTCACGTCGCCATGCTTGATGCTCACGATAAAGATCAGCACGAACTAATAGTACCGCTAGGCGTAAATAAACTGATTGGCGCATAATTTAACTCTCCATAGTTAATATTGGAGGGTCACTGATGCTGACGAGATCAAACTTTTACTGCAAGTAACCGCGACAGTATCCGCGGCCCTGAGTTACAGCGGATGGCTGTTATTGTGTTGAATTTTTAGAGGTATCACTAAACGGCGCAATACATGTATGCATTGAGAAAATCATCATGGTCGCCTCCTAGTGAATATGTGGGTAAGTGTTAAGTACGTGTAAATTTTAACCACTGTAGAGAATTAAACAAGCACAAATATTCACCAAAATGAATAAAGCATTTTTATGCTAGCCACTTTAACTATCAGCATTCTTTATACCAATAAGTCATCATTTAAGCCTAAAAAAGCAGCATAATAAAATCAGCTGCTCTATCTTATTTCTGATTGTTCTAACGAAAGGCATCACTGCAATTGAATTTCTTTCAGCAAAGCTAACAATGCTTTAGTGGCTGGTCCTAAGGCTTGTTGATTGGAATAAGCCACATCAACCGATTGGCGCCAGGCCTCTGTGTCCATCTTGGTCACTAACTCGGTTAATAAACCAGACTGAATAAGATCACCAACAATATTACGTGGCAACACAGTCCAACCAATACCACTACTAACCAACAACATTGCCGATAAAGCACTGTCTGTGATCCACATTGAATCAGAGAGCTGCCAGCGGTGAGCTAATTTTCGATAACGACCACTCAATAAAATCTGACGATGCGATTTGAGATGATGCCAATCCACTACGGACTCTTTGGCTAAAAGGTGCTGTGGCGATACTAAGTGGCACATCTCCAGTTGACCTATACCATAGAAATCGAACCCTTCCACCAAACTATCGAGTTGCACCATCAAGGCGAGTTGAGCTCGACCCGTATCCAGTAATTCCAACAAATCACCTTCTGCCGCATTGAGTATTTCCAATTCGACCATAGGGTACTGGGCTTCAAACACCTTGAGTTGATCGGCTATCGTTTGGGTCATGGTCATCGACTCTACCGCCAAGGTGATTTTGGTTTCTACCCCTGCTTGGTATTCCTGTGCACTGGCCAACAAGCTACCGCACTGTTCCAAAATATGCCGCGCTTTGATAAGTAATGCTTCACCATGCTTTGTCAGCACAGGTGAGCGACGGCTACGATCAAACAATGTCAGGTTAAGATCGGCTTCAAGATTGGCTACCGCGGTACTGACTACTGACTGCGCTTTACCTAACCGCCGCGCTCCTGCAGAAAAGGAACCACTATCGGCAGAAGCAACAAAAGCCTCTAACTGCTCAAAAGAAAATTGCATACGCTTAACACCCATAAACTATCGCCTTTAACGATAGTATCTAACTTCAAACTATCTTTAAAGACGTTATTCTTAGTGGCATCAACACGCGAAAATGCTGTGAAATTGAATAGAGTGAGAGTTAACAATGCGTACTACATTAGACAGAATTCGCCACACTATCGGCTTTGAATTAATCGCCCTACTGCTGATCACTTTTGTGGTAAGTCATCTGGTTGGTTTAGATCCAAAACGCATGGGTGTCATGGGGTTAGGGTTTTCTATCATCGCGACGGTATGGAACTATGGCTATAACCTGATGTTTGATAAAACCATGTTAAAACACTTTGGTACCACGAGAAAAAGTGGAAAAGTACGCGTGATTCACGCGATTATTTTCGAGCTATGTCTATTAGTGATCACCCTACCCGTTATGGCATGGTGGTTAGATATGACCTTATACGATGCGTTGATCTTAGATTTAGGCATGGTGGTCTTCTTCTTATTCTATGCGTACGGTTATAACTTGGCGTACGACAAGTTGTTTCCAATTCATGAATCAGCGGTCATAGAAGCACCAACTGACACACCGCAGTGCACCAACCACTAACATGACTTGGTCTACCAAAACAAAAAAAGCGCGTAATGCGCTTTTTTATTATCGCTCCAACACTGTGCCCATCATCACGTTGTGCTCTGACGAAAACTTTTCGGTGAAGTGATCAAATCGTGTTTATTCAATAAACGGTACATGGTCGCGCGTGATACACCCAGTTCACGGGCTGCCGCTGAAATCTGGCCTTTATTGTTTTCCAATACCGCTAATAAAGCACTACGTTCTGATTCTTCCCGAATTTTTTTCAAACTTTGCTTATCATCGATCAAGCGAGGTATGTCGAGCTGATCAGCCTCTAAGGTTGGCTGCTCAGCAAGGAGTACTGCTCGCTTCACTTGCGTCAGCAACTCTCTCACATTACCCGGCCACAAATAAGTCTGTAGCATGCGAATGGCTTCATCAGAAAACTGACGAGCGACACTGTTATATTGCCGTGCAAACTTCAATAAGAAAAAATTCGCTAAATCTAGGATATCTTGCTGCCTTTCTCGTAATGCAGGCACAGACAAATTCAATACATTGAGTCGATAATACAAATCTTGACGCAGCTTACCTTCTGCGAGCAGTTCTTCAGGATCATGGCGGGTCGCCAATATTAAGCGAATATCCCCTCCAACTAGACGGCCACATTGGGTTGTGAATTCACCCTCTTCAATATACTGCAGTAATTCCCGTTGGCGGGCATCACTCAGATCGGCGATTTCATCAAGGTATAGCACCCCATCTTTAGCCGCTTCAAGAATGCAATTTACACCTTCTGCATCAGCCTCTTTTTGCTGTAGCCATGATGATGTTAACTGCTGGCAAGCGATCCGGACAAAGCCTGCTCGCGCCCTTTTTGATGCCTGAAATATAGCTTGGGCAGCTAACTCTTTACCTGTACCCACTTCACCTTGGATAAACACGGGGACATCTGTTGCGGCAACACGGCGTACCTGATGACGCAGCTTCTTCATGCACTCGCTATCACCTTGAAGCCCCAAATGACCAAACTGGCCGAGTTGAGGCCAAATTTTTCGCTCCAATTGCAACATACCAATCTGATGGCCTATGGTTTTTTGCAACTGAGAAATAGGTAGCGGTGCCGTGAAATAATCGATGCAAAAATTAACGATAAACAGGCAGATCGCATCTGACTTTAGTTGATCATCTCGGACCAATGCTAACCACCGCACCTGTTTATTACGATTCACTAATGCAGCTATACCCTGCAAACTAAAATCATCTTGGCTAAGATCGATCACACCAATGCACGGGCCAACATCAATCAGTAAACCTTCAGCTGCACGCAAATCATAGCAGCGATGACACATCCAACCAGCCTGTTCTAATGTGGTCAGCCACTCTGCTTTTCCGCCACCAAAAACCACTAATGCACCAGGGTTTGAACTCATGAATAATGCGCTCCCCATCCTTTTCGCCTTATATCTGAACTACTTATTACCCGATATTCAATGTGCTGAGAGCACAATTTTGCCAATTATCGGACAAGATGTGGTTGATGATATATGGCACAATTAAATAAATGCAACATGTTTACTATAGTTAATATTGCACTTGATGCAATTTCATAAAAAAGAGAGAGATTATACGCAAAAAGCGCCCAATAGGCGCTTTTTTATTCAGAATGGTATTATCGGAAATTTAGCTAGCGGTTACTGTTTCACCAATTTCATCGACTTGCTCAACCCCGATTTCATTTTCACTTTTGGCCACAATGGTATTTACCGCGGTGTCACCAACAACGTTAGAGCTGGTACAGAACATATCGTTGATACGATCAACCGCTGCGATAATTGCAAGGCCTTCAGGTGGTAAACCTAGTTGGTGAAGTAACACACCGACCATCACAACACCACCGCCAGGAACACCACCCGCACCAATTGATAGTAGAAGAATTGTTAAGCCTAATGTGAACAAGTCAGCAGAGTTAATTGGCTGACCAAATGCGTTCGCAACAAAGATAGTCGCCAATGCAATGTAAATAGATACACCAGACATGTTCATGGTTGCACCCAGTGGTACACCAAAGCCCGCGACAGATTTCGACACCCCAATTTTGTCAGTTAAGGTACGCATAGTGACAGGAATCGTGGCGTTCGAGCTAGCTGTTGATAGCGAGAACAAGATTTGTTCACGAATATGGCGTAAGAAGGTTGATGGCTTGATACCCGTTGTTAGACCGACCATCATTGGATAGAAGATGAAAATCCAGAACACTAGCATCGCAACCACAAGGCCGACATAGCCAGCAACAGACATCAAGGTGTTCGCATCCAGTGTCGCACCTAACTGAATCATCAGGGCAAATACACCGTAGGGTGCAAGACTCATCACTAGACCAATCAGCTTCATCATGATCTCATTGGCCATTTTGAAGGTTTTGATTGCAGGGCCCCCACGAGAATCAAGCGCTTGAATCGCCAGACCCGTCAGGATAGCCATAAAAATAATTTGAAGCATATCGCCGCTAGCAAAGGCCTGTACCGGGTTGCTCGGTACAATATTGACTATCAACGAGAAGATATCAGGCGTTTCTGTTGTGGTCAGCTCTACCGCTTCTGACACTGTACCGGCTAAGTTAGCATCGGCACCGGGCTGGAAGATCATACCCACCGTTAAGGCTGCCGTGATCGCGATGATGGTATTAATAATGTAAAGACCAAAGGTTTTACCACCAAGACGACCAAATGCCGTGATGTCTTTTAACTCAACAATGCCGCATACGATAGAAACGTATACCAGTGGCACCACCAGCAGTTTAATCAGTGAAACAAACATACCGCCAGCGCCTTCCGCTAAGCCCAGTACATAAGTGTCCATCAAGGTTACGCCGTTAAATAGGTACTGAATTGCGGTACCAATAATCAAGCCAGCAAATAGGCCTGTGAATATCTTTCCTGATAGCGATTTGTTCATCGTCCATCTCCAGTTAGTTGTGCTTGTTAATACTTTGTGTACTACCCAATCTCACTGTTCCTCGTAAGTTCAGCGACATTTTACATAGATAGACCTAACTGGAAAGTGTAAATTTTACAATTCAGCCACATTTACCCACTAATTTTAAACACTGCAAAACTAACTTTTTTGCAGCACGAAAAACTAAACTCACGTTAAATCGGTAACTTATCAATAAACACATGTATGAATTTTGCAGAGGATTACGAGGAAGAATGACAGCAATTAAATACTTAATAATGTGAATGCAATCACACCATGTATCCACTATAGGAATAAGAAGAAACATTCATTGCTTAAAAGAAACACAATTTACAAAATCAATAACAGCACAAAATACCAAACTATCGCCCACCAGGTAGCGACAAACATCCCCCGTTGATGTGTTTATAACAGGGCCGTCATGATATTAAAAATGGGCAAACTGAAGGCATAAAAAAACCACTCGCATAACGAGTGGTTTTCTTCACATCAAGCTAACAGTATTAGTTTGCTTGAGGGCGCATCGCTGGGAACAAGATTACGTCACGGATAGTGTGCGTATTTGTAAATAGCATTGCTAAGCGATCGATACCGATACCTTGGCCTGCAGCTGGCGGTAGGCCGTGCTCTAGTGCAGTGATGTAGTCTGCATCGTAGAACATTGCTTCATCATCACCCGCGTCTTTCGCATCAACCTGCGCTTTGAAGCGTTGGTCTTGGTCTTCAGCATCGTTAAGCTCAGAGAAACCATTTGCAACTTCACGGCCACCAATGAAGAACTCAAAGCGGTCTGTGAAGAATGGGTTGTCATCGCTACGACGCGCCAGTGGAGAAATATCCGCTGGGTAACCAGTAATGAAGGTTGGTTGAATTAGCTGTGGCTCTGCGGTTTCACCGAAGATTTCTTCAAGTAGCTGACCACATGTCCAGAAGCTTTCTACTTCAACGTGAACAGATTTCGCAATCTTAACCATAAGGTCACGATCTTGAACGCCTTCTTCTGTTAGCGCTTGAATGTCAGCGTGCTCAGGGTTGTAGTGTTTGATCGCTTCTAGCATCGTCATACGTGCGTATTTGCCACCAAACTCAACCATTTCGTCACCGTAAGGCATTGCAGACGCACCAAGTACTTCTTGAGCTACTGAAGACAACATTTCTTCAGTTAGATCCATCAGATCTTTGTAGTCAGCGTACGCCATGTAGAATTCCATCATAGTGAATTCTGGGTTGTGACGTGGCGATAGACCTTCGTTACGGAAGTTACGGTTGATTTCGAATACACGCTCAAAACCACCAACCACTAGACGCTTCAAGTAAAGCTCAGGTGCAACACGTAGGTACATGTCGATATCTAGCGCATTGTGATGCGTGATGAAAGGACGTGCTGTTGCACCACCTGGGATCACGTGCATCATTGGGGTTTCAACTTCCATGAACTGCTTAGAGACCATGAAGTTACGGATAGCCGTTACCAGCTTAGAGCGGATAATGAACGCCGTACGAGAATCGTCGTTTACGATCAGATCAACGTAGCGTTGACGGTAACGCATTTCTTGGTCAGTTAGACCGTGGAACTTCTCTGGAAGTGGACGAAGCGCTTTAGTTAGCAGCTCGTATTCTTCCATGTTCACGTAAAGATCGCCTTTACCTGATTTGTGAAGCGCACCTTTAACACCGATGATGTCACCGATATCAAGACCTGAAAGTTTTTCTTTCAGTTCTTTTTGCACGTCTTTTGCTGCGTATGCTTGGATACGACCAGACACATCTTGAATCGCAAGGAATGGACCACGTTTAGCCATAATACGGCCTGCAATCGCAACAACGTTGTTCGCTTCTTCTAGCTCTTCTTTGCTTAGCTCACCGTATTTAGCCTGTAGATCAGCCGATAGGCTATCACGACGGAAATCATTCGGGTGGCCGTTTGCTTTACAGTTTTGGCGAATCATATCTAGCTTCGCACGACGTTCAGCAATCAGCTTATTTTCATCTTGTAATTGATCAGTCATGGGGGGAACCCTTAATTATTAACCAAATATGGTTAGAGACCTGATTTCAGGCTGGCTTCAATAAAACGGTCTAAATCGCCGTCCAGTACAGCTTGGGTATTACGATTTTCTACCCCTGTACGTAAGTCTTTAATGCGGGAGTCATCCAGTACGTATGAACGGATCTGGCTACCCCAACCAATGTCAGACTTAGAGTCTTCATTGGCTTGCTTCTCAGCATTTTGTTTATGCATTTCAAGCTCAAACAGTTTTGCTTTCAACTGCTTCATTGCTTGATCTTTGTTCTTGTGCTGAGAACGGTCATTCTGACACTGCACCACTGTATTTGTTGGTACGTGTGTAATACGTACTGCTGATTCAGTGGTGTTAACGTGCTGACCACCCGCACCTGATGCACGGTATACGTCGATACGTAGATCAGATGGGTTAATATCGATGGCGATATTGTCATCCACTTCTGGGTAAATAAACGCAGAAGCAAACGAGGTATGACGACGACCGCCTGAATCGAACGGTGACTTACGCACTAAACGGTGAACACCAGTCTCGGTACGTAACCAACCGTAAGCGTACTCACCACTGATGCGTACAGTAGCCGATTTTAGGCCTGCAACATCACCGTCAGAGATTTCAATCACTTCAGTTTTGAAACCTTTGGCATCTGCCCAGCGTAAGTACATACGCAGCATCATCGACGTCCAATCTTGCGCTTCTGTACCACCAGAACCCGCTTGTAAGTCGATGTAACAATCAGATTCATCATGATCGCCAGAGAACATACGACGGAACTCTAGTTTTTCTAGCTTAACTTCAAGCTCAGCTAACTCAGGTTCAATCTCGTCAAATGTTTCTTGATCTTGTTCTTCAATCGCTAACTCAAGTAGACCTTCAACGTCTTCTACGCCTTGATCTAATTGGTCGATTGTATCTACGACTGCTTCTAGCGCAGAGCGCTCCTTACCTAGAGCTTGAGCACGTTCTGGCTCGTTCCATACATCTGGTTGCTCTAGTTCAGCATTGACCTCTTCTAGACGCTCTTTTTTAGCATCGTAGTCAAAGGTACCCCCTAAGAATGTCAGTACGTGCTGATACATCCTCAAGTCGGTTTTTAATTGGATTAATCTCGAACATTGCCACTCTTCATAGCCGAAATGGACATAACCGAAAGATTCTATCGAATTGTAGATAGAATATACAGAGCTGGAACAAGGTTATGTGTGATTTTATTTTCTGAAACCGCTCACAAATTGCGAGGCTAAGATGGCTTGATATCTAGCCAGAAGCCTGATTCTCGACAAGATATTCAAACAAAGATCACTGATTATTCAGCCTTCTTGACCTTTAAAAGCAAAAGGCGAAACTTTATGCAGTTTCGCCTTTTTGTATAAATGACAATTTTGTTGATTAAAACACAATAACCCGTGCTTTACTTGGCATCGAGGTGCTCGACCATCAGCTGTACACTGGTGTTGCCTCTAAACTCATTGATATCCAATCGGTACACGAGCTCGATAATTTGCACTGAAGCATCAGGCCAACGACGTAAATCAACATTAAAGGCGATAGCATCAATCACAGTACCACCACTGAGTGGCTCCACCATCATTTTCAAATGCTTACTGCCCACCAGCTTTTGATGCAGCAAACGGAACTGGCCATCAAAACTCGGCTCAGGAAATTGCTGCCCCCATGGGCCGCCACTACGTAAAATTTCAGCCGTGGCTAAGTTCAGCTCACCCGCACTTAATTCACCGTCAGTGAGCAATACACCTTTAAGGGCATCTTCGTCCAGCTCAGCGCGTACCGCTTCATCAAAAGCCTGACTGAAAGCATCAAGTTTATCTTCAGGGATAGTTAACCCTGCCGCCATGGCGTGACCACCAAACTTTGTAATCATGCCAGGGTTTTTCGTATCAATCAGATCCAATACGTCACGCATGTGTAAACCCACAATCGAACGGCACGATCCTTTAATTTCACCTTTGCCTGCATCCGCAAAAGCGATCACTGGGCGGTGATATAACTCTTTAATGCGCGAAGCCAAAATACCAATCACCCCTTGGTGCCAGTCACGCTGAAACAGGACTAAACCATAAGGCATGTCGTTCTTGTTAAATTTAAGCCGTTCACAAATAGCCAAGGCTTCATCTTTCATGCCCTGTTCAATTTCTTTGCGAGTTTGGTTTAGGCCATCAAGTTCCGAGGCCATACGTCGCGCAGCTTGAATGTTGTCACATAGCAACAACTCCACCCCGAAGGACATATCATCCAAGCGACCTGCTGCATTAATACGCGGACCTAAAGCAAACCCGAGATCGCTGGTCACAATCCGCGAAGGATCGCGATTCGCCACTTCAATCAAAGCTTGGATTCCCGGACGACATTTACCAGCCCGAATACGTTGCAGTCCTTGATGCACCAAAATACGGTTATTACCATCGAGTGCCACCACATCTGCGACTGTACCTAACGCCACTAAATCGAGTAACTCAGCCAAATTCGGTTCAGCAATGCCTTGCTCGACAAACCAGGTGGTTTTACGCAGTTCAGCGCGAACCGCGAGCATCAAATAAAAGGCAACACCAACGCCACATAGGGCTTTCGATGGGAAATCACATTCATGCAAGTTTGGGTTAACAATCGCATCGGCTTGTGGCAACTCATGTCCAGGTAAATGGTGGTCAGTCACCAAGACATCAATCCCTTTGGCTTTCGCTGCAGCTACACCCGCAATGGACGACACGCCGTTATCCACCGTCATGATCAGTTCAGCCCCTTTGGTGTGCGCTTGCTCAACCACTTCAGGGCTCAAGCCATAACCGTCATCAAAACGGTTAGGTACCAAATAATCGACATTAGTAGACCCCAACATACGCAATGCCAGTACCGATAGCGCCGAACTGGTTGCACCATCGGCATCGAAGTCGCCGACAATAATAATGCGCGTGTTGTTTTTCAGGGCTTTCACTAATAAATCGACGGCGGGGGCGATACCATGGAGTTGGTTATAGCTGAGTAAACCTTTGGCGCCGCGTTCAAGTTCGGCTTCGCTTTGAATACCACGGCTGGCATAAATGCGTTGCAAGATGGCAGGCGTTGCTGAGGAGAAGCCTGATATATCAGCATCAGGACGGCGTTTAACTTCAATCATAGTGACGGCTATCGATTCTTATTGAGGGCTGAAATTTTATTCTACCGCACTCTTTCCACCGATCTACAACAAATCGCGCTATCGAATTCAGATCCCAAATAATAAAAAACCCGTACAGCTATCGGCTATACGGGTTTTCAATAATTATAGTGCCTTATTAGGCTTAGCTTTTCGCTTTGCTGTCTAGCATTTTACGCAGCATAGGTGCAGGTTGGTAACCAGGGATCAATGTACCATCTTCAAGCACTAGTGCAGGTGTACCAGACACGCCCATGGCTTGGCCTAATTCGAATTGCTTCATCACAATGTCGTTACGTGGCTTCACACCTTCTGTGTTGAAGGTGCCATTTTTAGCATCATTCATCGCTTGCGCGGGATCTTTTGCTCCCCAAATTGCGCCCATTTCATCGAGGTTACGCGAACGTTCACCGCCACGAGGGAACGCAAGATAGCGAATGGTAATACCCGCATCATTGTATGCAGGGATCTCGCTGTGCAATTTACGGCAATAACCACAGCTGGTATCAGTAAAGACGGTAACCACGTATTTCTCATCTTTAGCTGGGTAGACGATCATTTCGTCTTCCATACCTTGTAGCTTACCTTTATTGATTTTCGCCATTTTTTGTTCGGTGAGATTCACCGGTTGTGCACCTGTATTTTGGTATAAGTGGCCGGCAATGAAGTATTCACCATTGTCAGACACATACACAATGCCACGGTCTGTTAGCGCTTCATTCATACCAGGAACCGGTGAAGGAGAAATCGAAGTAGGTGCAAGACCTAGCGCACTCAACTTCGATTCAATAGCGGCATTATCAGGTTTTGCCGAAACTGAAAACGCAGTCAAAGCGACAGCAGTGGCAAGCAGAGTACGACCAAAAAAGTGCATTCGATTCTTTCCTTTTACGTCTAAAAAGCGGAATGTCCGCAGAAAATAGTGATGCGATCACTACCCACTACAAGAACAGACCTGTAAGAGTGCCAAAAACTTTCAAAGTTCCTTTCTTACAGGCTTTCTCTATCCCTAAATTGGCGATAAAGCGTAGTGAGTTGGTTTCTTCGATGGGCAGCATAAAGCAACCGCACTAATACGCAACAGATCATACATCCAGTTTGCGAACATATCCGCAATGTTTACGCACGCGGGTGATGCGTTTGATGCAGTTGCTTCAAGCGCTCTGTCGCAACATGAGTATAGATCTGTGTGGTCGAGAGATCACTATGGCCCAGCAACATCTGTACTACGCGCAAATCAGCCCCATAGTTCAATAAGTGCGTAGCAAAGGCGTGACGCATCACGTGCGGTGATAATTTTTCAGTATCGATTCCCGCCAATACCGCATAATGCTTAATCCGATGCCAAAATGTTTGCCGTGTCATCTGCTTGGCTCGGCGACTGGGAAAGACTACATCTGAACTTTTTTCACCTAAAAGTTGTGGCCGACCCGTTTCGATAAACTGTTCAATCCAATCAATGGCATTTTCGCCCATCGGCACTAAGCGTTCTTTTTCACCTTTACCGATAACACGTACTACACCTTGGCGCAGACTGACGTTTTCCATGGTTAAGCTCACCAACTCGGTCACACGTAAACCGGTAGCATAAAGCAATTCCAACATGGCTTTATCACGCAGTTCGAGCGGATCATTAGGATCGGGGGCATCCAATAATGCATCCACTTCTGCTTCACTAATGTCTTTCGGTAAACGCTTCGGCAGCCGAGGGCTTGCTAACATCGCGCTGGGATCGTCTGGGCGCATTTTTTCTCGGTTCAAATACTGGAATAAACGACGGATCGCTGAAGCCATTCTTGCACGAGAGGTTTGCTTATAATCAGCATCAAATAACCACTGCTGATATTTATGTAAATCATCTTCTGATACTGTCAGAACCGTTAATCCGTTATCGGCCAGCCAGTGCTGTAATTTCAATAAGTCATTGCGGTATGACATCAGGGTGTTTTCCGACAACCCTCTTTCCATCCACATGGCATCGAGAAAGCGCTCGATACTGATTTCATCGTTTTCCACTACAACCTCGGACCTTTAGTTCATGGGTATTAGCCCTAGGTATAAGTCCTAGATATAAACCCAACATTTAGCTACTGGGTATAAATACAGTAGTTTTAGCTATAGTAGTCTATTTACCGCAAAAAAGTTACCTTTGTATTGCGCTCAGTATCAGCAAACCATAGAGGATTCGCAGCAACACAGGTACACTCTCGCTATTCCATACCGATAGGTACGCCCTCAACCGACGAGAAGCCCTCATGAACATAGGCCTATTCTACGGCTCGACCACGTGTTACACCGAAATGGCAGCCGAAAAAATTCGAGACTGTATCGGACCTGAGCTAGTCACACTGCATAACATCAAAGAAACCAACGTCAGCGAAATGAATCACTACGACATGCTGATTTTAGGGATTTCCACGTGGGACTTTGGTGAACTACAAGAAGACTGGGAAGCGGTTTGGGAACAACTTGACGGCCTACAGCTGGCAGGAAAAACTATTGCGCTCTTTGGTTTAGGTGACCAAGAGGGCTATACCGAATGGTTCCTCGATGCAATGGGCATGCTACACGATAAACTGCTGCCTACAGGTGCAAATTTTGTCGGTTACTGGGAAAACAAAGGCTACGAGTTTGAAGCCTCTAAAGCCCTTACCGAAGATGAACAGTTCTTCGTTGGTTTAGCGCTCGATGAAGACAGTCAGTTTGAACAAAGCGATCTACGTATCACCACTTGGTGTGAACAGATCATGACGGAATACGCTGAAACACTGTAATCGTCTTCGTTCACTGAACCACCAGATACAAAAATGGGATGCCAAGGCATCCCATTTTTTTACCCTTACGAAGTAAGGATAACGAAACAAACTTACGCGGGTTGCGCTTCTTGTTGGGCTGGCGCACCAATAAAGCGTGTGACGACAAGCGCAGCCAGTGTCGGGATAACCCATGCCATGCCGTAGTCAAACAATGGCAATACATTGAACGCAGACACATCAATACCCATGAATTTCGCCGCATCAATAAAGCTAAACAATAGCGACACTAACAGTACAGCGCGGTACGCTACACGTGGGTTTGGCAACCATTTACGTACAAATGTTAGCGCAACCAAAGCAACCGCTACTGGGTACAGGGCAAACAGTACAGGAATAGACAGCGAAATTAGCTGGCTAAGACCAACGTTAGCAACCACACCACATACTACCGCTAAGATAACCGCCCACTTCTCGTAAGACAGCTTAGTCAGTGAACTAAAGTAGTCAGAACATGCACTGATAAGGCCGATAGCCGTTGTTAAGCAAGCTAAGAGTACGATAGCAGAAAGAATAATTTGACCCGTGCTACCAAACAAGGCTTGAACATAGATGCTTAGAATCGCACCGCCGTTTTCAGCGCCAGGTGCAACACCTGCACTGGTGGCGCCTAAGTAGAACAAAGAAATGTAAACAAACGCTAAACCAGCAGCTGCAATCACACCGGCATATACCAAGTAAGTACAGGTTGTTTTCTCGTCTGTTACACCTTTCTTACGGATAACATCAACAATCAGCATGCCAAACATCAGCGCTGCGAAGGTATCCATGGTGTTGTAGCCTTCCAAGAATCCCGTTGTGAACGCTTGCGCAACGTAGTCACCTTGTGCAGGTAAAATATCACCTTGCGGGTTAACAAACACAGCAATAGCAAGCACTGCTAACACTGCAAACAAGGCTGGTGTTAAGAACTTACCTATCATGTCGATCAATTTGCCGCGTGACCATGCAAAGAACAAGGCAACCGCAAAGAAAACCACAGAAAACAGCGTCAAACTCAGTTGACCGGCATCGGCAATAAAGGGTTTAACAGCCATTTCATAAGCGACAAGACCTGTTCGAGGTGCTGCAAAAGCTGGACCAATAATGATAAAAATCAGCACTGCCATCAGGGTCGCTACAGAAGGTGGAAGATCACGGGTTAATCCTTTCCAACCACCGCCAGCAACAGCGACAGCAATAATCGCGATCAGCGGTAGACCGACAGCAGTAGAAAGAAAACCAAACATCGCTGGGAGTAAATTATCGCCAGCAAGTTGACCTGCCTGTGGCGGAAAGATGATATTTCCCGCCCCCAAGAAAAACGCAAAGGTCATAAAACCCAATGCTAGGATGTCTGTTACTTTGAGTGTCTTTTTCAAACTTCACCTTCACTCTTCGTCTAATTCATGATTTATGTCTGCATATTGTTATTATTTTGTTACTAGATACTAATAGTAAGTTGTAACAAATATGTCAGCATAATGAAGAAAAAATGCTCAATAAGCAACCTTGCAGGGTAAAACACCACTATATCCAGAGTTCAACCGCAAAAAGCAGTATGTAACACCAAATTGAAAAGAGAAATCGAAACTAAAAACCAATAAACAGGAGCTATATAACAGATCTCAAACAGGGGAATATTCTATCAAGAGGCCAACCAACCAAAAATTATTCCCTAAGCATGTAATAAAAATACCGATATAATAGCCACTGAAACAGGAGGAAACATGGCAAACGGCTTTACTTTCAAACAATTCCACGTTGATGACTTAGGCTGTGGCATGCCTGTTAGCACTGACGGTGTCTTATTAGGGGCATGGGCACCGCTACAAACGGACGGTACGATTCTCGATATAGGAACGGGAAGTGGACTGCTCGCCCTCATGAGTGCCCAACGCAGTATTGAGTCACGCAATCATATTGTGGCGCTGGAGATCGATCCTAGCGCAGCAAAAGCCGCTCAACATAACTTCCTGCAATCACCGTGGGCTACGCGCCTGAGCGTAATTCATGACGACCTCTTACATTGGAGCGCTCAACAAACGCCCCACTCTATCGACACCATCATTTGCAACCCACCTTATTTTAACTTTGGTCAGCAGGCTGATTGCGATAAGCGTGCCACAGCACGTCACACTGATACGCTAAGCCACCAGGCCTTGCTCGATAGTGTGAAAAATTTACTCAGCCCAACGGGGGTTGCGAGCTTTATTTTGCCTGAATATGAGGGGCGACTTTTCATTAAAGCGGCCCACCAGCTTGGTTTCTATTGCCAGCACCTATGTGAAATCAGAACCACAGAGCGAAAATCTATCAATCGTTTACTGTTTTCACTGACCCCATCAGCGTGCACCACGCAGCTGCAAACGTTGAACATCCATCAGCAAGGTCAATATTCAGATGAATTCATCGCATTAACTCAAAATTTCTACTTAAAAATGTAATAAATGCCATGATATAAACGCAGTAACAGGGAACCTCGCATCTTGCCTTCATTTGGGTATATAATGCCGCCCCTTATATTTATGCCTCTTGCCATTACCTCGTACACTTATGTAATGGCTGGCGTTGGTCTTATTCCCGAGGAGAGATGACTGGTGAGAGACTTTTCCGAATTAGAGTTAGATAGCGAACTATTACGAGCAATTGCAGAAATAGGTTATTCACGCCCGACAGATATTCAGGCGCAGGCTATCCCTCATGCCTTGGACGGCCGCGATGTGTTGGCTTCTGCTCCTACGGGTACCGGAAAAACCGCCGCGTTTCTTCTTCCAATGATCCAACACTTGCTGGACTTCCCTCGTAAGAAGCCTGGGCCTGCACGTGTATTGATCCTCACGCCAACCCGTGAGCTTGCTATTCAAGTAGCAGAAGAAGCACGTAACCTTGCAAAACATACGACGCTAAACATCTTCACCATCACTGGTGGTATTTCTTACGACGACCATGCTGATCTACTGGGTAAAACCCAAGATCTTGTTGTTGCAACACCAGGTCGCCTAATGGAATATATCGAAGCTGAGCGTTTTGACTGTCGTGCTATCGAGTGTTTGATCCTTGATGAAGCCGACCGCATGCTAGATATGGGCTTCGCTAAAGTCGTTGATCGCCTTCACAAAGAATGTCGCTGGCGCAACCAAAGTATGCTGTTCTCAGCAACACTTGAAGGTAAAGGTGTGCGTGAGTTTTCTGAAACGATTCTAAACGAGCCTGTTGAAGTTGATGCCGAGCCTTCACGTCGTGAACGTAAGAAAATCCATCAGCTATACCTACGTTGTGATGATATGCCACACAAGCTGGCTATCCTTGAAGAGCTATTAAAGAATCAAACTGAACGTAGTATCGTATTCATTAAAACGCGTGAGCGTCTAGGTGAACTACGTGACCAATTAGCCTCTATGGATATCAAGTGCAGCTGGATCCAAGGTGAAATGGCACAGGTATCACGTATTAATGCGATTGAACGCTTCCGTAATGGTGAAGTTTCTGTGCTGCTTGCAACCGACGTTGCAGCGCGTGGCATCGATTTACCCGACGTTAGCCACGTAATTAACTACGACTTACCACGTACCGCAGACGTATATTTACACCGTATTGGTCGTACAGCACGTGCAGGTAAAAAAGGCACGGCGATTTCACTGGTTGAAGCACATGACCAAGGCATGATGGAGCGTATCGGTCGCTACATGAAAGAGGAAGTGCCAGAGCGTTTCCTTGAAGGCCTACGCCCAAGAAGCAAAAAAGCAAAAACCATCAAGAAGAAAAAAGTCAAAGTTGATAAGAAGCTAAAAGCAGCGAAGCAAAAGAAAGCGCTGAAAAAGCAAAAGAAAAATGCAGCGGCGAAAGACGCGAAATAATGCAGTAAGGTAACTCGCGCAACGCCAGTTACCACCTCTTGCTTATCAATGTGATAACGAATACAAAAAGGCAGTGTCGATGACACTGCCTTTTTTAATACGCACGTATTGTCGTTAAACGAACTAAAAAATACGCTTATTTCGTTTGCTCTTCACGCTTAAACACAAACTCTGTCGCTGTTGATTCCGCTTCAACAAAATAGTAACCCGCAGTATCAAACGCTTTAAGTGCTTCAATTGAATCCACACGGTTATCAATAATGTAGCGTGCCATCATGCCGCGCGCTTTTTTGGCATAAAAGCTGATCACTTTATAAGTCCCATTCTTACAATCTTTAAACACCGGCGTGATCACTTTGGCTTGCAATGATTTTGGCTTCACCGCTTTAAAGTATTCATTCGAGGCGAGATTAATTAACACCTCATCCCCCTGCTCTGCCAATGCTGTATTTAGGGCCTCTGTGATGATGTTGCCCCAGAACTGATACAAGTTAGTACCACGTTCATTACCCAGCTTAGTGCCCATTTCCAGGCGATAAGGTTGCATTAAATCGAGAGGGCGTAGTAAGCCATAAAGCCCTGATAGCATACGTAGGTGATTTTGCGCCCACGCGAAATCCTCTTCAGCCATGGTTTCAACGTCAAGCCCAGTATAGACATCACCTTTAAACGCCAAAATCGCTTGGCGGCTATTTTGTGTCGTAAATTCAGGCTGCCACTCAGTAAAGCGGGCCACATTCAGGCCTGCAATTTTATCACTTACTTTCATCAGCGTTGAAATATCAGCAGGCGTCAGCTCACGGCACACTTTGATCAGCGCCGCAGAGTGTTCGGTTAGAGTCGGCTGGGTATAAGTTTGGGTCACCAATGGCGATTCGTAGTCGAGCGTTTTTGCAGGAGAAACCACAATTAACATAAGGCTTTATTCCCTTTTTCAGCTGAGTTTTATTCTTTGTATAATGGCTAAAAAGGGTATCACCTAAATACAAAAAAGCCACACGAATGTCGCATGGCTTTTTGAATTACTGCAATAGAGTAAAGCGATGATAGTACCCGCTATCGGCTACTATTTGTCTTATCCTGATCCCAAATGCCTTCTTCAAGCTGAGCATGCAGTTCTGGGTAATCTTTACTATCGAATGTTGGCACTTTACCCTGCGACAGCTGTTTATTGTAATCTGTCGCCAGCTTCACCACAGTGCCCGATAAGAGCACTATCGCCACCAGGTTGATAATCGCCATCATCCCCATCGAGACATCAGCCATTGCCCATACCGTTGGCAAATCAGCGACTGCACCGAACATCACCATACCTAAAACAACCACGCGGAATACATTTAAGCCCGCTTTATGGTTATGCTCTAAGAAAATCAGGTTAGTTTCAGCATACGAGTAGTTCGCCACCAGCGAAGTAAACGCAAAGAAGAAAATAGCCACAGCAATAAAGATTGAACCCCAACCACCGACTTGCGAGCTCAATGCACGCTGTGTCAATTCGATACCTGTGATTTCACCGTGCGGTACGTATTCACCCGACATCAAAATAATCGCCACGGTGGCAGAACAAATCACTATGGTGTCCATGAACACACCTAGCATTTGTACATAACCTTGTGACGCAGGGTGTGGCGGATACGGCGTGGCTGAAGCCGCAGCATTCGGCGCAGAACCCATACCCGCTTCATTCGAGAATAAACCACGCTTCAGGCCATTTATCATGCCTTGCGCTATGGTATAGCCTAATGCACCCGATGCAGCCTCTTCTAAACCAAATGCACTGCGGAAAATTAACATCAGCACGTCAGGCAGTTTTTCAATGTTAATCGCCATGATATACATCGCAATCAACAAGTAAAATAGCGCCATCGTTGGCACTAGCAGCTCAGCAGTACGCGCTATTGTGCGCATGCCACCAAAGATAATGAAACCCGCCATGATCACCAAGGCCACACCGACGTACATCGGGTTCCAACCAAAGGCGACATTCATTGCTTGCGTAATAGAGTTGGCTTGCACCGAATTAAAAACGAGGCCGAAAGCAATGATCAAACAAATAGAGAAAACGACACCCATCCAGCGCATCCCCAAGCCTTTTTCCATGTAATAGGCTGGACCACCGCGATAATTGCCTTCGTCATCTCGTGTTTTATATAGCTGCGCAAGCGCACTTTCTGCAAATGCCGTCGCCATCCCCAACATAGCGATCAACCACATCCAGAAAATCGCACCAGGGCCGCCCAGTGTCAAAGCAACAGCAACCCCTGCCATATTCCCCGTTCCAACACGCGCCGCTAAGCTAGTACATAGCGCTTGGAAAGATGAAATACCTGACTTGTCGGATTTACGGCTATTTTTCATCACAGTGAACATATGGCCGAAGTGACGGAACTGAATAAACCCAAGACGGTAAGTAAAGTAGATACCTACCCCAATAAGGAGGTAAATAAGTACGGAACCCCATAACAGATCGTTTAAGAAGTTAATCTGACTTGTCACGTTTCCCCCTCTAAAATCATAAATATAAAAACACTTCTAGACTCAAAAACGAGTCAGAATACGTAAATCAATATCGGTTGTTTCTTATCAACCTTAGTTGTTGTTATGTGTTTGCGGTACAAAACCGTAGACAAATAAGCGTATTGTTAGCCCTTCAGCGGAATGTGAAAGCCTAATAATGATGCGTTGATCATCGACCAAGCAACTGATGGCGGATGATCATGCCAAATAAAAGGCCATTAACGCAATATGCTCACGCGCTCATATCATCGTAATATCGAGCCATTATGTCCATTTGATAACGGTGTAAACCTTGCGAGATTGCAACATTAATCAAGATATTTCGCAACATGGTGTTATCACTGACGCGATGGATAAAGCATTAGGTAAAAACCGCCGAGTCTTTAAGTGAATAACAGCCCAGCAATTATGGGCTTGTAACACGGGTATTTCGCGGCTCAACGCGACGAATAGATCAACGGGAAAACAGAAAATTTCAGGGTGTTTAACATCCCGCGCAAACGTTTACCTTGCGTGTTTTTTGAGCGGTCAAATTACACTTGTGAAGCCAACCACATAAAAACTTCATATAACGATAACATTTGCGAAATACATCAATTTTATTTTATTTGTCAGTATGCTATTTAACTAGAAGGCAATCTGGCTATTTCGTCAGCATTTTATGTGTATCAGTCAGATTGCTTCATCCCTGTAAGGAAAGAGGTGCTAATTATGGATAACTATGCATTCGACGACATTCTTGCAATCGAACGTCCTGCTCGTGCTAGCCGCAGTAAGCCGGTTAAACGTAAATGGCGTGAAATTGAAGCCTTGAAAGATAGACAGCGACTACAAAAGGAACTTGAGGGTATCGACATGCTGAGAGACCACTCAGATGATCTTTATGACTACTAACCGCACAAACGTACAAGCGCCAACCTTTGGCGCTTGCCTTTTCGCACTCGCCCTCAAAATTACATCAGCCTTTTTAACAGCAGCCAGTCCGCTAAACCGACTCTGCTAAACGTTCCCGTAAACGTTGATAACGCGGTAGAGCTTGATCACCAAACAAGGGATCACATTCGCATTCTTGGTATTGTTTACCCACCTCAATCCAGTCTTGGGTAGTGAAATGACGGCGGATCAAAGGAAATACATATTTCTCTTCAAATTCTAAATGCATACGTTGGCGAGTGACGAACTGATTCAATTTATCAGCAAAAACATCAAGTGGGATCACCGCATCCATCAGAATCATGTCAACGGTATCGGCAAACATATCCGTTAATAGTGCCAATTCTTGATGCTCCCTATCTAGCTCTTTCATCACCCCTTTATCGGCGTATTTCTGCTGATAATAATGATAAATCACATCTTCTTTTGGGTGATGGCAACATTCCGCATGTTTGTGTAGATATTCAACAATATCTTTAATCAGGCTATAGTTGACGGGTTGTCCTTGCTGAATGGCGTGGAGTTTCTGCTCCAAAATGTGTAATAACCGATTGATATGACCATGTTCAGCGTGAATTTTTTCTAACATCATACTAACCTCCCAGCTTATCTTCCTTGATAGCATCCGAGTATCATTACTCTCTGATCCTTTAAGCAGTGTTATCAAGCTAACGCTACATTGTTTCTCTCAATATAAGTTAAGCCTATAAAAGGAAGGATAGTGGTGGTTTGATCTTGATTATTTGATCATCAATACGAATAAAAACACCAATATTTTAGAAATCTTAAGCAATATCTTTTAAGTGCCAATTAATGGCTGATTTATTCATCTGCGATAGTAGGATATTTGTCTGAGAGAAATGCTGGCAACCAAAGAATCCACGGTAGGCCGACAGTGGTGAAGGATGAGCAGACGCTAATACATGATGGCGCTGGGTATCAATCTTCTTCCCCTTTTTCTGCGCATGCGCGCCCCACAATAAAAAGACAATACCTTCGCCCTGTGCGTTCAACGCATCAATCACGCTATCAGTAAAGGTCTCCCAACCTATTTTGGCATGGGAGTGCGCTTTGCCCTGTTCCACCGTCAACACGGTATTTAACAGCAATACCCCTTGCTCAGCCCAAGGTTGTAAGTAGCCATGGTTTGGCACGGTAAAACCATCAATATCCGTCGCCAGCTCTTTATACATATTGGCCAAAGATGGCGGTGTTTTTACCCCAGGTAGAACCGAAAAGCTCAAGCCATGCGCTTGAGCTGGGCCGTGATATGGATCTTGGCCTAGAATAACTACCTTAACCTGCTCAAAAGGCGTCGAATCAAAAGCATTAAACACATCCGAGGCTGGCGGAAAAATGGCTTTTCCTTGTGCACGCTCAGTCGCGACATACTGCTCGATGTGTTTGAAGTATTCTTTAGTGGTTTCTTGTGAAAAAAGAGTTTGCCAATTGAAAGTCTGGCTCATGGATATGTCCTACTACCAATAATAATGGCCCGTATTTTACCGAGCCACCATAATAAGAACAGTAGCCCTGACATTTAAACTTGGCACTACCACCATTCATTTATGCGGTACCACAGGTGTTCGCCAATGACCTCGCCCTTGAATAGGGCGATAGGCTTGAGGAAGTTGAGTGGCGTAGGCTAGGGTTAGTGTTTGTTCATTGATACTTTTCATGATCATTTCCTTCATCGCTTATCTGCTACCAGCCGCTTTTAATCAGCGGCTACCTTGGTTACCAAAACGAATGGAAGAAAAATGCCAACTTCGCAAAACAACAAAAAACCAATTAAAAACAAGCACTAAAAAATATTGTCATTTGTTATTAGTATCGGAAAAAAGAAGCTAAGCACCGAATGCGTTCAGCCGTGAGCCATCACAGTGCATCGACAAGCAGCCAATGCACACTCTATGTATACCAGTCTCTATTGGATAAGGTCTTTATTCTTCTCTTTTTTATCGCACCAGTTATTGCATCAACGCACACAACAACACTAGCGATTTGACGGAATAAAGCTGCGTAAAGTTTTAATTTCCTGATGCCAAATATCAGGGTTAATGGTTTCAAGCACCAAAGGCATATTATCAAAACGCGAATCTTGCATCAGGAAACGGAAGCACTCCCAACCTATCTCGCCTTCACCTAGGCTATGGTGGCGATCAAGATGGCTACCCAATTGACCTTTAGAATCATTCAAGTGCATGCCACGCAAGTACTGCATACCCACGACCTGATCGAACTCTGTAAATGTTGCTTCAGTGGCACTCTCGGTACGTAAATCATAGCCTGCCGCAAACGTATGGCAGGTATCGATACAAACCCCAACACGTGATTTGTCTTCAACTTGCTCAATGATCTCAGCAAGGTGCTCAAAGCGCCAGCCAAGGTTACTGCCTTGCCCTGCGGTATTTTCGATAACAGCGACCACCTCGGGTACTTCGGCGTGAGCTAAGTTAATCGATTCTGCAATCAAGGCTAAACAATCACGCTCTGAGATCTTTTTAAGGTGGCTACCAGGATGGAAATTGAGCAAGGTTAAACCAAGTTGCTGACAGCGTTGCATCTCATCAATAAAAGCATTGCGCGACTTCTCTAACTTGTCAGCTTCAGGTGCTCCTAAGTTAATCAAGTATGAATCATGAGGTAAAATCGCATCTGAGCTATAACCCAGCAGCTGACAACACGCCTTAAATTTATTAATCACATCTTGCTCTAACGGCTTCGCAACCCACTGACGCTGATTCTTAGTAAACAAAGCAAATGCATTTGCGCCAAGCGCTGAAGCATTTTGCGGTGCATTTTGAACACCACCCGCCGCTGAAACATGCGCACCAATTAACTTCATTGTTGACCCTTTTTATTGATAATTTACTTTCTCGATTTCTATTCTAACGGAAGCACAAATGCCATTCTTGTCTTTTTAAAGGCTGTTACTTTTGCACGACAATTACAACAAAATAGGTAGGTGATAAACGCATTTTTCAAGGGATTGCGTCATAAAACACCGCTAAAAATGTAGTAATAAAATTACAAATGAAAGTTTAAAAAATATTTTAAAATATAAAATAGCTGTAACTTATCAGTAATAATGCAATTCTCTTGATGTAGCTCAATAAAACAGCCTTGGTTTTTTTGAGGTTTTTTGTAGTTATTTGATCTAAATCAATATCATTTTGTGTCGTTCGGCATATATAATACAGCCAGCTCAACATATAATTGAAAAATTAACTACAATCCTTCAAGGAGTAAGTCATGATCACAGGTATTCAAATCACTAAAGCAGTAAACGACGATCTACTAAACTCTATCTGGCTACTAGATAGCGAAACTAACGAAGCGCGTTGTGTTGCAGCTTCTGCTGGTTTTGAAGCTGATCAAGTTATCCCAGCTGCAGATCTAGGTGAATACGAAAGCCGTGAAGTTGCTATCGAAGCACCAGCTAAAATCGAAGGCGGTCAGCACCTAAACGTAAACGTTCTTAAGCGTGAAACGCTAGAAGACGCAGCTAAGCACCCAGAAAAGTACCCACAGCTAACAATCCGTGTTTCTGGTTACGCTGTACGTTTCAACTCTCTAACTGTTGAACAGCAACGCGACGTTATCGCGCGTACTTTCACTAACAGCCTGTAATCGCAGCCTGATAGCAAAGATTTATAAAAACGGCATCTCTTAGATGCCGTTTTTTTTATGTCCTGAGAGCAGCTCACACTTCTAGTGTCACCCTCACCACTTGTTACCTTTGTGTATAAAACGCCCATCACAAAATGCAATCAATTTAATATATATATCTCAATTCGAGACAGTCAATAGCGAATAAAACCAGAAAAAGAGTAGGTTATTGGCATTGTCTAATTAACAACCAGTTAGTTAGCCACATCATATATATTCTGCGATTTATCCACGGTATGCATCTCAGGAGTCAGCGTTATGAAGTTAATCCTTAAACTGATCACCGGTATTTTAGTCGGTATCTTACTCGGGTTTTACGCACCAGATGGCGTCATTCGTCTACTACTCACCATTAAACAACTTGGAGGCCAGTTAATCGGGTTTACCATCCCGTTAATCATTCTGTTTTATATTACTAGCGGTATTGCTAGCTTACCGAAGAACTCAGGTTCACTATTAAGTAAAACGGTCGCCCTCTCCTATGGCTCCACTATTATTGCAGGCAGCCTTGCCTTCATCGTCGCCAGTATTGTTATTGCCGGGCTTCCAGAGCCAACAGCCGCAGCCGCGAATGCATCAGACACCCTCACTAGTTTTATTACCATTGAGATCCCGCCTTTATTTGGGGTGATGACAGCATTAGCTACTGCTTTCCTATTTGGTATGGGGATTAGCATTACCAACAGCAATAGCTTGCGTAAATTAGCCGATGAAGGACGTGGCGTTATTGATCTGTTATTGGCGAAAGTTATTATTCCTTTCCTCCCTTTCTACATCGCCGGTGTTTTTGCCGAAATGGCTGCAGAGGGAACGGTATTCACAACCTTGAAGACCTTTGGCGTGGTGTTAGCGTTAGCCATTATGATGCACTGGGTCTGGATCACTATCCAATACACAGTCACAGGCCTGGCGTTAGGCAAGTCGCCATTTACTCTAATTAAAAACATGCTGCCTGCTTACTTTACGGCGGTAGGGACTATGTCTTCAGCGGCAACCATTCCTGTGACCTTGCGCCAAACCAAAGTCAACGGTGTGGATGAGTCAATCGCCAACTTTACCGTGCCACTTTGTGCCACTATCCATTTGTCAGGCTCAACCATTACGTTGGTGACCTGTTCAACAGCGGTAATGGCCCTGAGTCAGCACATCGCGATCCCTTCGCTATGGGAAATGCTACCTTTCATCATGATGTTAGGTGTCACCATGATTGCCGCCCCTGGCGCCCCTGGTGGTGCGGTGATGGCTGCGCTCGGCTTAATGTCGACCATGCTAGGATTTGGTGAAGCTGAGCTTGCTCTCATGATTGCACTCTACATGGCACAAGACAGCTTTGGTACTGCCTGTAATATCACAGGGGACGGTGCTATTTCGCTATGGGTAAATCGCTTTGCTAAACCGAATGCAGAACAAGCCCCAGCCATACAAGAAGAAGCCTAATAAGCTTGATACCGATTTGAGTCCGTGATTCAAGTTGGTATCAATCGCGTCTCACAGGCAAAAAAAACGGTAGTCATCGACTACCGTTTTCTGTGGTTAAAGCAATCTCTTACTGCTAACTCTAGCTTTGAACGCTATAAAGTACGGCCTTGAGTTGCTCAAAGTCTTTATCTCGCTCCAGCGACAGTAAATCCATCGCACCATGTTTGGCCAAGGTCGCAGGCAAATCTATTTTCTGTTCAAGAATCTCTTCAACAACCTCAATAAACTTCGCAGGGTGTGCGGTGCATAAAAATAGCCCCGTTTCACCATCATTGAGTTGTTCATTCAATACCCGATAAGCAATCGCGCCATGTGGCTCACATAAGTAACCTTCATTGTGCATTTCACGTAATGTTTCAGCGGCTTGCTCATCAGTAACTGAACCGTAACCGAGTTCGTTAAGCCCCCACCCTTTTAGTTGGCAGAGCTCTTCAATACGTGGCCAGTTGTTCGGCTCACTCACATCCATCGCATTGGAAATGGTTGGGATAGTCGCATTCGGTAACCATTCACCCGTTTCAAGATAACGCGGTACGGTGTCGTTGGCATTGGTTGCCACAATAAAGCGCTTCACGGGTAAGCCTAATGATTTAGCCAGTAAGCCCGCGGTTAAATTACCAAAGTTACCACTCGGTACCGACACAACAAGCTCACCACGCGCCGCTTTCGGCAATTGAGCAACGGCTTCAAAGTAATAACAAATCTGCGCCATTAAACGGCTAATATTGATGGAATTCGCTGAGTTTAAACCAACATCTTCACGCAACTTGGCATCATCAAACGCTTGTTTCACCAAAGCTTGGCAATCATCAAATGTCCCGTTGACTGCCACTGTGGTGATGTTCCCCCCTAAAGTACAGAACAGCTTTTCTTGCAGCGGGCTGATCTTACCTTTCGGGTAAAGGATCACGACTTTGATGTTATCCATACCGTAGAAGGCATGCGCAACGGCCGCCCCCGTATCACCCGAGGTTGCGGTTAAGATAGTAATTTGGCCATCGCTATCGGTCACTGCGGCTAAAGACTGCGCCATGAAGCGACCACCGAAGTCTTTAAACGCTAAAGTAGGGCCGTGGAATAATTCAAGCGCGTACACACCGTCTTTTACTTGGGCGACTGGCGCTTCAAATTGAAACGCATTTTCAACCATTTGAGCTACTGTATCGCGAGCTAACTCCTCACCAATGAATGCCGATAGGATTTTGCTGCTGCGGCTGACAAAATCGAGCTCGAGTAACGCGTCAATATCACCTAGCTCAGGTAATTCAGATGGGAAAAATAAACCTTGGTTACGGCCAAGGCCTTGACGTACCGCTTGAGAAAACGATACCTGTTGTTGATGTTCTTTTAAGTTATACAGCTTCATGGTTATAGCTCACTTCCTGTTACTTTTGAGCCCTGACTGTCGAGGCGACAGACGTGGACAAATCCTTCGTCATTTTGAACATAATTCTCTTGAAGCCAGCGCGCTATACGCTCTGCAACTTCAAGGTTATCACATGCGGTGAACATGGTCGGGCCCGATCCCGAGATCCCACTGGCAAGCGCTCCTGCTTGTAATGCATACTCACGTGCCTTCCCAAAACCAGGTAGCAGTTGTTCACGGTAAGGTTCAGCCACCACATCCTTAATCATCTTCGCGGCAAGTGCGGGCTGTTGGGAATAACACGCATGAATAAAGCCAGCTAAGTGACGGCCGTGGGCTATCACATCTTGGCGACGATACTGCGAGGGTAAAATCGCCCGCGCTTCCGCTGTCGGTACTTTAATGCCAGGGTACGCCATGACCCAATACCAATCGTCAAAACACGGTACAGATTGGCTAATAATACCGAGTTCTTCGACCATAAATTGCAGTCCACCGAGGTAACAAGGTGCCACATTATCATAGTGAAGACTACCCGAAATCTTAGCCTCCATTTCCCCCATTAACGCTAATAATTCGGTTTCAGTTAATGGCAGATCATGAAACTGATTAAGCGCATCAAGCGCGGCAACCACAGAACAAGCACTTGAGCCCAGACCCGAGCCAATTGGCATGTTTTTTTCTAGCGTCATTTTAACCGGCTTCACCGCTAAGCCTTTTTTATCAAGTTCGCGCGCAAACACTTGCCAGCAGTCAAACACAATGTTGTCTTCTGTTTTCGGTGGCAACTTAGCTACAAATTCGCCAACACATTGCAGTACAAAAGGCTGGTCACTGGTTTCGACTTTTACGCGATCCCCTAATAGAGAGCCATCCAGCGGTGATACTGCCGCACCAAGCACATCAAAGCCGACACTGACATTACCAATCGATGCTGGCGCATATACTACTACACTCATTTTATACCCCTAATTTCCAGCCTAACGTACGCATTAAGTCAGCAAATACACCTGCTGCTGTTACTTCTGTACCTGCCCCATAGCCACGCAATACTAACGGAATTGGCTGGTAATAACGGCTATAGAATGCCAATGCATTTTCGCCATCTTTAATTTTGAACATAGGATCGTCACCATCAACTGCCGCCAATTTCACGCGGCACTGACCTTGTTCGGCGTCACGATCAATTTCCCCCACATAGCGTAACACTTTACCTTCTTTCGCTGCGGCTTCCGATAACTGCTTAAAGTAAGCATCCGCTTCTGGTAAGCGGGCCATAAAGTCATCAACCGAGCCTTCGGCATCGAAACCCGGTGGCAATGCTTGTTCCACAATCACATCTTCAAGTTCTAGAGCAAGCCCTGATTCACGGGCCAAGATCAATAGCTTACGCGCGACATCCATCCCAGACAGATCATCACGAGGGTCGGGTTCAGTAAAGCCATTATTACGGGCAACCGTTGTCGCTTCACTAAAGCTCATGCCTTCATCTAACTTACCGAAGATATACGACATTGAGCCAGATAAAATCCCCGAGAAGCGCGACAGTTCATCACCAGCCGCAAGTAAGTTCTGCAAATTTTCAATGACAGGTAAACCGGCACCAACAGTGGTGTCGTACATGAATTTACGGCGCGTGCCACGAGCAGCTTGGCGAAGTTGATGGTAGTAAGCCATGCTCGCCGTATTCGACTTTTTATTGGGTGTAATTACGTGAAAACCAGCACTTAAGAAATCAACGTACTGATCAGCAATTGCTTGTTCTGAGGTACAGTCGATGATGACAGGGTTAATGATATGGTTACGCTGAACCAATTGGATCAGACTTGAAAGTTCAAAGCCTTGCTGCGCTTGGCCCATTTGATCACGCCAGTTGTCCAGCGGTAAGCCATTGCTATTTAGCACCAAGCCTCGGCTATTGGCTAAACCGCACACACGAATAACGATGCCCTTTTCAGCTAACTTGCTTTGTTGGCGTTGAATTTGATCCACCAGCTCACCACCAACACCACCGACACCAACCACAAATACATCCAAGAAATGCTGACTGTTGAAAAGGTTCTCATGGCAGGCTTTCACCGACTCAGACACTTTATTCGCAGGGATAACCGCAGAAATCGCTCGCTCAGAGGAACCTTGCGCAATCGCAACGATATTGACGTTCACTTCCGCAAGCGATGTAAAGAAGCGCGATGCAATGCCACGCGAGGTACGCATACCATCACCGACCAAAGTCACAATGGCCACGTCATCTAAAAATTCAACGGGCTCTAACAATCCTTCTTTCAATTCCAACTCGAAGTTATCTTGTAGGGCTTGTTTGGCTGCCACTTTATCTTCGCTTTCAATACAGAAACTGATGCTGTATTCCGATGACGATTGGGTGATCAGCACAATCGACACACCCGCAATCGACATGGCACCAAACACGCGGCTCGCCATGCCCACCATGCCTTTCATGCCAGGGCCTGACACATTCACCATGGTCAGATCTTTTAAGGTCGTGATCCCTTTGATATCGAGCTTATCTTCACCCGTATCTTGACCAATGAGTGAGCCAGCGCCTTGCGGGTTAAAACTGTTTTTGATTAAACAAGGGATATGGAACTGGGCTATCGGGGCAATCGTTTTAGGGTGTAGTACTGAAGCGCCAAAGTAAGACAGTTCCATCGCTTCTTGGTAGCTAAGCGATTTGATTTGGCGTGCATCAGGCACAATACGTGGGTCACAGCTGTATACACCGTCAACATCGGTCCAAATCTCACAGCACTCTGCACGTAAACACGCCGCCAGTACTGCCGCTGAGTAGTCCGAACCATTACGCCCTAGCGTAACAAGCTCGCCTTTTTCATTACCCGCCGTAAACCCCGGCATAATATTTACATGGCCTGCAGGTAGTGGATTACGCTTAAAATTCTGGGTCGACACCTCAATGTCAACATGCGCTTCTAGGTATTCACCATGTGCTAATAGGTATTCAACTGGGTCAATTAAGTGGCCTTTCAAGCCTTTAGCTTCGAGCATGGCTTTCATCGCCACAATCGATAACCGCTCACCTTTACTGATCATCTTGGCGTAAACATTATCAGGGCACAGCCCCAACAACTTAATGCCGTGAACGTACTGTTTTAGCTGCCCAAGCGAACTGGCTAGCTTGGCGTCCAACAGCGCTTTATCAAAATTGGGCTCAGCCGCTTTTAAATCCGTAAACAAGGTTTGAAAGACATTTTCTAAATCGGCAAGCTGTAACTCGGCTTCACCATTTGCAACGGTATTGTCGATCACCGAAACCAGCTTATTGGTCACTTTACCCGGCGCCGATAGCACCACAGACACTTCACTCTGACGAGCGTTGTTTGCAATGATGTCTGCTGCTCTTGAAAATCGGTCGGCATCTGCCAACGATGAACCACCAAACTTTAATACGCGCATTCCCTACTCCCAAATCCCTTAAATTTTGCAGACAACTGCATAAAATGCAGTGTAACGGTCAAACTAAATTGTGATGTAAAAAGTGAAAAAAAAGCCCGCACCTGATTGGGGTGCGGGCTTCTCTGATAATTGTTGTACGTATCAGCTAGCCCCAACACCCATGGTGTCGGTAATAATAATCGTGGTTGTTGTGCTGAATACGTTTTTCATCATGACTAAAAGTCGTTCTCAATATGCTGGATTAGTTAACGTTTACCGAACATTTGGTGATGAGTCAACCAATTTCTCTTTTTCCTTGTGCGAGAAATCATCATAAATACACGTTTATTAAGACAAGCTGCTATTGTTCATTATTGGTAATACGTATAAAAAACCATCCGCTTTGATTGCAGTTAAACGCTAGTCGTTGCATAGTGTTGATCTATCTTCAGTGTTCTATTTAGCAAATACGAACATGCACTGTTGACGCATAGCCATTCATCATTCTGGAGGGACCCGAATGACCGCAGCCATGGAACAACTTGTCGCTCATACTATCTTGCAGGGCTTTGACGCCATGTACGGTCGTTTTTTAGATGTTACCGCAGGCGCACAGGATCGCTTTGAAAAGCGTGATTGGCCAGCCGTGCATCTAGCCCTTAAAAAGCGTATTAGTTTCTATGCTAACCATGTCGGACTCGTCACCAGCCAGATCCAGATCATGCTGGGTGAACGCTATGCAAATCGCGATTTTTTAATGGGCGTCAAAGCCGCTTATGAAGATCTCTTATTGGATTATCCACGTTATGAAATCGCCGAGAGTTTCTTTAATTCTGTCTATTGCCGCATCTTTGAACACCGTAATATCAACCGTGACAAACTATTTGTTCACAGTTCACAAGAAGGCCGTTTACCCACTTATCCAACGCCCTTAACCCGCACTTACTTTGCCACTAACGGTATTCAATCGTTATTTACTCGCTTATTCAACGACACCCCATTTACCGCAGACTGGGAAGATAAAGCCCGTGATATCGATTTAGTTAGCCAGCACCTAGAACAAGTATTTGGCCATGCACTCACTAACACGAGCACACTCGAGTTAATTCGCGAACCCTTTTACCGCAACAAAGCGGCGTATTTGATTGGTCGTATAACCCTTGAAAACCAACAGCAATACCCCTTTATTTTACCGATATTAACCAATAGCAATGGGGAGCTGTATGTCGATGCCTGTATCTGCGATGTCGACGATGCGAGTATTATTTTTGGCTTCGCCCGCTCCTATTTCATGGTTTACGCCCCCGCACCTGCCGCTTTAGTCCAGTTTCTGAGCGAACTAATGCCTAACAAAACACGGGCTGAACTGTACACAGCGATAGGCTGTCAGAAGCATGGAAAAACAGAACTGTATCGCGAGTTTCTCTCCCATTTGGAACAGTCCGACGATCAATTTGTCACCGCCGAAGGCATCAAAGGCATGGTGATGTCGGTATTCACCCTTCCGTCTTATGGCTTTGTTTTTAAAATCATAAAAGATAAGTTTGCTCCACAAAAAGACATCAGCCACGACACCGTAAAAGAGAAATATAAGCTCGTTAAGGAACACGATCGGGTTGGCCGCATGGCTGATACACAAGAATATCGTAACTTCAGTTTTGACCGAGCACGGTTCAGCGATGAATTACTAGAAGAGCTACTTGACGTTGCGCCATCGATCATTGATGTGACCGATGACACTATCATGATCAAGCACCTCTATATGGAGCGTCGCATGGTGCCATTTAACATCTATGTCGACCAAGCCAACGACGAGGACTTGCGCCATGCCGTTGATGAATACGGTAAAGCCATTAAACAACTGGCGGCTGCCAATATTTTTCCTGGCGATATGCTGTTTAAAAACTTTGGCGTCACACGTCACCGTCGGGTGGTTTTCTATGATTACGATGAAATTAGCTATATGACAGAGATGAATTTCCGTGAAATTCCACCGCCGCGCTACCCCGAAGATGAAATGGCGGCAGAGCCTTGGTACAGCGTGGGGATCAACGATGTGTTCCCCGAGGAGTTTCGCACCTTCTTGCTGATTAACCCGAAAATCCGAGCCCTGTTTAATGAACTCCACTGCGATTTATTTGAAGCTAGCTATTGGCGTCAACTACAAGAAAACATTACCAATCAACAATATGAAGATGTCTACCCTTACGCTAAGCCATTGCGTTTTCGTCAGTAATTGACGGCATTTCGCCCTCGAGCCTTACACCAGTAAGGCTTATTCGCGGCCTCATAAGGCAAGATTAACCACACCTTAGCGTCGCTGCGGCAGCAAGATCACATTCCTTTTAGCCACCATGTCGCATAACGTAACAAGCGCAAAAAAGTTTAGCTGGATATCTCATTAACTTTGAGACGACATGTCAAAAATAAGAAATATGTCCTAGTATTATTAGCAATGTCGCATCCCTCATATTTCATGGCAAATTTGCGACAGACCAATAAATAACAACAAACAGGGAAGGTGAAGCAATGAGACATTTGCTGATCACAATTACCCTGCTGGTAGTGGCATTACCAACAACAGCAGCAGATAAAGGTCTACTCGACCTTATTCGTGACGAGACAGCATCAGGCTGGTTTATGTCATCGCAATCAAAGAACGCCGAGCAGTTTGACCTATGGCAGATTGATAGCGGTTACGCCTATTCTTTGAATAATGATGTTGAGCTGTATTTGAGTACGCGACTCACCTCGGGCAATGAAAATCAAGCGGCCAGCCGCGGCATGCTCTCGGGCGTAAAGTACAATCTCACCCCCAAAATGAGCTTACGCAGCGCAGTAACCACAGAGAAAAAACTCAATCAAGAAGCAACCATGGGCTTGGAGGTATCGAGTCAGTTTAACGTCAGTGAAAAAATCAATTTACATGCAACCGTTGATTACGAAGATATTGAACAGATCTACCAACTTGGTATTGGTTTTCGCTTTTAACCCCCATCACTTTAACGATCATACGTAACATCACGGACAAATAGCGGATGACACAAGCAGTCAATATTCAAAAGGGCAAACTACACCGTAGCTTGCCCTTTTTCACCTACGGTTTAGCCCCCTAACCATAAACGCCTATAACACCGATAAATCAAGCGCATCACGACTGAGCAAAACCCCATTAAGATCAGCATATAAGTAGTCACCGGGGTACACCATCGTATGGCCGACGGTTAAGGTCACATTTAAATCACCCGTTTGGCGCTTCACCGTTTTAATTGGGCAAGCAGCCAACGCCTTCACCCCTAAATCCAACTCTGACAAGGTTGCAACATCGCGGGCAGCCCCATTGATCACGACCCCCTGCCAGCCATTTTTTACTGCGAGCATAGCGAGTTGGTCGCCGAGCAAAGCGCGGTTACACGAACCGTGCCCGTCAATAAATAACACCTTATCTTTACCGTCTTGGCTGACAATATCGCGGACTAAGCTGTTATCTTCAAAGCAACGTAGCGTGACCACTTCCCCGAAAAAAATCGACTTTCCACCATAATCAACAAATGACAGTGGCAACCAGCGAACATCCTGTTCATAGTGATCACATAAATCAGGTAATAAGTCTTTCATCTCATCCTCCTCTGATTCTGATAAAACAGCGCTAAAAATCATTATCTTGTTAATCAGTGTAGGTAACGTGACAAAATTGACCTAATCAATTGCAGGGTTGTTAATATTGTTCAGAATATGCTCTGACTATTTGCTATTAAACAGCATGATAATGTTGAAGAACCATGCGAATTCACTCAAATGCTGTTAGAATTGCAAAACTTGCGTAAACAAAGTGTTATTCAACCTCAGCAGCAATGCACCTTGAAGACCACTTAGATGACAAATATTTACAGATGGCTAGATTCAAGCCAATGAAGCAACAATGTATTTGTAGAGATTGTTAAACATTGTCGATAGTCGTAATGATTCATCACTCTGTTTGATATAAATCAAGAAATACCAAGAAAGCGGTAACGAAACAATACACCATTATTGTTAGCGTGCTGTTAAGTGCTTAGAATCATCGCCATCCAAGGGAATTGTAAGCCAATGTCCGTTTTTAGGACGATTTTGTCGTTGTTTAAGATGAAGTAACGATAAAGATTTAGGATGGCGTACCACACAGGTAGTTATATCCGCAATAAACTGCGTTTTTTTGTAGAAGACTTTGCCTGTATGTGAATTTTTTTTATAGAATTTAACTATTCTGTGTTTGACCAGATTCAGTTTTTTAATTAGGTACTGCCAATGCAAACCCCTCATATTCTAATTGTAGAAGACGAGCACGTAACACGTAACACCCTTAAAAGCATCTTTGAAGCTGAGGGTTATACTGTATTTGAAGCAAATGATGGCGCAGAAATGCACCAGATGCTTTCAGAGCACCATGTACACCTAGTCATCATGGACATTAACCTTCCAGGTAAAAATGGTCTATTACTTGCGCGTGAATTACGCGAGCAAGGTGACATGGCACTGATGTTCTTAACTGGCCGTGACAACGAAGTTGATAAGATCCTTGGTCTTGAAATTGGTGCTGATGACTACATCACTAAACCATTCAACCCTCGTGAACTGACTATTCGTGCACGCAACCTACTGACTCGTGCAATGAATCAAGGTTTACCAACTGAAGACAAGAAACTTGTAGAGCGTTACGAGTTCAATGGTTGGTCACTTGAAATCAACAGCCGTTCACTAGTAAGTCCAAGCGGCGACCAATTCAAGCTACCACGCTCTGAATTCCGTGCACTGCTTCACTTCTGTGAAAACCCAGGCAAAATTCAAACACGCGCAGACCTTCTTAAGAAGATGACTGGCCGTGAGCTTAAGCCACATGACCGTACTGTTGACGTAACGATTCGTCGTATCCGTAAACACTTTGAGTCTGTTGCTGATACCCCTGAAATCATCGCAACAATTCACGGTGAAGGTTACCGTTTTTGTGGTGACTTAGGCGAAGAATAAGCCCTGTGTTTATTCAATAAAAAAAGGCACTGAAAAGTGCCTTTTTTGTATCTACAGCCTTTAAAAACCAGCCCCTGAGTAAGCTCACCAACAAACTAGATGCTTAGAAAACCTGATCGATTTTGACTTGGCGCTGGGTCAGGGTCATTTCTTTGCCTTGATAGCTTAACGTTAACGCCACGTTGACCGCTGTACCTGCGGGCCAATTCGGGCCTTGGCGCAGCATAACTTCAATCCCATTGTTATCCATCGGATTCACTTCAAGCTGACGGTTCGACAACCATTGCTGATTGTCTGTTGCCAATAGCACCTGTGTTACTGTCACCTCTTTAGGCAAAGCTTGCTGAGTCGCACTCACCACCTTCACTGACGCAAGCAAAGTGCCTTGCTGGTTATCTCCTTCGCCAACAACAGGCATGCTATTGAGCCATAAATAGCTATCTAACTTCGCAGGAGTCTCTGCTAGCATGACTTGACCCGGTGACTGCCAAATATCATTCTGTTGCGTTGACGTTGTGCTACTTTGCCCAGCGCAGGCCATTAACACCATGCTGCTCGCCAGCACGCCTGCTATTTTCAATCCCTTCATGATTTATCCTCTTGCTGTGCAAGCCAATTACGTAGCACTTGCAGATCAGGTTCATAACCGCTTTTAATCTCATCAACCCAGTCGTTAATGTTCTCCCACCACGCTGGCAGCTCTGGTGATTGCGCTTTTTGAGCCACTTGCTGGATGTGTTTTAAGCCAATAGAGCCTGCCGCCCCTTTAATTTTGTGGGCTTCAAACTTAATACCGTCTTTATCTTTAGCGATCATGTTTGAATCGAGGATCGCAATATAATCCGGCATCATTTTTTCAAACATCGCGATGCTGTCATGAACCGGTTGGGTACCGACAATATCCACGTACGATTCAAGCATTTCTAGGTCGAGTAACTGATTCATGATCTCATCACTCGGTGGCACGCTGCTTTCTTCAACTTCAGCCTCGTCTTCCTCATCGTAATCAATCGGACAAGTGAGCACGAGATTTTGAATCACATCAGTGATCGCTTTGACACTCAATGGTTTACTTAACGCTTCATCCATACCTTTGGCTAAGTATTCGCTTTTATCGCTAATCACGTTTGCCGTTAGCGCAACAAGGGCTGGTAAATAATCGTATTGTTCCCGTAGTTTTTGTGCAATATCAAAGCCCGTCATATCAGGCAGTTGAATATCCAATAGCACTAAATCAAATGCTTCTGGGTCGAAGATCGCTAACGCTTCATCGCCCCGCATAGCAACGGTCACCTCATGCCCCAAGCTCTCTAGTAATGCTTTAGCTACCGTAATATTCAACTCAATATCTTCGACCATCAAAATACTGAGACTGGCTTGTTGGATCTCAGGCATGGTTTCTTCTTCTGCTGCCATTTCCACCACAGGCACTCGAATCGTCACCGTAAACGTACTACCTTCGCCCACATCAGACATTACGGTAATATCACCGCCCATCATTTGGACCAACTGACGAGAAACCGCTAAACCAATCCCGGTGCCAACCGCATGTAAGTTGTCGTTCTCATCTTTAACTTGGTAGTACATGGCAAAGATTTTATCGAGTTCATCGTGCGGCATGCCAATACCACTGTCTTCTACTTCAAAGACAATCTCTGCTTGGTTATTATCAAGTAGCTCGCTGCTCACCGATAAAATCACCCCGCCTTCTTTGGTGAACTTGGTCGCATTACTGATCAAATTCCACAACACTTGGCGCAGGCGCGTACCGTCGACTTCAATACACTTAGGTAGCTCAGATAAGCGCTCTAAATCAAAACGCAGATGTTTTTGTTCAGCCATGAGGCTCGAGATATTTTCCATCTCATCAACAAACTCATGAAAATCATGGGGCTTAGGCAGTAGCTCTAAACGACGACGATCTGATTTATCCATGTCGATAATATCGTTAAAAATATTACCCAGTGTTATCGCACTAACATGCACCGTTCGCATGTAACCGCGCTGCTCTGGATTTAACTCACTATCCAGTAACATGCGGCTCAGGCCAACAATACCGTTCAGTGGCGTACGTAATTCGTGGCTGATGGTTGAGATAAAGGCTGTCTTATCGCGGCTCGCTTTTTCTTGCGCATCTTGATATTGCTTACGCTCGGTAATATCACGGCCAAAGCCCATCAAACCTAAGCGACGCCCATCTCTGCTGTAAAATGGTACTTTACGAAGTTCAAATATGGCTTTATGGCCATCAGGGTATTCCAACCATTGCTCATAGGTAAGCGACACATTTTGGTTAAATACTTGCTGGTCAGTTTCCGCTATTTTGCTAGCGACTTCTTCGCTGTAAACATCCCAAGGGGTAAGGCCAACTAACGCTTTTTCTGTTTTACCCGTCAGTTCTTGCATCGCACGGTTGCAACCTGAAAAGCGCCCTTTTTCATTGCGGTAATAAATTAAATCAGGGGAAGCATCGAGGAAAGATTTCAGCAGTGCACTTTGTTCGGCGAGTTCAAGTTGAGCATTTTCACGTTGGTAGACCTCATTTTCGAGATCTTGCATCGCGATCTGACGCCCTTCTTCAGCTTTTTCACGCTCTTCAATCTCTGAGTTCAGCTGGCTGATGTTCTCTTGCAGCTGATTGTTCAGCTGCATATCGCGTGAACGCATTTCTTCTAATTTTGTCACTAACTTCGATAAGCGCTGGCGAGAGTCTTCCAACTGATCAACCACGACCGATAGAAAATAAACCGCCCAAGGTGTGATTAACAGGCCAAAAAATACCGACCGTACAATATCAATGTCGTTCACTTCACCTTGCAATACCAAGGTCACTCCAACTTGTACCACCACGGCTAGCGCCACCAAGGCTAACGCCAGCAGTAAGCTAAATCGGACAAGCCCAAGTTTGACCAACAAGTCGACGTAAAACTGGGCCAGCACTTTGATTTGTTTCATGATTAAATCCATTATTCACAGCATTGTTGTCATCATAAGTGTGCAGGGCGATTTCCCCAAGGAGAAGCGCCTCAGTTCGCGTGATTCAGAGCAAAAAAAACCTGCTTGCGCAGGTTTGTTATGTTTGTCGAGCCCGTATTTTTAAGCCAACGTACTTCGCACTTAAAAATCACTGTTATCCGACATCACCATGGTACAGTTTCGGCCAGACGCTTTTGCTTTATAAAGGGCAATATCGGCCATTCGCACCAGTTCGCCATAATCTTGATTCGGCACTGGCGTAACCGTTGCAACGCCTAGGCTAACCGTTAGCACATCTTTTACTTCCGAATAAGCGTGTTCGATGGCCGCTTGGGCGATATAGCGATGAATATTGCGCGCGACAGTTTGCCCACCCTCTAAATCGGTACACGGTAGTAAGAAAGCAAACTCTTCACCACCATAGCGGGCGACTTCATCCGTTTCACGCTTAATCACTTGGCTCAACGTTCTGGCGACAGCTAATAGCGCACTATCCCCTTGTTGGTGGCCGTAGTTGTCGTTGTACGCTTTAAAGTTATCAATATCACACAGGATCAATGTCAGTGATTTTTGCTCTCGAATATGGCTGTGCCACATTTTACGCAAATGCTCATCGAAGCTACGTCGGTTTGCGACTTTGGTTAAACTATCAATAAAACTGAGCTCTTGCAGTTCCATGATCGCATCTGCAAGCTGCTGCTGCGCGTGCTTACGTTCCGTAATATCACGCCCCATCACCAGTACTCCTGCAGTGCCTTCAATGGGATCTTGGTATGGTGATGTGGCCACCTCATACCAAATCGGCTCACCATCAGGCAAAATCACATAGTCTTCGGTTTTAACCGTCACCCTATCCCTGATCACTTGCTCATTTACCGCTCTAAATTCAGACCATTTCTCAGGGTCAATAACGTCTGGTGCTCTTTTTCCTAATAGCGACTCTTGCGTGTAACCCAAGGCTCGAGCAAACGGCTCGTTACAACCAACGTACACCCAATGCTCGTTATACAAACCAATGGGATCTTGGCTGGCGCTTAAAATCGTATCCAATAAGTTATTACGGTGCGCTAACGCTTGCTCGGTGACTTCTCGTTTTTCTATCTCTTGCTTTAGGCTTTCTTGCATTTCATGCCAATCCGTCACGTCATGGCTAATGCTTAATGAGCCTAAAATCTCACCATAGTCGCCAATCAAAGCCGTTTTATTGGTTTCGAGTAAACGACTTGCCCCATCAGGCGAAGTCGTCCATGTGTGGGTTGAGTTATTTTTTGATGATACTTCGATACTGTCGATCAAACCTTCACTTTCACGCTCGCGCCAAAAACGGTCAAACGCCTTATTGGTGCCCATCACCTTGCCCGATTTATCCTGAAAATAGACCAATTCCGATAGCGAATTCAACACTCCTTGTAACACACGATGATCGCGCTGACTGGTCGTATCGGGCTGGCTGGCTTCATTGGCTGGAGAGATAAAAAGTAGCCATGCGGGTTGCCATTTATATCTGACATATTGGCCAGAAACGAGAACAGAAAGGGGGTGCTTGCCAGAAAACTGTAATTCTTCTTTCCAACTTTTGAAGCTCAATAATGATGTATGTGGCCGTAACACATCACATATCATCTGGGCTTCGACTTCTGGAGGATAATAGTAGCTACTGCCTACTTTTCGGATCCCCAGTAGCTCCCGACTCGCTTTATTACCGTACATCAACTTGCCGTCTTTACTACTGACAATCAAGGTTGCAATAGGCAAATTGGTGAGCATTGAATAGAGCTTACGGAAAGAAAAAGCCTCTGCATTATGAAAGACGAGCGCCAAAATAGATCCCGCAAAGACAATCATCGCGAGGATCAGCGCAAAAATGAAAAGGGGCTGCTCAAGCGGCAACGGGGCCGCTTGTGCTATTGGGGATAATCCGGCCAACAATAAAAAACAGGCCATGTGAACGGCAAATTTAGGAGTCGTCATCGGTCTGAACACATTACCTTAGGGGATGTTTGCTTTATTAAGCATATTGGCAGCGCTTGCTATTAACTAGCAACGCAATAGTATGCGTACGTTACCACAATCCCCTACCGTTTTTGAGTATTTGCGCAACTCAATCGATATTGAAGCTACTTGGCAAACGGCTCATAAACAAAAGGACGATCAAGGCTGAAGCCTTGTGCCCCTTGTTTATCTAAATTACGGCCTATCTCTGTCATGGCTAACCATCGATTTTCACACCATTCTGGCGCTAATAAGGTTGGCCGACGTGCACTGGCTGAGACACGGTGATAAATCACCTCTGGTGGTGTTAAGCGAATCATCTCCGCTGCAATATCCGTATACTCTTCAAGGCTAATCGCATTTAAACGATCCGCTTTCCATGCTTGCCCCATTTTGCTGCCCTCGACAATATGAAGCGGGTGCAATTTAATCCCATCCACCCCTGCCGCAACGACTTTTTCAATCGTCTCGATGTTATCGGCTTTGGTGTCTCCAGGCAGGCCAACAATCAAGTGCGCACAAACCTTTAACCCAAGGGCGCGTGCTCGCTGTGTAATGGCTTGGTAACACGCAAAGTCATGACCACGGTTAATCCGCTTGAGGGTTTTATCGTTCGCGGTTTGTAGCCCAAGTTCGAGCCAAATTTCATAGCCTTGTTGGTGGTACTCCGCCAAAAGTTCAAGCACGGCATCTGGCACACAATCTGGACGTGTTCCCACACACAAACCGACAATATCAGCACTTTGAAGGGCTTCTTCATACATTTTTTTCAGGGTTTGTACTTCAGCATAGGTACTGGTATATGCCTGAAAATACGCAAGATAGCGCTTGGCACGGTGGATCTCACCCGCGCGTTGGTTTAGTTGCTGCTCGATAGGTAAGTATTGTGCTTGCTCATCAGCAAACGAGGCGACATTACAGAAGGTACAGCCACCGCGACCAATTGTGCCATCGCGGTTAGGGCAACTGAAGCCACCATGTAAGGTTAACTTATGTACTTTTTCACCATAGCGGCGGTGTAAATCTTGCCCGAATGTATTTACGAGTTCGTGTAGTTGCATTTTATCACCTGAATATTCGGCCATGGAAAAAATAAGCCGCGCAGCGTAGCACCAAAGCGAATGCTTAAAATTGTGTTAAAACAAGAAAAGCACGTAAATCTCCCTCGCTCGGCCAGTCCCTTTTTCTATGTAAATAAAAAACAACAACTGAAACAACCACTCACACCCATTACCCACAAAGTTAACAGGGACAAATAAAAATGGTGTTTGGTTAATATGCAAAATAAGAACGATTATCGAATATTTACGCACCCATGTATCACTTACATGCAGTGGTTATGAGGATAGTGGATTCATCACGCTATTTTTTGTTGGTAATTAAAGTATCAAAACTGTAGGATAGTTACACTTGTGTGCAAATAATGAGCAACATTTGTGACATAAAACCCGCTAAAAGCAGTGATTTATGTCACTAGTTCATTAAAAGACAGCATATCTAATTACCAGAATAGATGTGCTGCAAAATTAAGTTTGCTAAATGATTCACACATCATCCCACAGCAAACGCACCGTTTTGATCACTGGACAGGTAGTCCACTCACAGTGAGCAAGATGTGACGATATAACGATTAGGGATAGAACAGACCTGGGAAAGGCCTGTTGAACACTGGAAGGATGTATCTATGACAGATCAAGAGCTTAATGCTCAGGGGCTTTATGTACCTGAATTAGAGCACGATGCCTGTGGTATCGGCTTTGTTGCCCATTTAAAGAACCGTAAATCCCACGAGATTGTCACTCAAGCCCTTGATATGCTGGCCCGCATGGAACACCGCGGCGGCCAAGGTTGTGATCCATCAAGTGGTGATGGCGCGGGTATTTTACTGCAGAAACCGCACGAGTTCTTACTCGAAGAAACCGTTAAGCTCGGTATCAAGTTGCCCTCTTTTGAGCAATATGGTGTCGGTGTGGTGCTTTTTCCAAAAGACGAACACAAACGTCAACAGTGTCGCGATATCCTCGAACGTAATGCGAATCGCCTCGACCTTGAAGTGATCGGTTATCGCGTTTTACCCGTTGATAACTCAATGCTTGGTGACGATCCGCTCAGCACTGAACCCCAGTTTGAACATGTGTTTATCACAGGTGGTAGTAACCTAGATCCTGCCGTACTCGAACGCAAACTCTACGTGCTTCGTAACTATACGGTGCGTGTGTGCCTAGAAAGCGTGTCGAATATTGGCGATGACTTCTACATCAACTCACTGTCTTATAAGACATTGGTGTATAAAGGTCAGCTCACCACAGAGCAGGTACCTCAGTACTTCCTTGACCTGCAAAACCCAACTATGGTGACAGCGCTTGCCCTCGTGCACTCTCGCTTCTCAACCAATACCTTCCCACGCTGGCGTCTCGCCCAACCTTTCCGTTACATCGCCCACAATGGTGAAATCAACACAGTGCGCGGTAACTTGAATTGGATGAAGGCGCGTGAAGCCATTCTTGAGTCTGACTTGTTCAGCCAGCAAGAAATCGACATGCTGCTCCCTATCTGTCAAGAAGGTAGCTCTGACTCATCCAACTTCGATATGGCACTGGAGCTACTGGTTCTCTCTGGCCGTAGCCTACCGCATGCTTTGATGATGCTGATCCCTGAGGCGTGGCAAGAAAACACCAACATGGATCCTAAACGTCGCGCATTTTACCAATACCACGCGAATGTAATGGAACCTTGGGATGGTCCAGCGTCTGTTTGTTTCACCGACGGTGTTCAAGTAGGTGCAACCCTAGACCGAAATGGTCTACGTCCATCGCGCTACACAGTCACCAAAGATGACTTCTTAGTGATGGCATCGGAATCAGGGGTGGTAGAAATTGAACCTGAGAATGTGCAATTCCGTGGTCGTTTGCAACCTGGCCGTATCTTTGTCGCCGATCTTGAGCAAGGTCGTATCATTTCAGATGAAGAAGTAAAAGACAGTATCGCCTCAGCACAGCCTTACGAGCAATGGGTGAAAGACAACCTGCTTACGCTTAAATCATTGCCTGATGCCGATAACATGCACCATCAGCCAACGCCTGAGCGTCTGCTGCATCACCAGCAAGCCTTTGGTATGAGCTCAGAAGAAGTGAACGAAATTATCGTTCCACTGGCAAAAACAGGGTATGAGCCTCTTAGTGCAATGGGCGCGGATTGGCCGCTGGCCGTACTGTCGCACCAATCACAGCACCTTTCTAACTACTTCAAGCAGCTGTTTGCGCAGGTGACTAACCCGCCGATCGATCCGATCCGTGAACGTATGGTGATGTCACTCAACACCTACCTGGGTAAAGACCAAAACCTGCTAGACGAAACACCAGAACACTGCCAAAAGGTAGAGTTAGAATCCCCCGTCCTATCGAATGCTGAATTAGAAAAGCTACGTGCGATAGACAAAGAACACTTACAAGCCAAAACCTTAGACATCGTCTTTCGCGCCAATGGCGAAAACGGCAAGCTAGAGCGCGCCCTTAAGCGTATTTGCCAATACTCGGAAGATGCAGTGCAAGATGGCTATTCGATCATTATTCTGACTGACCGTGCTGTTAACTCCAACCATGCTGCTATTCCAGCCATGCTGGCAGTCGGCGCGGTTCACCACCACCTGATCCGCAAAGGCTTGCGTGCGAAGTGTGACATCATAGTGGAAACCGGTGATGCGCGTGAAACCCATCACTTCGCAACACTAGTGGGCTACGGCGCAAACGCAGTCAACCCATACCTAGTGACAGAAACGCTGGTCGACTTACAGAAAAAACGTAAGCTCGACCCTGAACTGCCAACCGAAGAGCTGTTCAACAACTACCGTAAAGGGGTAAACGGCGGCCTATTGAAGATCTTCTCTAAAATGGGCATCTCGACGCTACAGTCGTACCACGGTGCACAGATTTTTGAAGCATTAGGTATCAGCAAAGCTGTGGTTGATAAGTACTTCACAGGGACTGTTTCGCGTATTCAAGGCCTCACCATTGATGATATCGCACACGAAGTGCTGATCCGTCACCGTGTGGGTTACCCAACCCGTGAAATCCCCATTCAGATGCTGGATGTGGGTGGGGTTTATCAGTGGAAGCAACGCGGTGAAAAACACCTCTTTAACCCAGAGACAATTTCATTGCTGCAGCAATCCACTCGCGGCAAAGACTACAGTCAGTTCAAACAATACTGCCATGCTGTCGACTCTCAAGGTGATAATGCCGCAACACTGCGTAGCCAACTTGAGTTCATCAAAAGCCCAGCAGGCGCCATTCCACTGGCAGAAGTGGAACCGATTGAAAGCATTCTAAAACGCTTTGCAACCGGTGCGATGAGCTTTGGCTCTATCTCTTATGAAGCCCACTCCACCCTTGCCGTGGCTATGAACCGTATCGGGGCTAAATCTAACTCGGGCGAAGGCGGTGAAGACCCGGATCGTTTTGAGAAGAAAGAAAACGGCGACTGGGAACGATCAGCAATCAAGCAGGTTGCGTCAGGCCGCTTCGGTGTTACCTCTTACTACCTCACAAACTCTGATGAAATTCAGATCAAGATGGCGCAAGGGGCAAAACCAGGCGAAGGCGGTCAACTACCTGGCGATAAAGTTGATGACTGGATCGGGGCAACCCGCCACTCAACCCCTGGGGTGGGTCTGATCTCACCACCGCCACACCACGACATTTACTCCATCGAAGATTTGGCTCAGCTGATCTACGATTTGAAAAATGCCAACCGTGCTGGCCGCGTTAACGTGAAACTGGTTTCTGAAGCTGGCGTAGGCACCATTGCCTCTGGCGTGGCAAAAGCCAAAGCCGATGTGGTCTTGATTGCAGGCTTTGATGGCGGTACGGGGGCATCACCAATGTCATCGATTCGCCACACGGGCTTACCGTGGGAACTCGGTCTTGCTGAAACGCACCAAACCCTACTGAAAAATGGCCTACGTAACCGTATTGTCGTGCAGTCTGATGGCCAGATGAAAACACCACGCGATCTTGCTGTCGCCACCTTATTAGGTGCAGAGGAATGGGGCGTAGCCACTGCGGCACTGGTGGTTGAAGGCTGTATCATGATGCGTAAGTGTCATAAGAACACCTGTCCTGTTGGTATCGCCACCCAAAACAAAACGCTGCGTGAGCGTTTTGATGGCCGCGTCGAAGACGTAGTCACCTTCTTCCAGTACATGGCAGAAGGGCTACGAGAAGTCATGGCTGAGCTGGGCTTCCGCACCATTGATGAGATGGTCGGCCAGTCACACAAACTAAAAATCCGTGAGGATATCGGTCACTGGAAATACAAAAACCTCGATCTGAGCCCGGTGCTATTTGTTGAACCAGCACGTCAAGAAGATGGTATCTACAACCAGCGAGAACAAGACCATAACCTTGAAAACGTATTAGATCGCAAACTGATTGAAGCAGCAGCACCTGCGCTGACTCAAGGTAAGCAAGTCGATACCGAACTTGAGATCATTAACACCGACCGCAGTGTCGGCACCATGCTGTCGAATGAAATCTCTAAGATCTACAAAGACCAAGGTCTACCGCAACCTATGAATGTGAAGTTCACAGGATCGGCAGGGCAAAGTCTTGGGGCTTTCCTCGCCAAAGGCGTGAAATTTGAAGTAGAAGGTGATGCGAACGATTACTGGGGTAAAGGGCTATCTGGCGGTACGCTCGTGCTCTACCCTGATGCCAATTCAAGCATCATACCTGAAGATAACATCATCGTTGGTAACGTCTGTTTCTATGGTGCAACATCGGGTGAGTCTTACATTCGAGGCCTCGCGGGCGAGCGTTTCTGTGTCCGTAACTCAGGAGCAGAAGTCGTTGTTGAAGGCGTGGGAGACCACGGCTGCGAATACATGACGGGCGGGGTTGCTGTTATTCTTGGTCAAACAGGTCGCAACTTTGCCGCTGGGATGAGTGGTGGTGTCGCCTATGTTTGGGACCAATTTGGCGATTTCGAAACCAAACTCAACCCAGAACTGGTTGACCTCGATCCTATCGAGCAAGAAGACAAAGAACGTCTACAGCGCATGCTCAGTAAGCACGTTGAATACACAGGTAGTACTGTGGCCCAAACCTTCCTATCTAACTTTGAAACTAACCTTCAAAAGATGGTGAAAGTGATGCCAAGGGATTACAAAGCGGTATTACAACAACGTAAAGCGGAAGCTGCAAACAAGGAAGAGTTGGAGGCCGTAAATGGGTAAGCCTACTGGATTTTTAGAGCATGGTCGTGAGTTACCAAAAAAGTTAGACCCTAGTATTCGTATTCAAGATAACAAAGAGTTTGTCTTGAACGAGGAGTTTGGTGACAAGATCAATACACAAGCATCACGCTGTATGGACTGTGGCGTGCCGTTTTGTCATAACTCGTGCCCAATTGGGAACATTATCCCTGAGTTTAACGACGCGGTTTTCCGTGATAGCTGGGAAGAAGCGTGGAACATTTTAAGTTCAACCAACAACTTCCCAGAATTTACAGGGCGTGTGTGCCCAGCACCTTGTGAAAGTGGCTGTGTACTGGGTATCAACCAAGACCCAATCACTATCTGTAATATTGAAAAAACCATCGTTGAAACCGCCTACCGCGAAGGCTATGCCAAACCGAAAACACCACGTTCACGCACAGGTAAAACCGTTGCTATCATAGGTAGCGGTCCTGCAGGGTTAGCCGCCGCTGAACAATTAAACAGTGCGGGTCACTGCGTGACTGTGTTCGAGCGTGATGAAAAAGTCGGCGGCCTGCTGCGCTTTGGCATCCCTGACTTTAAACTCGGCATGGACATCATAGATCGCAAGATCAATCTGATGGCTGATGCTGGGGTTAAATTCGAAGTGAATGCGCACATTGGCGTGGACATTAATGCCCAGCAGCTTCGCCAAGACTTTGATGTCGTTTTGCTAACGGGCGGCTCAACCGTCCCGCGCAACCTGCCTATTCCAGGTCGTGAACTCAAGGGGGTCCATTTTGCGATGGAGTTCCTCGCCCAAAATAACCGCCGTGCCAATGACATGCCATTAAAAACAGCAAACATTCACGCCAAAGGTAAACATGTGGTGGTGATTGGTGGTGGTGATACAGGCTCAGACTGTGTCGGTACCTCAAATCGCCATGGCGCGGCGAGCATAACCCAAGTGGAAATCATGCCGATCCCGCCAGAAAAACGACCTGTTAATCAACCTTGGCCGTCGTACCCGATGATCATGAAAACCTCGACCTCGCACGAGGAAGGGTGTGATCGTCACTGGAACATCTTAACCAAAGAGTTCATCAGCGATGATGCTGGTAATGTCAAAGCCCTGCGTATCGCCGATATTCAGTGGCAAGAAGCGACAGCTGGTGAACGCCCGAACTTTGAAGAAGTTGCAGGATCTGAGCGTATTATTCCATGTGATCTCGCCTTCCTTGCGATGGGCTTTTTACACCCAGAACCAACAGGTGTACTGGCTCAGCTCGACATTAAGCTTGATGATCGCGGCAACGTGGCGACAGAAGGTTTTGCTACCAGTCAACCAGGTGTATTTGCTGCGGGTGATATGCGCACAGGCCAATCTCTGGTTGTTCGTTGTATCAATGAAGGCCGAGAATCTGCCCGTGAAATCGATGATTTCTTAATGGGTGGCTCTAACCTTGAAGCCAAAGCTGATTCATTAATGCTCTCTAATAGTTAAACCTCAGCTCAACATACTACACATCAAAGCCAGCTCAATAGAGCTGGCTTTTTTTATATGATTATTCAGTAGATAGCACTCTACTTCCCTAGCGTTTCTTTAAAGAAAGTAGCTCACCATCACCTTATTTCATCAAAATAATCGCAACAATAAGACGATGCTCTTTCGACCCCTTACTGTTAACAGCTTGTTAAAATAAGGTTTAATATCAATTCATTACAGTTTTTAATATCGCTATTTAGCCCAATAAAAACGTAAATGGTTGAAATTTGACCTTTCTGTAAATTGTCGTTAACTTGGAAGATCGCAGGATGCGCCATGGTGAGCCATTAACGCCATAACGATGCAGTCAGACCACTTTTAATCTTATCAATACGCAAATGGTAGGGTTAAAAGTTTACGCTCAGGATGAGCAGACCAAGGGAGAGTTGTCATGACACTGTATGACCCAAGGCTGGAAAAAGACAATTGTGGATTTGGCTTAATTGCCCATATTGAAGGGGAAACAAGCCATAAGTTAGTAAGAACAGCGATTTCAGCACTGGACCGTATGACCCACCGTGGCGGCATTGCGGCAGATGGTAAAACCGGTGATGGTTGCGGGCTATTAATGAAAAAGCCCAGCGACTTCTACCGTATTATTGCAGAAGAACACCGCTGGAAATTGGCCCGCGAATTTGCCATTGGCATGCTATTTCTCAGTACCGATCCTGTCAAAGCTGAGCAAGCCCGCACAATTATCACTGAAGAGCTCAGTAAAGAGACCCTCTCGATTGCAGGTTGGCGCGACGTGCCAATCAATGCTCAAGTCCTTGGGCCTATCGCCAAAGAATCTCTGCCTGACATTGTTCAAGTCTTCATTAATGCCCCTGCAGGCTGGAAGCCTCGCGACATCGATCGCCGCCTGTATATCGCCCGTCGCCGCATCGAACAGCGGATCAACGAAGATCCTGATTTTTATATCTGTAGCTTGTCGACCCAAGTGACCGTCTACAAAGGCCTTTGCATGCCTGCGGATTTACCGCGCTTTTATACCGACTTGGGCGATCTTCGTTTACAGTCATCCATTTGTTTATTCCACCAGCGTTTTTCGACCAATACTCAGCCACGCTGGCCACTGGCTCAACCATTTCGTTATTTAGCGCATAACGGTGAAATCAATACCATTGCAGGCAATCGCCAATGGGCGCGCGCCCGCGGTTACAAGTTCTCCTCGCCACTGCTACCTGATTTGCAAACCGCCGCCCCTTTTGTCAATGAAAGCGGTTCTGATTCTTCAAGCCTGGATAACATGCTCGAACTCTTTCTGGCGGGAGGGATGGATCTCTTTCGCGCGATGCGGATGCTCGTGCCACCTGCTTGGCAAAATCACCCCGACATGGATCCCGAATTACGCGCTTTTTACGACTTTAACTCCATGCACATGGAACCGTGGGACGGACCTGCTGGGATCGTCATGTCAGACGGTCGCTACGCCGCATGTAACCTAGACCGCAATGGCTTACGCCCTGCTCGCTATGTGATCACCAAAGATAAACTGATCACTCTGGCCTCTGAAATTGGCATTTGGGATTACGCCCCCGATGAAGTATTAGAAAAAGGCCGTGTCGGTCCTGGGGAGCTGCTGGTTATCGACACCAAATTTGGCAAGATTTGGCACTCCAAAGACATAGATAACGATTTAATGGCGCGTCACCCATACAAAGAGTGGCTCGACAGCCACGTTAAACACCTTACCCCATTTGAACAATTGGATGATGAGCAAGTCGGCAGCCGTTCGTTATCAGACAATGAATTAAGCACCTACCAAAAACAATTTGGCATGAACCGCGAAGAAATCGATCAAGTCCTTCGCGTGATTGGCGAAAACGGCCAAGAAGCGACAGGGTCGATGGGCGATGACGCACCAATGGCGGTACTCTCTTCCAAAGAACGCGGGATCACCGATTATTTTCGCCAAATGTTTGCCCAAGTCACCAACCCACCGATTGATCCATTACGCGAAAAACATGTGATGTCGCTGGCCACCTGCATTGGTCGCGAGATGAATGTGTTTTGTGAAACCGACGGCCATGCTTATCGTGTCGCCTTTAAATCCCCTGTACTGCTGTATTCCGATCTGGTTCAATTACTTGAACTCGACAGCCAGTATTACCGCAACAGCATCATCGACATTAACTACGACCCCGCCGAAAAAGATTTACAGCAAGCTATTCTCGATCTGTGTGATCAAGCCGAACGCTTAGTCCGCAGTGGCACTGTGCTCATTGTCCTTTCCGATCGCGGTATTAATGTCAGCAAACTGCCGATCCCTGCCGCAATGGCTGTGGGCGCAGTACAAACTCGCCTCGTTGAAACCAACTTACGCTGCGATGCCAACATTGTTATCGAAACCGCAACCGCGCGTGATCCACACCAATTTGCAGTCTTACTGGGATATGGCGCAACCGCGGTTTACCCGTATTTAGCCTATGAATCCCTCGGCCAACAGATCGATAAGGGTGCGATCAATAAGCCTTATCGCACCGTGATGCTCAATTTCCGTGACGGCATCAATAAGGGCTTATTTAAGATCATGTCTAAGATGGGGATCTCTACCATCGCCTCATACCGTTGCTCGCATTTATTTGAAGCCGTAGGCCTTCATCAAGACGTTATTCAACTCTGCTTCAAAGGCACAGCGAGCCGCATTTCTGGTGCTAATTTTGAGGATTTCCAGCAAGATGCCGTCAACTTAGCCCGTAAAGCGTGGCTTAAGCGCAAACCGATTGAGCACGGTGGTTTACTCAAATATGTCCACGGCGGTGAATTTCATGCCTATAACCCTGATGTGGTTGGCACACTTCAACAGGCTGTGAAATCTGGGGATCACCAAGACTATCTCGCCTTTGCTCGCGAGGTCAATGAACGCCCTATCGCAGCAATTCGTGATTTATTACAACTCAAGCGCAGTGACCCCCCTATTGCTATCGAGCAAGTCGAGGCGGCTACTGAGCTCTATAAACGTTTTGACTCCGCCGCGATGTCGATTGGCGCCCTGAGCCCCGAGGCACACGAAGCGCTCGCTATCGCAATGAACCGCTTAGGCGGACACTCCAATTCAGGTGAAGGCGGTGAAGACCCTCGCCGATTTGGCAACGAGCGCAACTCAAGGATCAAGCAGGTCGCATCAGGCCGTTTCGGTGTGACACCGCACTACTTGGTCAATGCTGATGTCATTCAAATCAAGGTCGCCCAAGGCGCAAAACCCGGTGAAGGCGGCCAATTGCCCGGCCATAAGGTCACCACCGAAATTGCCAAACTGCGTTATGCCGTCCCCGGCGTTACTTTGATTTCGCCACCACCACACCACGATATTTATTCAATTGAGGACTTAGCTCAGCTCATTTTCGACCTCAAACAGGTCAACCCTAGTGCCATGGTTTCGGTCAAACTCGTTTCCGAACCTGGCGTGGGCACCATCGCGACCGGCGTGGCCAAAGCCTATGCCGATTTAATCACGATTTCTGGTTACGATGGCGGGACAGGCGCCAGCCCATTAACCTCGGTGAAATATGCAGGTAGCCCGTGGGAACTTGGCCTTGCAGAAACCCAGCAAGCCCTTGTGGCCAATGGCTTACGCCATAAGATCCGCCTGCAGGTCGATGGGGGACTAAAAACAGGGTTGGATGTCGTTAAAGCCGCCATTTTGGGCGCGGAAAGTTTTGGCTTTGGCACCGCTCCTATGGTGGCATTAGGGTGTAAGTACCTGCGTATCTGCCACCTCAATAACTGTGCAACTGGCGTAGCGACACAAGATGAAAAACTGCGCCGTGATTACTTTAAAGGCTTGCCAGAACAAGTGATGAATTACTTTGTCGGGCTAGGCCAAGAAGTTCGCGAGCTACTGGCCCAACTCGGGGTCGAGCAACTGACCGACTTAATTGGCCGTACCGATTTATTGGTCGCTCTTAATGGCGTGAGCGCCAAGCAACAAAAGCTCGACTTAACAGGGTTACTCCATGCGCCCACCCCCGCTGAAGGCAAAACCTTGTACTGCAGTGAAGCCAACACCCCATTTGATGAAGCAGCATTAAGCCAAGTTTTATTGGAACAAGCATTACCTGCCATAACGTCACGTAGTAGCGCCGATCTCTACCACAATATCCGCAACACGGATCGCTCGATTGGCGCCAGTTTGTCAGGTGAAATCGCCTGCCGCTATGGCAATCAAGGCATGGCTTCCTCACCGATCAATATCCACTTAACAGGGACTGCAGGGCAATCTTTTGGGGTATGGAATGCTGGCGGCCTTAACCTTCACCTTACAGGGGATGCGAACGACTACGTGGGTAAAGGCATGGCTGGCGGGATAATCACCATTCACCCACCTATGGGATCAGCCTTTAAAACCCACCAAGCCACCATCATAGGTAACACCTGTTTATACGGTGCAACCGGCGGAAAACTGTTTGCTGCAGGCACAGCAGGCGAACGTTTCGCAGTGCGTAACTCTGGCGCTATCGCTGTGGTAGAAGGGGTTGGAGATAACGCTTGTGAGTACATGACAGGGGGTATTGTGGCAATTTTAGGCAACACCGGGGTGAACTTTGGCGCAGGTATGACAGGCGGTTTTGCCTATATCCTCGACCAAAATGGCGATTTTGTAGGACGCGTTAACCCTGAACTGGTCGAGGCGCTACCACTCGATGATCTCGTTATCCATCAAGAACACCTTCGTGGACTGATTGACCGCCACTTAGAAGAAACAGGATCTAGCAGAGCGCAAGAAATACTGGCCGATTTTGACCAATGGATCCCTAAGTTCTATTTGGCAAAACCCAAATCAGCCGATGTAAACACGCTACTGGGTCATCAAAGTCGTTCAGCCGCTGAACTGCGCGTTCAAGCACAATAAGGAGGGAGCCTCATGAGCCAGAACGTTTACCAATTCATTGATATTGCGCGCGTCGATCCGGCGAAAAAACCACTCAAAATCAGGAAGATCGAGTTTGTCGAAATCTACGAACCTTTTACTCAACAACAAGCCAGTGCCCAATCCGATCGCTGTCTCGACTGCGGTAACCCGTACTGTGAGTGGAAGTGCCCCGTTCACAACTACATCCCGCAGTGGCTAAAACTCGCGAACGAAGGACGGATCATAGAAGCCGTTGAGTTATCGCACCAAACCAACACCTTGCCCGAAGTGTGTGGCCGTGTTTGCCCTCAAGATCGTTTGTGCGAAGGCTCATGTACGCTCAATGAAGATTTTGGCGCTGTCACTATCGGCAACGTCGAAAAGTACATTACCGATAAAGCTTTTGAAATGGGCTGGAAGCCCGACATGTCTCATGTTGAGTGGACTGACAAGAAAGTCGCGATTATCGGGGCGGGCCCTGCGGGGCTATCTTGCGCCGATATATTAGTGCGCAATGGGGTCAAACCCGTGGTCTTTGATCGCTACCCTGAGATTGGCGGCTTACTGACCTTTGGTATTCCCTCGTTCAAATTAGAAAAAGAGGTCATGATTAACCGCCGCAAGATCTTCACTGAAATGGGGGTTGAGTTCCAACTCGATACAGAAGTAGGAAAAGATGTGCCATTAGCCGATCTCATCAACGACTATGATGCAGTTTTTCTCGGCGTGGGGACTTACCAAAACATGCGAGCTGGGCTGGTAAATGAAGATGCCCAAGGCGTGTATGATGCGCTACCGTTTCTGATCTCCAACACATATAAAGTCATGGGGCTAGAATCCACAACGCCTTTTACCGACATGAAAGGCAAACGTGTGGTGGTACTCGGCGGTGGTGACACCGCAATGGACTGTGTCCGTACCTCTGTCCGTCAGGGAGCCAGCAACGTCATTTGTGCATACCGCCGTGATGAAGCCAATATGCCGGGCTCTAAACGCGAAGTGAAAAACGCCCGCGAAGAAGGGGTTAACTTCATGTTTAACCTACAACCGCTCGGTGTCGAGATAGACCAAGCGGGGCATGTCACGGGCATCAAAGTAGTCAAAACCGCCCTTGGTGAACCCGATGATGCAGGCCGCCGCCGCCCACAGCCCGTCGCGGGCAGCGAACATAGTATTAAAGCCGATGCGGTGATCATGGCCTTTGGTTTCCAACCCCATGCGATGCCTTGGCTCAGTGATTACAATGTCGAATTGGATCAATGGGGACGCATAAAAGCCCCGCGTGAAAATGCCTTCCCCTTTCAAACATCGAACCCTAAGATTTTTGCGGGAGGTGATGCCGTTCGGGGCTCAGATTTAGTTGTGACAGCTATAGATGAAGGACGACGTGCAGCCGATGGGATCATGGACTACCTTGATGTCTAATCAATAACGGATAACGTCATCCAGAAAGATCAAAACAGCGAGAGAGACGAGGCGTTAAGCTCTGACCTCTCGCTTTTTATTTGTTACAATCTCGCCATTATGTGCTCAGTGTGAGCGCACGACTGAACAACTAAGAGAAGCTAGCTATGAAAATCGGCATTATTGGTGCAATGGAGCAAGAAGTTGCGATCCTAAAAGACCAACTGACTAACTGTGAAACACATAAAAAAGCAGGCTGTACCATTTACACAGGTACACTTAACGGTGCCGATATCGTGTTACTGCAATCAGGCATTGGTAAAGTGGCAGCGGCTGTAGGTTCTGCAATCATGCTAGAAGTATTCCAACCAGACGTTGTACTTAACACTGGCTCTGCGGGTGGTTTTGATAGCAGCCTCAACGTGGGTGATGTGGTGATTTCAACAGAAGTTCGCTACCACGATGCAGATGTAACTGCTTTTGGTTACGAAATCGGTCAAATGGCACAACAGCCAGCCGCTTTCGCATCTGACGAAAAGCTAATGGATATCGCAGCGCAAGCTCTGGCAACGATGGAAGACGTGCACGCAGTACGTGGCCTAATTTGTACCGGTGATGCTTTTGTATGTAGCGCTGAAAAACAACAGTTTATCCGTGACAACTTCCCAACTGTTATCGCGGTAGAAATGGAAGCAGCCGCTATCGCACAGGCATGTCATCAGTTCAACGTACCCTTTGTTGTGGTTCGTGCAATTTCAGATGTAGCAGACAAAGAATCACCAATGAGCTTTGATGAGTTCCTACCGCTAGCGGCGAAAAGCTCTTCAGTGATGGTGGCTAAAATGGCTGAGTTACTGAATAAGTAATGAACGACTTTTTAGCGATACTCGCTAACAATAGCACCCTACTCGCAATGTGGGGTGCCATTGCATTGCATTGGCTTATTGCCATTCCGCAAGACCTTCACCCGCTCAACTTATGGCAACGCATGGCTATCATGCTCGCCAACCGCGTTAATAAACCTAATGATAACCGCCACCAGCGTTTGCTATCAGGTTTACTAACTTGGTCACTAATGTGGCTTACCGTGCTTATAATGCTGATTGCCTGCAAACAGCTAGTCTGGGTTGATGCCCTATTTGACCTTACTTTACTGTGGTTTGCATTGGGCTGGAAAAATATCAGTCAACTCAGTCAACAGCTGATCCAAGCCTATAGCGCTGAAAATAAAACCCTCTGCCGACGCCTACTTAGCACTACACTCAACCGCCAAACAGAGAGCCTGTCTTTATTAGGGCTAGGAAAAGCGAGCGCGGAAACACAACTGCTCGGCTATGGCCGTCAAGTGATCGGCGTGCTGTTTTGGTACGGCCTAGCAGGCGGCATTGGCGCACTCATGTATCGCCTTGCCGTTAGTCTCGCTCGAGTATGGTCACCAACCCGTGAACAATATGTCTTTTTTGGTTACCCTGCCATTCGTATTTTAGCCGTCCTCGACATAGTGCCATTACGTTTGTTTGCATTACTCATCGCCCTTGGGCAAAACGGCAAGGCAGCACTGCGCAGTTTATGGCAACAAGGCGAAAACTGGCAGCTACCAGGACCAGGTTGGTTACTGGTCGCGACAGGAAATAAGTTATCACTCTCTCTTGGTGGCCCTGCGATATATGGTGAACGTAAGTTAGAGCGTCCACGGCTAGGCGGAAAGATTGCTCCTGCCGCCTTACATCTTGCACAAATAGAGCAAGTTATTAAAAACCGAATCATTATTTGGCTAGTGGTACAAAGTTGCCTCATTATTCTTTTTCAAGGAGCTTTTTAAGTGCGTTTCGCTTGCTGTTGTTTACTGTTTTTTTCTACCCTGAGTTTTGCAACACAGCCTGCAACGCGGGTGATCAGCTTATCACCTCATATGACAGAGTTGGCTTATGTAGCTGGCCTCGGTGATAAACTGGTTGCTGCGACAGAATACAGCGATTACCCCAAAGCTGCACTTGAACTAGAACGCGTTGCTAACCACAGAGGCATCAAACTCGAACGCATTGTTGCGCTAAAACCCGACCTAATTTTAGCGTGGAAAAGCGGTAACCCTCCAAGAGAGATGGCCAAACTTGAGCAACTCGGCTTCAATGTGGTGTACTCCACCTCCAAGGCATTACCTGCCATTGCTGATACCATTGAACGTCTCGGGCAATATGCTGACTCGCCTCGACAGGCACAGCAGGCCGCTGACGATTACCGAAAAAAGCTTGCGGCACTAACCAAAAAATATCAGCGCCAAGAAAAAGTGCGGTATTTCTATCAAATCAGTGCCGCCCCAATGATCACCGTCGCGGATGGCCATTGGCCAACTCAAGTATTTCAAGTCTGTGGCGGTGAGAATATTTTTGCCACGAGTAAAGCCCCCTATCCGCAGGTATCACAAGAGCAAGTTGTGATCCGTCAACCAGAAATCATATTTGGTACCTCTCACGCCAATACAAATGTTGATATATGGCAAGACTGGCAGGGTAAAATACCCGCTGTCGATAATCGACAGGTTTTTACCGTGAATTCAGACTGGCTTAACCGCCCGACACCTCGAACGCTAAAAGCGATCAAACAGGTATGCGATCACCTAGACACGGTACGAGAACAACGACGTGCGACACAGTAGTCCTCTACTCTGCCGTCATCTTTATTTTCGCTTTCTTTATCAGGTAATACTTTAATGCTTATCTATCTCCTTGATATGTTTGGTACTGCTGTGTTTGCGGTATCAGGTGTGCTCTTGGCTGGACGGTTACGAATGGATCCCTTTGGCGTCGTGGTACTCGCCAGCGTAACGGCTATTGGTGGCGGTACGATTCGCGACATGGCCTTGGGCGCAACGCCTGTATTTTGGGTCACCGATACCAATTACCTTTGGGTGATCTTTATTACATGCTTATTTACCATGGCTGCGATTCGTCGCCCCCAAAAATTACCTTGGTATGTCCTACCCGTGGCCGATGCCATAGGTTTAGCGGTGTTTGTAGCTATTGGTGTTGAAAAAGCCTTACGTTTTGGTGCCTCGCCTATGGTGGCTGTGATCATGGGTGTACTGACAGGCTGTGGGGGTGGGGTGATCCGCGATGTACTGGCGCGTGAAATTCCGATGGTATTACGAACGGAGGTGTACGCAACAGCCTGTATTCTTGGTGGGATTGTCCACACCACAGGTTTATTGGCAGGCTTCGCCACCGAAGTCGCCTCTCTTGCAGGTATCATCACCACGCTAACGATTCGTCTCGCCGCCATTCGCTGGCACTTATCATTACCGTCTCTGACGCTACGTTAATCATAAAAAAAGGCGCCGAAGCGCCTTTTTTATTCTCTCAATAATCAGCAACGATTACTTCAGAGTAATACGTGCAAACTTACGTTTACCCACTTGGTAAACCGCAGTACCAGCTGCTGGGATTAGCTTAGTATCTTCGATTTTGTCACCGTCGATCTTCGCTGCACCTTGGCGGATCATGCGCATCGCATCTGATGTTGAGTTAACCAGACCCGCTTCTTTTAGTAGGTTACCAATCGCCATACCCGCTTCAAACTCAAGCTCTGGCATTTCTTCTGGCATCGCACCTTTTTGGAAACGGTTGATGAACTCTTGCTCTGCTGCGTCAGCATCTGCTTCAGAGTGGAAACGAGCAATGATTTCTTTCGCTAAAAGAATCTTAACATCACGTGGGTTTTTACCGTTCGCCATGTCTTCTTTAAACTGCGCGATTTCTTCTAGTGGACGGAATGACAAGCACTCAAAATAGTTCCACATAAGATCGTCAGAGATAGACATGATCTTACCAAACATCTCGTTTGGCACGTCGTTCACACCAATGTAGTTGTGCGCCGACTTCGACATTTTCTTCACGCCGTCCAAACCAACCAATAGTGGCATAGTTAGCACAACCTGTGGTTTTTGACCGTTTGCTTTTTGTAGCTCACGACCCATCAGAAGGTTGAATTTCTGATCCGTACCGCCAAGCTCAACGTCAGTTTCCATCGCTACTGAGTCGTAACCTTGTAGCAGCGGGTACATGAATTCGTGAATTGCAATAGGACGACCATCAGCGTAGCGCTTTTTAAAGTCATCACGTTCTAGCATGCGGGCAACCGTTTGGTTTGCCGCTAGACGGATCATGCCTTCAGCACCCAGTTCAGATAACCATGTTGAGTTAAACTCAATCTTGGTTTTTGCTGGATCTAGAATTTTGAATACTTGTTCTTTGTATGTTTCGGCATTTGCTAAAACATCTTCACGTGTCAGCGGTGGACGCGTAGTGTTTTTGCCAGTTGGGTCACCCACCATACCGGTGAAGTCACCGATCAGGAACGTCACATCATGACCAAGCTCTTGGAAAGTACGAAGCTTGTTTAGGATAACTGTGTGACCTAGGTGGATATCTGGGGCTGTTGGATCTGCACCCAGTTTAATACGTAATGGACGGTTTTCTTTTAACTTGGCAATCAGCTCTTCTTCTGGAATAAGCTCATCGACACCACGCTTAATTTCAGCTAAAGCCTGTTCAATGCTGGCCATTCTTGTTCGCTCCCACAGAATTGGCAAAAAAGTAATAATCGACCATCTTACTTGAATAGCGATGTTTTTTGAAACCAGTTAGACTGGGTGTTGTCTATTTTTTTATTCAGGCCATTTATAGATACACCATGCCGTTTCGTAAGCTAGCTCAATTACCCAAGATTCATCAGATACTGATCGCCACGATCAGTGCTCTTATCGTGCTGCTGCTTCTGCTACCTTCACCCGACAACATGGCGCCGGCTGATCGTAAATTTGAAGTAGGCAAGGCGTATCCCGTTGCTGTCAATGTGGAGACCCCGCAACTGCTACCCGCAGAAAGTACACCTTTACCCTCCGCGCCGCTGACATGGAAAAAGCACAAAATAAAATCAGGTGAAAGCCTTGCTGTCGTCTTCGATAAAGTCGGATTAAGCCCTGCAACCTTATACCGTCTCGTCAACGCCGATGAAGGCACACGCTCTCTCACTAACCTACGCCCAGGCGACACTCTGAAATTTGGCTTTGATGCGAATAATGAGTTGGTCCAACTCATCAAGCCTAATACGGCTACCGACACCCTAGTTATTACCCGTACCGCAGATAGCTTTGTCTCTAAAGAAGAAACAAAAACGGTTGATACTCAGCTGAACTTTGCGAAAGCCACCATCACATCCAGCTTTTGGAATGCAGGTGATAAAGCAGGGCTGACTGCTAACCAAATCATGGAGATTGCGGGGATTTTTGGTTGGGATATCGACTTCGCATTAGATATTCGTGGCGGTGATAAGTTCTCAGTCTTGTTCGAAGAACAATTTGTGGAAGGTGAATCTATTGGCCGAGGCAATATCCTTGCCGCGACATTTACCAACTTAGGTCAGACATTTACCGCAGTACGCAGTGAAGACGGCAAGTATTACGATAAAAATGGCAATGCCATGCGTAAAGCTTTCCTACGTTCACCAATAAACTTCCGTTATGTGAGCTCTAACTTCAACCCTCGCCGCTTACACCCTGTAACGGGTCGAGTCAAAGCACACCGTGGTACCGATTATGTAGCCCCTGTTGGCACCCCTATTTGGGCGGCTGGTGATGGTATCGTGATGAAGTCGTCGTACAACAAGTTTAACGGTAACTATGTCTTTATTCGCCATAGCTCCACCTATATCACTAAATACCTGCACATGACCAAGCGTAAAGTCAAAACAGGGCAACGTGTGAAACAAGGGCAAACGGTAGGCACGCTAGGCGGTACAGGCCGCGTAACGGGTCCGCACTTACACTATGAGTTCTTGGTCAACGGCGTACACAAAAACCCTCGTACTGTGAAACTACCGCAAGCTGAGTCGCTAAGTGGTAAGCAAAAGACCGCCTTTAAAAAGCATGCTGATAAACGCTTAAACCAATTAGCACAGTTCAGTAACTTACTGGCAGGGACAAACAGCCCATTGATTATCAACCAAGGCTAATTCTCCAGCTCACCGGCAACAAAAAAGCCGTCACTTACAATAAGTGACGGCTTTTTATTATCTTCTTATCCAGCAGAAGACTCATAAGTCTTCTCGCATCATTCGCGCTAAATTAAACGCTAAACGATGCACCACAACCACACGTTGTTGTGGCATTCGGGTTATTAACGAAGAAACGAGAACCTTCTAGGCCCTCAGTGTAATCAACCGTACCACCGATCAAGTATTGTAGGCTCATCGGGTCAACAACAAGTGTTACGCCCTGTTTTTCAATTGTCATATCGCCTTCGTTTACCTTCTCATCGAAAGTAAAACCGTATTGGAAACCACTACAGCCACCACCTGTGATGTACACACGCAGCTTCAGTTCTGGGTTTTCTTCTTCAGCGATTAGCGTTTTCACTTTATTCGCGGCAACATCTGAAAAATTTAGCGGCAAATTGGTGTCGCTCATCAAGACCTCACAAACATATCGAGTTATTAAGAGGATTATCTAATACCTGACTAGCTCGTTCAAGTATTGACCACCTCTGCACGTAATTTTTCTTTTTTAATTGCGCGGTGTAGTAGCTGAGAATAGATCGGTTTACCACCAAGAACCTGCGCCAACATAGTTGCACCAAGGGTAGTAATGATCAGAGGCACGATCAAATGGTAGTTATTGGTCATTTCGATCACCAACAAAATACCGGTAATAGGTGCCCGTACGGTCGCCGCAAACAATGCGCCCATACCTGCTATTGCAAACATTCCTGGTTCTAATCCAAATTCAGGGAACCACGCTTGCGCAATAGAACCAAAGAAGGTGCCAAATAGAGTGCCCAGCGCTAACATGGGCGCAAAAATACCACCCGGAGCACCTGAGCCAAAACACAATAGCGTAGTAGCGACACGCGCTAAGAATAAGATAAATAGTAAGCTAACGCTGTATTTACCATTGGTCGCATCAGGAATAATCGCAATACCACCGCCAGTCAACTCAGGTAAATAAAGCAGTAGCAGGCCAAAACAGCCCCCCAATAAGGTACCAGTGATCAAATAACGACGACGGTCATTGTTGTGAATTCGAGCGAACAGATCTTGAGAAAGGGTCACTAAACGGTTGAAGATCACCCCGAAGACACCAAAAAACATCCCCAGCAAAAGAAACAGCCACAACGATGTCAGCATAGGCGCATCGTATTGCGGCATCGATATCACCGCTTCTTGTCCTCGAATGCTACGAAAGACAATATTGGCCACGATTGCCGAGATCATGACACACTTAATCGAAATCAAGCTATAGCGAAACTGGGGGCGCATTTCTTCGACCACAAACATGATCCCAGCCATCGGCGCATTAAATGCGGCAGCCAAACCACCTGCCGCACCCGCCGCTAATAAAGAGTGGCGACCTTCTTCATCTTTCAAACGAAAAATATCAGTGATCATGCGGCCGATATTTCCCCCCATCTGCACCGTTGGACCTTCGCGACCCAGCACCATGCCAGAGCCTAGCGCCCCTAAGCCACCAATAAACTTCACGGGGATCACTCGCCACCAGCGCACAGGACGAATATCTTCCATCGCCCCTTCAATTTCAGGAATGCCTGAACCCGCCGCTTCTGGCGCAAAACGCTGCACTAAGAAGTAACCCACGAAAGCTAACCCTGCACTCACCATAAATGCGGTTAGCCACAAAGGTAAGCTGCTGCTGATCTCGGCACGTAGCCAATCAGTTCGCTGTTCAGAGACCCAATGCACACCAATTTCAAACAGTGTCCCCATCAAACCTGCGATGACACCAACAATAGCAGCAAGCAGTAACACAGATACTGGGGTTTTATCTTGCGATAAAAAACGCCGCATTAGGCGCGTAGGATGACGACGATGAGCTGTCGCCTGAGGTTGAGCAGGTTCCGTCATGGTTAAACCGTATAAATTAGTAAGCAGCAGAAAGGATAGACACGACTTGTAGAGTCTGTAGTGCAAATCACTGAAAGAATATGCAGCTATTTGCTACTGCAAGCTTAGCCAATACCAGCACAAGTTAACACTCACAATGTTGAAAACTAGCTTTCCATCACTGATCACTGCGTGAGAAATCGAAAAGAACTGCGAAATGGTGACAAACATCCCTAGCGCTGGCGGTTTTCCTTTGGGTACAATGCCGCAGCCTGAATTAAATAAATTAAATAGGACACTACTAATGAGCAAATCAGCAGAATTATTTGCCAAAGCACAAGAAGCCATCCCGGGTGGCGTAAACTCACCAGTCCGCGCATTTGCCGGCGTGGGTGGTCACCCACTATTTATCGAACGTGCTGACGGTGCCTACATTTTCGATGCTGATGGTAAAGCGTACATCGACTACGTTGGCTCATGGGGTCCTATGATTCTTGGTCACAACCATGTTGCTATCCGTGATGCCGTTATCGACGCAGCACAGCGTGGCCTTAGCTTTGGTGCGCCAACTGAAATGGAAATCACCATGGCCGAAATGGTGTCACGCTTAGTGCCATCAATGGAACAAGTCCGCATGGTTAGCTCAGGTACTGAAGCAACCATGAGTGCGATTCGCCTAGCACGTGGTTTCACTAACCGTGACAAAATCATCAAGTTTGAAGGTTGTTACCACGGTCACGCTGACTGCCTACTGGTTAAAGCAGGCTCTGGCGCACTAACACTGGGCCAACCAAGCTCACCTGGCGTGCCTGCTGATTTCGCAAAACACACCTTAACTTGTACCTTTAACGATTTAGAATCAGTACGTACTGTGTTTGCAGAAAACCCAGAAGACGTTGCTTGTATTATCGTTGAACCTGTTGCGGGTAACATGAACTGCATTCCACCTGTACCGGGCTTCCTTGAAGGTCTTCGCGAGATCTGTGACGAGTATGGTGCACTACTGATTCTTGATGAAGTGATGACAGGCTTCCGTGTTTCTCACGGTGGTGCGCAAGGTTACTACAACATCAAACCCGACCTAACCACACTGGGTAAAGTGATCGGTGGCGGTATGCCTGTGGGTGCTTTCGGTGGTCGTAAAGACGTGATGCAATATGTCGCGCCAACAGGCCCAGTTTACCAAGCAGGTACATTGTCTGGTAACCCTGTTGCTATGGCTGCAGGTCATGCGTGTTTAACCGTACTTACCGAAGAAGGCAACGAGCGTCGTCTTTCTCTCACAACTAAACACCTCGCTGAAGGCTTTAAAGCCCTAGCAGAAAAACACGGTATTCCACTTGCAACCAACCAAGTGGGCGCCATGTTTGGTTTCTTCTTCACCACCCAAGAAAACGTAACTTGCTACGAAGACGTGACTAAGTGTGATGTTGAGCGCTTCAAGCGTTTCTTCAACCTTATGCTGAAAAATGGTGTTTACCTTGCACCGTCGGCATACGAAGCATGCTTTACGTCACTAGCACACGGTGACAAAGAGATCGAAGCGACCCTCGCGGCAGCTGATCGTGCATTCGCAACTCTGGCTGAAGAAGCTAACGCGTAAGCGAATTCGTTCAAAATATTACTCAAAGCGCCACGCTCGTCGTGGCGTTTTTTTACCTGCCGTTAAAGAGTAAACGCAATTGAACCACTACTGCCAAGACACTACTGCCAAAACACAACCGCAAGCACGACCAAGCCAAGTAAGATCATTAAAGCAAAAGGCGGGCGGCGTTTAGGTTTTTTATCACACTGGTTATCACAACATCCCATTTAATCCCTCTCTTAGTCGGTTCATTCGGTCAATAACTTTGAAGCTGTTCTATTCTTTGCATTATAACTAAAACAGCCTGGTAGTCTTTTCTTGTCATCACTATTGCATAGACAGAAATTGATGCGATGATAAGCAGTATCGACTGATAATTAACAGCTTATTTCACTGATAGGTGATCAACCTTTCGGTATATTGACCTTGTAAGGACATGAAAGTGCCAAAACCATTTAAAGCCGAATCCAGACATTGGATGTTAATTGTGGCATTGATCATTGCCGCTTATGCCAGCTACCGCCTGATTGAACCTTATTTAGGCCCTATCGTTATGGGCTTCATTATTTCGTTACTTTACTACCCTATTCACGAAAAAATTGAAGCGAAAATGCCCAAGCGCCCTAATAGCGCCGCTATTTTGTCATGCACACTATTAACCTTCATTATCGTGATCCCGCTGCTGGTGGTCTTTAGTTCAATCATTCAGCAAGGCACAACCTTTTCAAAAGGCAGCTATGTTTGGCTAACAAGTGGTGGCGCAGAGCAAATGCTTAACCACCCTTATGCACAGTCAGCCCTTAGCTTAATAGACAAATACTCACCATTTGAAAGCGTCGATGGCCAAGTTATTATCCAGAAGATCGCCTCCGCAGCATCGAAGTTTGGGTCACAGCTCATCAATATGAGCGCCAAATTACTCGGTGATGCCACCAACTTTTTGGTGAGCTTCTTACTGATGCTGTTTGTGTTATTTTTCCTACTGCGTGATCACGAAAAGATGGTGTCGACCCTACGCTTGATTATCCCACTCTCACGTAGCCAAGAAGACACCCTACTTAACGAAGTTGAGCAAGTGGCTAAATCCGCCGTACTCGGGGCATTTCTAACAGCAATAGTACAAGGCTTTGTCGGTGGATTTGCAATGTGGTTAGCAGGATTCCCCGCACTGTTCTGGGGATCGATGATGGCTTTTGCTTCATTTATTCCCGTGGTGGGCACCGCGCTGATTTGGTTACCTGCTTCTATTTACTTATTACTGGTGGATCAATGGGAATGGGCGCTGTTCTTATCCGCATGGGGGATCATTGTCGTGGGATCGATCGATAACGTAGTTCGCCCATTATTGATGCAAGGTAATTCCAGCATGAATACCCTGCTGATCTTCTTCTCTATTTTAGGTGGTTTACACCTGTTTGGCTTAATAGGGATGATTTACGGCCCAATCATTTTTGCCGTGACTGCCGTGTTATTCCATATGTATGAAGTTGAATTTAAAGACTTCCTCGAACAACAAGACCGAAATTAATCGCTAAACCCGCCGTATCAGCCCTGATACGGCGGTGCTCATCTTCCTTTACTGCTGGTTTTATGGAACAATTCGCGCCCTTCGTGATGTTTATTTGAGGCCCATTATGTCCTATACCGCAGCCAGTCAGGTCGTTGCCCGTCAACTTGAGTTTTTTGACAACCGTAAAGTACTCGTCGTCGGTGAACTTAGCGATGACTACCCACTGGCGTTGGTAGACGTTGCGCAGTCTGTATCGGTATTTACCACTAACTATGGCTACCACCGACAAATCAGCCGCTCGAACAAAGTAACCAGCTACTTTGGCGCGGAATTAACCGAAGATTTAGATATCGACATGATCCTACTGTACTGGCCAAAAGCTAAAGCGGAAGCGGATTATTTATTGTCGATGCTATTGGCTAAATTTGGCACTGGCACTGAAATCTGTGTCGTCGGTGAAAACCGCAGTGGTGTGCGTAGTGCAGAAAAAATGTTCACGCCGTACGGCCCACTGACCAAGTATGACTCAGCACGTCGTTGTGGCTTTTATTGGGGCCGTTGCGATAACGAAGTAAAACCGTTTGAACTCTCAGCATGGTTCCGTAATTACCCAATCACAGTCGCGGGTACAGAACTGACCATTCGTTCTTTACCAGGTGTATTTAGCCACGGTGAGTTCGATAAAGGCTCTGAGTTATTGCTTAACACGCTACCTAAGCTACGCGGCAAAGTGCTTGATTTCGGTTGTGGCGCTGGCGTGATCGGTGCGGTCATGAAAACCAATAACCCAAGCATTGAATTAGAACTGTGTGACATCAGCGCACTGGCGATTGAATCAGCCAAAGAGACCTTCAAAATCAATAATCTTGAAGCGAAATTCACTGCAACCGATGTTTATGCCGAATTACCAGGTTCATACAATTACCTGATCAGTAACCCACCGTTCCATGCCGGTTTAAAAACCTTCTATACCGCAACGGAAGACTTTATTGCACAAGCGCCTCAACATCTACACGATGATGGTGCATTGATAATTGTGGCCAATAGCTTCTTACAATATCCACCACTGATTGAGAAAAGTCTTGGTGAGTGTCGCACTGCGGCTAGCACCAATAAATTCAATATTTACGCCGCGAAAAAATAACCTGGCAAGCAGGTTGAAATTGCTCAACCTGCTGCTTATTACGTCATTTATCACGCTTCCCCTCCGTTAAGTCCGTCAATTTTGTGTTTTGACACACGCTTCATCATCCACTTGCTTGATCCCTCAAAAAAACTCAGTATAACAAGTGTACAATGCTCCTTTTATTCGTCGCTTTGTTATCATTACTGGTTTTCTCTTACGCGCAATACGTCAAAATAATATACTGGTAATACAGTTAGTTAAATTGACACCACTGTGCGATCGCTTTTAATTAACCACGTAAAGATTCACAGTATTAACACCCATGCAACTCGCTAAATGATGGCCCTACACGCAGGCAACGCAATGAAAAACACCACCCAATTTAAGCGCCTCCAAAATACCTTAATGACCGCCTTTTTGGTGCTGAGTATTACGCCATTAACGCTGTCAGCAATGTTTTTCATGAACTCTCACACCAAGGATTTGGTTGAGCAAAGCACAACCCACCTCGCATCACTGCTTGAAAATAAAAAGAAGCAACTCAATAACTTCTTTGTCGCGAAAGAATCAGAAGCAAAAAGTTTTGCGCGCTCAGAGCTGGCCAATGCTAGCGGGGGGCGATTTTATGGTTTAGTGGGGGCTTTTCATCAACTGGGTGAGCTGCCAAGCAAACTGGATGACAATAACCGCAGCACCTATTTCACCCATACCCTAACGGAAAAAGGTAAATCGGTTAATAACCACAATACCAACTACATAGGTCACGAACGTTATCGCCTGATGTACAAGCGTTATCATTGGGCATTTGAAGAATACCTCAAACGATCTGACTTCAGTGACATCATGCTGGTCGATATCAAAGGTAATGTGGTGTATTCCGTCAATCACCCTGAACGGTTCGGCATCGGCTTAAATGACCCGCGATTTTCTGGTAATGCGATCAGCAATACTTTTAAAGCCATCAAAGCACAAACTATTGATATACAAGGCCAACCAGAACAGGTGCCGATTGCCTTTACTGATTTCTCCCAAAATAACGGTGAAACGTTACAAACGGCATGGTTTGCTGCACCTGTTATTCAACAAGGCTATCTGCACAGTTACGTCTTTTTTGAACTTAACAACGACAGGATAAGCAGCCTAATTGCCGACTCCACTCCAACCAATAACTATGTTCAAACCGTGCTGGTCGGCAGTGATCATCAACCAAGGATCCCAACCAGTAACAACGATAATGACACCCTTAATAGTGAAAGTATTACTCAAGCTCTCGAAGGTAGCACTGGCGTTGGTAGCTTTTTAAACTTTAGCCAAACCCCGGTACTGAGTGCCTTTTCACCCATCAATGTCCTCGGAAATACTTGGGCATTAGTGGTTGAACTTCCAGAAGAAGAAGCCTTTGCGCGGATCCGCCAGCTTGAGAAGATATTTTTAGTCGCGATGATCACAGCCATTGTATTGGTGATCATTGCATCGCACCTACTTTCAAACTCCATTACAGCGCCACTGCTACGCCTAACCTGGGCCGCAGAGCGCGTATCCGCTGGCGATTTAGACCAGAAAATTGAAGGCGTTGAGCGAAGTGACGAAATTGGTCGCCTTGCCGTTAGCTTTGCGCGAATGCAACGGTCTGTTCGTGAAAAAATCAGCCTGATCCGCGACCAAAATACTGAATTGGAACAAAATCTTAAAGTTATCCAGCAGCAAAACAAAGAACTGCAAGTTACCGATAAGCTTAAAGATGAATTTCTGGCAACCACCTCGCATGAGCTACGAACACCACTCCATGGGATGGTTGGCATTGCTGAATCATTATTAGCAGGCGCTAATGGCCCAGTGCAGGCATCACAACGCCGCCAGCTTGAAATGCTGATCAATAGTGGCCAGCGATTAACAAATCTAGTGGATGATTTATTGGATTACCACAAGATGCGTTATGGCGATCTCGACATCAATAAACATGCGGTGGATCTGTCCTCTGCAACACATCTAGTGCTTGAATTATCACGCCATTTGGTTGGCAATAAACCGATTCGGATCATCAATCAGATCCCTGCTGATTTACCGCCAGTGCTTGCGGATGAACAGCGCCTAGAGCAAGTGCTGTATAACCTGATAGGCAATGCGATTAAATACACCTCAGAAGGAAAAATCGTGCTTTCTGCCATGGTGCTGGAAAACCAAATTCGAGTCCAAGTGGTAGATACAGGTCAAGGGATCCCCCCAGAGCAACTTGAACATATTTTTGAACCTCTCATTCAAGCCAATACGGGGTCGGCACACTATCGCCAAGGCGCTGGGTTAGGCCTATCAATCAGCCGTCAGCTAATCGAATTAATGGGCGGTCGTTTGTATGTCAGCAGCCAACCTATGGTAGGGGCAACCTTTAGCTTCACCCTCAACCTTGCCAGTGAGCAAGATATCGCAGAGAGTAAGCTGGGTCGTAGCAGCCACTTTAAAGCACCAACACTAGGTGTTTCAAGCTGCAAAGATGAAACACTCCCCTCCAACCCTGATGGTGAATTACTGCTGGTTGTAGACGATGAACCCGTCAATTTACAGGTATTGAACAACTTCTTGCGCCTTGAAGGCTACCAAGTATTAACCGCAGAAAGCGGCCCTCAAGCTCTATCATTAATGGAGCACCATCAACCCGCTTTGATCCTACTTGATATCATGATGCCTGAAATGAGCGGCTATGAAGTGTGCCAGCATTTACGTCAACAATACGATTTGCGGGAATTGCCTATCATTATGCTCTCTGCGCTCGGGCAAGTGCAGGATAGAGTGAAAGGCTTTGAATATGGTGCCAATGACTATCTCGCAAAACCTTTTAACAAAGAAGAGCTGATAGCCCGTATTGGCGCACATATCCAAGCAGGGAAAACCGAACAACAACGCCATCAAAACCAATTGCTGCAACAGGAAATTGACCGTCGGGAACAAGTTGAAGAAGGCTTGTTAGAAACCCAAACTCGTCTGATGGGGTTACTTGAATCCACCAGCGAAGCCATCGTTTGTGTGCAAAATGAAGGTCGCGTTCGTTATGCTAATGCCGCAGCAGGAAAGCTCTTTAAACGTGCACCGGAGCAGCTAGAACGCCATACCATTGATGATATTTTGGTAACACACCTGCCCGATGACATCAGTCAAAGCCACCATTTTAATGGCCAGCTTACCTTCCGAATCGGTGATGAGCTCAAGGCACTTGATACTGATGTCATTAATTTACCAGAAGAGTCAGGGCTTAAGCGCATGTTTATTTTTGATAATGTCGGCCCTTCCGCTCAACATAGGATCAGCGAATTAGAAAGTGCTATCGATGTACTGTCGGGGTTTGCCTTTGATGGTGATAGAAATAACCTCCAACAACTGCGTGAATTAGGCGGTGAATTTACCCGTTTAGCCGATAAGCTCGGCAGTGATAACAAAGATAAGGGCAGTATCGTACGAGAACTACTAGTGGATGTGATGAAAACAACACTGTCTACTTGGGAACAAACCACTAAAAAAACCAAATTTGATTTGGCTGAAGAGAGTGGTTTATGGCGAGTCTACCTTGACCGTAGCACCCTGCAAACGCGAACTTTAGATAAATACTTACATGTCGAAACCCTACCGAAAACCCCACGATGGCGTACGGTACTGAGCACTATCAATTTTGTTATGGCGCGCTGTGATGAGCACTCAAACGCTTACCAAACACTATTAATAAAACGCGATAAGCTACAGCACCTGATTACCCAATAAAGCGTGATGCAAACAAGCTCACAGAGACATTGTTTTCTGTGGGCTTTTTTAGGCTCTAACTCCCCCCACACGGTTCCACCTCAGCGACGCCCTAAACCTAGCCATTCAATGCTCCCTAATCCCGCTCATCACCTTAGTAGCGAGTCGTGATTAACAAGCGAGGTGGCAGATATTTCATTAGATAAGCATCACTCAAAAAGACTAATTTCACGCTTGAAAATAGCCTCAGAACGGCAAGAAAACCAGTTAAATTTCACGCTATCCGATGGTGAAAATTAGTGCAAATAAGCGTATTTATCGCCTCCTAAGAAAAATATTGTGGTTTATGAGAAGCGAATCACAACAAATTCTATCGATAAATTTTCCGCAAGGAATTAACTATAAAATAGCTATTGAGTTACATCACAGAAGAAAACAACAGCCATCAAAAACCTTTAAAAACAAAGCCAAACAGGTTTGCAAGCACTAACAAAACCAATGTAACGCCGAGCAACAAACGTGACCTAAAACACACTCTTTCACGGCCTCGATACTATCACCAAATCGCAAAATAACGTTTTTAACGTCACTTTTTAATATTTTAACGTTTTTAACGAGCGAGCAGATTGACGATTTTCCGTTTCAAGCGTTTCCTTAAGGGACTGAGAGCCTACACGACCATTTGAAAAAACCACGGTTGGTTTCCTTCATAGTAGGTTCGATATGTCCGGAACTTATTTCCATTAAGTGAAACTAAGCACAAGTAAGGAACAGCTATGCTTGCCAATATTAAGAAAACCAAGTTAGCACTTGCGGTAGTTGCCGCTGCTACAACAGTATTCACAGCGCCAATTGCCGCTGCTGCTGATCGTAGTGAACTGACTATGGTACCTAAGTTCTACCCTACATTTGTTCGTAACTTTAACCCTTACCTACAAACTCAATTGGATACCGTTCAAGATTTTATCTACGAGCCACTTGTTGTATTCAATGAGCTAAAAGGTAATCAGCCAGTCATGCGTTTGGCGAAAGACTACTACATGTCTGACGACCTAATGAAAGTGACATTTGAAATTCGCGATGGCGTGAAATGGTCTGATGGTAAGGCCTTCTCAGCACAGGATGTAGCCTTTACTTTCAACATGCTAAAAGAGCACCCAGAGCTTGACCGTACGGGTATCAACAAGCGCCTAAAAAGCGTGAAAGCATCTGGCGATAAAGTCACGTTTGAACTAACAGAAGCAAACTCAAGCGTCCCTTACTTGATTTCTAAAGTCTCTGTTGTTGCTAAGCACGTTTGGAGCAAGGTTGACGATCCAACTCGCTTTACCAACACCAACCCTGTCGGTACTGGTCCATTTACAGAAATCGAAACATTCACTCCACAGCTTTACACCCAATGTCGTAACCCTAACTACTGGGATAATGGCAACCTAGACGTTGATTGTCTTCGCCTACCACAAGTTGCAGGTAATGATCAGTTCCTAGGTCAGGTTCTAAGTGGCCAATTTGACTGGACTTACTCTTTTATTCCTGATGTAGATAGCACATACGCAGCGGCTAGCCCGAACAATAAATACTGGTACCCAGCAGGTGGTAGCCAAGCATTTATGTTCAACTACAAATCGCCAAATGCGGGTAACGCCGAAGCGATCAACAACATCGATTTCCGCCGTGCCTTCTCTATGGCTATCGACCGTGAAACTATCATCGATATCGCTTTCTACGGCGGTGGTGTAGTGAATGATTATGCTTCAGGTCTTGGTCAAGCATTCGAGTCATGGTCTGACGAAAAAGTACATAACAAGTACAAGCCTTACATGACTTACAACGTTAACAATGCCAAAGCTCTACTGAAAAAAGCGGGCTTTAAAGATCGTAACGGCGATGGCTTTGTTGAAACACCATCGGGTAAAAAACTTGAACTAGTTATTCAATCACCAAACGGTTGGACTGACTTCAACAACACAGTACAGCTAAGTGTTGAAATGCTAGAAGAAGTGGGTATCAAAGCGAAAGCAAGCACACCTGACTTCTCGGTATACAACCAAACGATGCTAGATGCGAAGTACGATGTGGCTTACACCAACTACTTCCACGGTGCGGATCCATACACTTACTGGGATAGTGCATACCACTCACGCTTCCAAGCAAACGAAGGTATGCCTCGTTTCGCCCTTCACTACTGGAAGAGCGCAGAGCTAGACAAGCTACTTGATGGCTTCTACAAAACGGCAGACCGTGATGAGCAAATCAGCATGGCGCATAAAATCCAGAAAATCATTGCAGAAAACCAAGTAACGGTACCTGTTATGTCTGGTGCGTACACTTCTCAATACAACACCTCTCGCTTTACGGGTTGGTGGAATGAGAAGAATCCGAAAGGTCGTCCAATGCCAATCACCAACACGCAAGAACGTCTGCTACAAGTACTTGATCTAAAGCCTAAAGCATAATTTAGGTAACTAACTTGCGGTGTGCACCTTGCGCACCGCCTCTTCCCCCACTCTTTTGAAAGTTATGGCGCTTTGCGTCAGGGGGATTTCTGTCCTGAATCTAGCACAGGGATTAAATGCTGGATGATTAAGGTGTGAGTTATGGGATTCTTTATACGTCGGTTATCGTTTTATTTGATAGCACTTTTATTTGCAATAACACTGAATTTTATTTTGCCGCGAGCCATGCCGGGTGATCCCGTGACAATGATGTTCGCTAATGCGTCTGTGCAAGTGACCCCAGAGCGTATTGCGGCAATGAAAGAACTGCTGGGCTTTGTTGATGGCCCTATCTACCAGCAATACTTTATTTACCTTAAAGGTATTCTTGCTTGGGATCTGGGTATCTCTATCCAAACCTTCCCACAAACCGTAAACGAAGTCATGGCTGGCGCAGTGGGCTGGTCACTATTTCTTGCAGGTACTGCTGTTATCTTGGCTTTCTGTTTAGGTTCTGTATTGGGTATTTACGCAGCATGGAAACGCGGCAGTAAATACGATGCATTTATTTCACCAGGGATGATGGTTGTTCAAGCCGTTCCCCCTGTTGTTGTTGCCATGCTGGTGCTCTATACCTTTGCTATCGGCACCAAATGGTTCCCGTCAACCTACGCTTACACCGCGGGCACCACACCAGACTGGACCAGCTGGGCATTCCTTAAGGATGTGGCTTACCACGCCGTACTGCCTCTGTTCTGTGCCACCATCATTCAAATCGGCGGCTTCTTGATCAACATGCGTAATAACATGATCAACTTGCTAAACGAAGACTACATCACGATGGCAAAAGGTAAGGGCCTGAGTGAAAGTCGCGTGGTATTCAACTACGCCGCACGTAACGCCATGCTACCGAGTGTAACGGCTCTATCGATGGCATTGGGTATGGCTATTGGTGGTCAGCTCATTATCGAGATGATCTTTAACTACCCAGGCCTAGGCACCGTACTACTCAACGCCATCAAAGCGCGTGACTACCAAGTCCTGCAAGGTCAGCTACTGATTATGACGCTGTTTATGCTGTTCTTTAACTTCTTGGCCGACATCCTCATCGTGGCACTGGACCCTCGCCTACGTAAAGGAGGCAAATAATATGAAAGGTTTAATTAAATTACTCTCAGGGAACCCTAAAGCACTGGTTGGGTTATCGATTATCTTAATCTTTATTTTTGGTGCCATTTTTGCCCCTGTGATCACCGAACATGCACCTAACAAACGTACAGGTAATCCACACGAGTACCCTGCATTTGTTGTTAAAGCTGCGCAAAATAACCCTGACGGATGGGTGGCAACCAACCTTGCAGATAGCAAACGTACACTGCGCATGTCAAAAGATGCTGAGCATGTACTTGGCACCACACGTATGGGGCGAGATGTCTGGTCACAAGTGGTTTACGGGGCGCGTACATCTCTCGCTGTTGGCTTTGGTGCCGGTATCATGGTGTGTTTCCTTGCCACCATAATCGGGGTCTCTGCAGGCTACTTTGGCGGACGGGTTGATGACATTCTTTCTGCTGCCATGAACATCATGCTGGTTATACCGCAAATGCCTTTACTGTTTGTGATTGCCGCCTTCATTGGTGAAGCAGGCCCAACCACGATTGCATTGGTGATTGGTATTACCTCCTGGGCTTGGGGCGCGCGGGTTGTCAGAGCGCAAACCCTATCAATCCGTGAAAAAGAATTTATCAAAGCCGCTGAAGTACTTGGAGAATCCTCGGCCCGTATCATCTTTGTTGAGATTCTACCCAACCTGATCTCTATCGTGGGTGCAAGCTTCATTGGCTCAGTGATGCTCGCCATCATGACCGAAGCAACCTTGTCCTTCCTGGGTCTCGGTAACCCAAGCACCATTAGTTGGGGCATCATGCTGTACAACGTGCAAACCTCATCATCAATGCTCGTCGGGGCATGGTGGGAGCTATTGGTGCCATGTATGGCGTTAACCTTTATTGCGGTTGGCCTTGCGTTACTTAACTTCGCTGTCGATGAAATTGCTAACCCACAACTGCGTTCACACAAAGGCATGCGCCGTTGGAAGAACTTAGCAAATAAAAAAGAAAAAGCACCAGCAATGGCAGAAGCTCCACAACCCGCTCTTCAAGGAGGCGATAAATAATGACTAATCCACAAATCTCCATTCGCAATCTCTGCGTGGATTACATTACTGATGCTGGCGATGTCCGCGCCGTCAACAACGTCAGTTTCGATATTGGCAAAGGTGAAATCTTTGGCCTTGCCGGTGAATCTGGTTGTGGTAAATCGACCGTTGCGATGGCGCTGATGCGCCTTCATAAGCCACCAGCATTTATCACCGGTGGTGAGGTGATTTTCGATGGACAGGGTGACATTTTAAACCTCAGCGAACCAGATATGACAGCCTTTCGCTGGAGTCAAATGTCAATGGTATTCCAGAGTGCGATGAATGCACTCAACCCTGTATTGACCATGGAAGACCAATTCTGTGACGTGCTAATGCGCCACACTAACATGAGCCGCAAAGATGCTATTCGTCGTGCACAAGGCTTACTCGAAATTGTTGATATTCACCCTGATCGTCTGCGCGATTACCCGCACCAATTTTCAGGTGGTATGCGTCAACGCTTAGTGATTGCTATCGCCCTCGCGCTCAATCCTAAGATGATCATCATGGATGAACCAACCACCGCGCTTGATGTGGTGGTACAGCGTGAAATTCTACAAAAGATCTATGCACTCAAAGAAGAGTTTGGCTTTTCGATCTTATTCATCACTCATGACTTATCGCTAATGGTCGAGTTCTCCGATCGCATTGGCATCATGTACTCAGGTGAGCTGGTCGAGGTCGCGCCATCAAAAGAAATACTGGAAAAACCGTTCCACCCTTACACCGAAGGCTTGGGTAGCTCATTCCCACCACTAACGGGGCCCAAAACGCGATTAACAGGTATCCCAGGTAACCCATTGAACTTACTGGAAGTTCCACAAGGTTGTCGCTTCCAAGCGCGTTGTAGCAAAGTCCATGGCGCATGTTCTAGCATCCCTACTCAACTTCGTCAGCTAGAGCCACATCGCTTTTCAAACTGCCACCTTTTCAATAAAAGCAGTTAATAAAAAGAATTCAGTAAGGAAACATGATGAGCAAGCCAACAGGATCACCAATTATTGAAGGGAAGAATCTCGTAAAAGATTTTCCCGTCAACAGTAACTCATTAAAGAAATCAATGATGCGGGCCATCAATGACGTCTCATTCAAAATGTACAAAAGCCGCGGCTTATCCGTGGTGGGAGAATCAGGCTCAGGTAAATCAACCACAGCAAAAATGATTGCCAAAATGTACGCGCCAACGTCAGGCCACATTGAGTACTTTGGCCGCGACATTGCAGAGATTGAAAACCATCAAGATCTGATGCAATACCGCCAAGGCGTGCAAATGGTATGGCAAGACCCGTTCGGGTCATTAAACCCAACCCATACCATTTTCCACCACATTGCGCGCCCTTTGTTAATCCATAACAAAGTCAGCAAAACCAATAAAAAAGAGCTGGAAGAACACGTCTACAGCTTGCTTGAACAAGTGGGGCTGATCCCACCCAAAGAAACTGCAGCAAAATACCCGCACCAGTTATCAGGCGGTCAACGCCAGCGGGTTAACCTTGCACGTAATATCGCAGTAGGCGCAGAGGTCGTACTGGCCGATGAACCAACCTCAATGCTGGATGTATCGATTCGAGCGGGTGTGCTTAACCTGATGGAAGAGATGAAGTTCGAGCGAGAAATGGCGCTGCTCTACATCACTCACGATATCGCTACCGCGCGTTACATTGCTGAAGATCTCGCCGTGATGTATGTCGGTCACATGGTCGAGTGGGGAGATACCGAAGAGATTATTCACGATCCACAACACCCATACACCCAACTACTGGTGTCTGCGGTCCCTGATCCTAGCAAGTCGATCCACGAAAAACTCAAAGGTAATAAGGGTGAGATCCCATTGTGGACACCAGAAAGCCTAGGTTGCCCATTTGCAGGACGTTGTACTCATGCAACCGAGCAATGCCGTGACAAACTGCCGAGTATCACTCAACTCTCTGACAACCACTTTGTTCGTTGTTATTTATACGAAAAATAAATGGGAAATAAGTCCTAACACCCATTCACACGCAGTAAGAAATACTTTAGTAATCTGACCGCTTTCACCCAAAGCGGTCAAGGGAGGAAACATGCAGCTGTTAATCAATCATCTAGGCTATGAGCGTATTGGCGTGAAACACGCACTTATTCAGACCAACACTGAATGTACAATCAGCACGGCGCAATTAGTCTGTCGTACAGATGGCGAATCGGTCATACAGCTGCCAATTGCCCACTGTGGCAAAGTTGATCAATGGCATACCGGCGATATATATCGTATCGATTTCAGCCATATTCAAACCGATGGCGAATATTATCTGCGTGTTGGCGATTCACACTCAGCTTCTTTTCAAATTGCCGAAGGTCTGTTGATGAATCGTACATTCAGCGACGTTATTCACTACTTCAAATCCCAACGTTGTAGTGGTCAGTATGATCTAGCTGATCAAGCCGCGCCCTTATTGAATAGCGATAAAACCGTGGATGTCCGTGGCGGTTGGTACGATGCATCGGGTGATGTCAGCAAATACCTCAGTCACCTTTCTTACGGTAATTACTTAAACCCACAACAAATTCCTATGGTTGTGTGGAATATGGCCCATGCCTATTCGCAACTAGAAGATGAGCAAGATACTGCTGATTTTACTCGCGTCCGTTTATTAGAAGAGCTGCTGCATGGTGCTGATTTCTTATTGCGTATGCAATCACCGCAAGGCTACTTCTACATGACAGTCTTCGACAAATGGAGTAAATCAACCCGTCAACGCGACATCTGCGCTTATACTTCGCAAAATGGTGACAAAACAGCAGATTACCACGCAGGATTCCGCCAAGGTGGTGGTGTAGCGATTGCCGCTCTGGCTGCTACGGCGCATTTATCACAGCAACAATCTGTCAGCCGTATTTCGCCCGATTACGCGATATCAAGCCTGGATTACCTTGCCGCAGCCTGCAAAGGTTACTGGCACTTAAAAGAACATAACACGCAATACCTTGACGATGGTGTAGAGAATATCATCGATGAATATTGCGCCCTTTTAGCCAGTGTTGAATTATACAAAGCCACCGAACAAACCGTCTTTCTTGATGAAGCGCGCGATTGGGCTGCTCGCCTGAGTGCTCGCCAATGTTCAGATGATCAACAGGCGCACTTTTGGTCAGCCACCCAAGATGGTTCTCGTCCTTTTTATCATGCAGCAGAAGCTGGATTACCCGCTATCGCCTTAATGCGCTACCTCAGCATTGAGAGTAAAAATGAACATTACCAGCCAATTGCGACAACCTTACAGCAGGCGCTGCAATTTGAGCTAACCATTACGCACCAAGTGAATAACCCCTTTGGCTACCCTCGCCAATACACCAAAGCGGTCGATGGTGAGAAGCAAAGTGCTTTTTTCATTCCTCATCACAATGAAACTGGCTACTGGTGGCAAGGTGAGAATGCCCGTATCGCTTCATTAGCGGCAATGGCCTTTATGGCACAAACCTATATTGAAGATCCTCAGTTAGCCCGCCAACTGAAAGACTATGGCCACCAAGCCCTTAACTGGATTGTGGGGCTGAACCCTTTTGATATGTCGATGCTTGATGGCCACGGCCGCAACAACCCCGATTACTTACCCCACCTTGGGTTTTATAACGCCAAAGGTGGCGTCTGTAATGGGATCACATCAGGGTTTAGTAACGAGCATGATATTGCCTTTAATCCTGACCCACAAAAAGATGACATGCTCCAAAATTGGCGCTGGGGGGAGCAATGGATCCCTCATGGTGCATGGTATTTGTTAGCTATTACATTGCAATATAAGGAGCGCTACCATGCATAACACGACTCGTTTTCTGGTTGGGATTGATGGCGGCGGTACGTCATGCCGCGCCCGTATTTGCGACCTTAATGGCGCACTACTTGGCGAAGCGAAAACAGGCAGCGCGAATATTTTATTAGGCGCTGACGTGGCGCTCAATTCAATCAATGAGGCGATCGCGCTTGCCACTGCCCAGGCCAATTTAACCGCAGACAATTATTGTGAAATGTCTGTGGGTCTCGCCCTCGCGGGCGCGGAACAGAAAAAAGCCTGGTATGCCTTTATGCACCAACCTACGCCATACGGTGCGGTGACATTAAATACTGATGCTTACGGTGCCTGTTTAGGTGCATGGGGCGGTAACGATGGTGCCATTCTCATTGGTGGCACAGGATCATGCGGCATTTTCATTAACAAGGGCCAGCAACACATCGTCGGTGGTCGTGAATTCCCTATTTCAGACCAAGGTGGCGGTGCTGTCATGGGGCTTCGTCTTATTCAGCAAGTGCTATTGAGCGTTGACGGCATCATAGAATCAACGCCGCTGACCCAACATGTATTGCAGCACTTTAACCATGATGTCGATGCCATTGTGGATTGGTCTAAAACCGCACGTCCTTGTGACTACGGCCAATTCTCGCCACAAATATTTGCTCTTGCTAACGAAGGAGATCGCTTAGCCATCGAGCTATTGCAGCAAACAGCACGAGATACTGAAATGTGGATGCAGGCATTAATCAAGCGTGGCGCTAACCAAATTTGCTTGATGGGAAGCATAGCTGAGCGCATTCACCCTTGGTTAACCCCGCCCATGCAGCAACGCCTTGCTCAACCTCAAGGTGATGCAATGGATGGCGCGATCGCCATGGCACGCGCTAATCACAACCTTTACTCATTGAGTGAGGAGGCATGATGAGCTTTCGCCTTGATATGACAGTGATAGCCAAAACAGAGTCATCAACTCGCTTTGCGCTCACACTGCACAACCTCACCGATAGCGCGTTAAAACATTGGGTGCTGCACTTTGCGAATAGTCGTAAAATCAATGCAGCATCGTTTGCTAACGGACACCTTGAGCAAAATGGTAGCTATTGTGTCTTTACACCCAATGGTGAGCCAGTATTAGCGCCGAACTCCAGTTTCTATACTGAGTTTAAAATGAATACCACCGCTTTTTCATTTCATGATGACGGTATTAATGATGCGTTCTTAACCAGTAAAACAGGGCAAGAAAAAGAGCAGAGACTATTGGATCCTATTCCCGTAGAAGTGACCACTGTCGATTTGGGCTCCTCTCCGATAGATCGCTACATCACACCATTACACCCAGCAAAAGCCATCAATATCATCCCTGTACCCGCTCAACTTACCGCGTTATCGGGTCAATTTACTTTATCAGCTACAACTATCATCGCCCAAGCCGATCCTCGTGCTGAAAACGCTATCCGCTGGCTACAATCGGAACTAGAGCAACACTTTGCCATCCAGTTAACCTTACAACGCGATGGCCATATTCATTATCAGTACAGTGAAAAAGTCGATCAAGATGGCTACCATTTGTTGATCGAAGAAGATCATATTTGGTTGCAAGCAAGCACACCGGCAGGTTTTGTTCATGCAACCGCAAGCTTGCTTCAATTGCTTCCTCTACATGCCGATTCTCAGCTCAACTATAGCGTACCTATGGTCGAAATCACTGACCAGCCGCATCATCACTATCGCGGCATGATGCTTGATTGCGCCCGTCATTTTCATCCGTTACCGCGTTTAAAAAGCTTCATCAATCAATTGGCTCGCTACAAATTCAATGTCTTCCATTGGCACCTAACCGATGATGAAGGGTGGCGACTCGAAATCGATGCTTATCCCGAGCTCACCGCTATTGGTGCATGGCGTGGCCCGAACGAAAAACTAGAGCCACAATACACAAACCTCATGCAGCGTTATGGGGGTTTTTACAGTAAAGATGATGTCCGCGAATTAATTCAATATGCGAGCGATCGCGGGATCACTATCATCCCTGAAATTGATATTCCTGGGCATTGCCGCGCAGCGATTAAATCCTTACCGCACCTATTGCTAGACGTTAATGACCAATCGCAATACAACAGCGCCCAAAATTATAGCGACAACATCTTATCAGCGGCTTTACCTGGCACGTATGAATTTATAGCAACGGTACTGCAAGAAGTGGCTGAGCTATTCCCTGCCCCTTATGTCCATATAGGAGGCGATGAAGTACCTACTGGCGCATGGGAGAAAAGTGAAGCATGCCAAGCATTCATGGCGGAACATAACTACCATGACCCAATGGCACTGCAAAGCCACCTATTACGTTTCGCCGATGAAATCCTACAGGCCAAAGGCAAACGCATGATGGGCTGGGAAGAAGTGACCAAGGGTGGACAAATTGATAACCGCACCGTTATTTACTCTTGGCTCAGTGAAGAAGCAGGACTGACATCAGCGCAACAAGGCTTCGATGTCATCATGCAACCCGCTCAATTCACTTACCTCGATCTGGTCCAAGGCTACTCCCCTGATGAGATGGGGGTCGATTGGGCGGGTAAGTTACCTCTCGATAAAGTTTATAGCTATCACCCACTTGCCGAACTTTCACCCCATGATCCTATTCACAAAAAAATCATGGGGATCCAAGGGGCATTATGGTGTGAGCGGATCCATACCCAACAACGTTTTGACCACATGCTCTACCCCCGCTTATTAGCTTTGGCGGAGGTCTGCTGGAGTCAGCCTAATTTACGACACTGGGACGACTTCACCGCTCGTCTTAATGGTCAACTTAAATATTTAGATACGGTCGGTATCCAGTACCGCCACTGTGAATAACACAGCATCGAACAGTAAAAGGATAGTTACACATGAAATACGGCTATTTTGATAACGACAACCGTGAATACGTCATTACCCGACCAGATGTCCCAGCACCTTGGACTAACTACCTCGGCACGGAAAAGTTCTGTACTGTGATTTCTCATAATGCAGGCGGCTACTCGTTCTATAACTCACCAGAGTACAATCGCGTCACTAAATTCCGTCCGAACGGCACCTTTGATCGACCAGGACACTATGTTTACCTTCGCGATGATGAGACTGGCGATTACTGGTCTATCTCATGGCAACCTGTCGCAAAAAGCTTAGAAGAAGCCTCCTACGAGGTGCGTCATGGCTTATCCTACTCAACATTTAAGTGTGACTATAACGGCATCAAAGCCCAAAAAACCTTGTTTGTACCTAAAGGAGAAGATGCTGAAATTTGGGATGTTGTGCTTAAAAATGACAGCGATAAGCCTCGTACTATCAGTGCATTTTCATTTGTGGAGTTTTCATTTAGCCATATTGAATCCGATAACCAAAACCACCAGATGAGTCTCTACTCTGCGGGTACGTCTTATCAACAAGGTGTGATCGAATACGACCTGTATTACAACACCAATGATTTCGAAGGCTTCTACTACCTAGCTTCAACCTTTGATCCTGACAGCTACGATGGCCAACGTGATAGCTTCCTTGGTTTATACCGTGACGAGTCAAACCCGATTGCCGTTGAACAAGGCCAATGTAATAACAGCGCACAAACCTGTTACAACCATTGTGGTTCACTACATAAGCAATTTGTGATTCAGCCAGGTGAAGAAGTTCGCTTCGTTTATATCCTTGGTTTAGGTAAAGGCAACGGTGCGCGACTACGTGAAAAATACCAAGATCATGCCAATGTTGATGCCGCTTTTGCTGGGATCAAAGCTCACTGGGATGAGCGCTGTGCCAAGTTCCAAGTGAAATCGCCTAACGAAGGTTTAGATACCATGCTGAACACGTGGACCCTTTACCAAGCAGAAACCTGTGTGGTTTGGTCTCGTTTTGCGTCATTTATCGAAGTGGGCGGACGTACAGGCTTGGGCTATCGTGATACTGCCCAAGATGCCATGGCTGTTCCACATTCCAACCCAGAGATGACCAAAAAACGCCTCGTGGATCTACTCCGTGGCCAAGTAAAAGCAGGCTATGGTTTGCACCTGTTTGATCCTGATTGGTTCGACCCAGAAAAAGCGGACGTTGCACCATCAAAGTCACCGACGGTTGTACCAACACCGAGTGATGAAGATAAAATCCATGGTATTGAAGATACTTGTTCCGACGATCACTTATGGATAGTGCCAACCATCTGTAAATACGTGATGGAAACAGGCGAAACCGAATTCTTCGACCAAGTCATTCCTTATGCCGATGGTGGCGAAGCAACCGTATACGACCACATGAAAGCAGCACTCGACTTCACCGCTGAACATGTAGGGCGAACAGGTATAGCCAAAGGTCTGCGTGCAGACTGGAACGACTGCCTAAACTTAGGTGGTGGCGAATCTTCGATGGTGGCTTTCCTTCACTATTGGGCTATCACCGAGTTTATTGAACTCGCAAAATTCCTCGGTAAAGATGACGATATCGCCCGCTACCAAGACATGGCTGGTGGCGTGAAGCATGCGTGTGAAACGCACTTATGGGATGAAAATGGTGGCTGGTATATCCGCGGTATTACCAAAAATGGCGATAAAGTGGGTACTAACGAACAAACCGAAGGTAAGGTTCACCTTGAATCGAATACTTGGGCCGTAGTTTCTGGTGCTGTAACGCAAGAGCGTGGTGAGAAAGCGATGAACGCAGTTGATGAGTACCTCTACTCAGACTTCGGCCTTCACCTCAATGCACCGTCATTCGCCACCCCTAATGATGATATCGGCTTTGTGACTCGCGTATACCAAGGCGTTAAAGAGAATGGCGCTATCTTCTCTCACCCTAACCCTTGGGCATGGGTAGCCGAAGCCAAGCTAGGCCGTGGTGATCAGGCAATGAAATTCTACGATGCCTTAAACCCATACAATCAAAATGACATGATTGAAACACGTATAACTGAACCTTATTCCTACGTGCAGTTCATCATGGGTCGCGACCATCAAGATCACGGTCGTGCCAACCACCCTTGGCTAACCGGCACCTCTGGCTGGGCTTACATTGCAGCAACGAACTACATTCTCGGCGTGCGTTTAAGCTTTGATGGTTTGATTGTCGATCCATGTATTCCAAAAGATTGGCCTGGCTTTGAAGTCACTCGCCAATGGCGTGGTGCGACCTTCAATATCACTGTTGAAAACCCAGCTAACGTTAGTAAGGGCATAGCCTCTATAACCCTCAATGGCAACGCTATTTCAGGTGCCATTCCCGTACAAGCAGCAGGCTCAGTGAATACCGTTACTGTCGTCATGGGCTAATACTTTTTTAGGGGAGACTTTCTCCCCTTATTTTGAGATCGAGAGAAATAGGAGTTCCACATGATCAAGTTTGGAACAGGCGGCTGGCGGGCCCTGATTGGTGAAGAGTTCACCAAAGACAATGTTAGATTAGTAGCGCAAGCTCTCGCCAATATTATGCAAACAGAACAAGTGCAAGCAAATGGCTTTGTGATTGGCTACGATCGTCGTTTTCTATCTGATAAAGCCGCAGCTTGGTTTGCTGAGGTTTTAGCGGGCAATGGCATCAAAGTTAGCTTTATCAATAAATACGTGCCAACCCCGATAGTAATGTTTAAGTCAAAAGCGATGGGTGCAACCTACTCCGCGTGCATCACGGCTTCACACAACCCTGCTGATTACAACGGCATAAAAGTCTTCATTGAGGGGGGAAGAGATGCAGACGAGATCATCACTGAAAAGATTGAACAGCAAGTTGCTCAAATCACGCAACAATCCATTCAGTCGGTTGAATTTGAAACCGCTCAGCGCGATGGGTTAATTGAAGTCATCAACCCAATGAACGAGTTTGTTGATTCCATCATCAACTTTATCGATATTGAAGCGATCAAGAAAGCCAACCTGCGTGTTGTTATAGACCCTATGTTTGGGGTAGCCAAAAATGCCCTTCAAACCGTATTAATTTCAGGCCGTTGTGATGTCGATGTGATTAATGACGGTCAAAACCCCTCCTTTGGTGGACTGATGCCATCCCCCAATGCGGCAACCCTATACCGTCTCAAGCATATTGTTGCTCATGAAGGTTACGACATTGGAATCGGCACCGATGGTGACGCCGATAGACTCGGTATCATTGATGAAAAGGGTAACTTCATCCACCCGAATGAAGTGTTATTACTGCTTTACTATTACTTACTAGAGTACAAAGGTTGGAAGGGATCTGTGGTACGCAACATAGCAACCACTCACCTGCTGGATAAAGTCGCTCATGCTCATGATGAGCAATGCTTTGAAGTGCCTGTTGGCTTTAAACATATCAGCTCACAAATGGAAGCGGATGATTCGTTACTGGGTGGTGAAAGTTCGGGTGGCCTAACTATTCGTGGCCATATTAAAGGGAAAGATGGCGTATTTGCATCAAGCTTACTGGTTGAAATGATCAGTGTAACAGGGAAGAAACTCTCTGAGATGCTCGATGAAATCTATGATAAATATGGTTATGCCTACACCGCTGAAGGCGACTGCACTTTCAAAGCATCGGAAAGGGAAAGCCTTTACAACAAGATTTATATCGACAAACAGCTTCCTGAATTTACAGATGAAATAGAGAAAGTCAGCTACGCTGATGGCGCTAAAGTGTACTTCAAAAATGGCGGTTGGGCACTAGCTCGCTTCTCTGGCACAGAGCCATTGCTACGCATTTTTGTCGAAATGGAGAACAAAGAAAGAGCAGAAGCAGTACTTGAAAAAATGCGTAAGTTTTTACTTATGTAGTTCCCCCGAATAGCACGTTATAGACCAGTTATGCCGTGCTATTACAGCCTAGTAATAGGTCAATGTTGAGTCCTTCGGTAACCACATTGTTGTGTTACTTTATCGCTCCCTACTGGATTCAGGTTTTCGCGAACAGGGTGGCTATTCAGCCACCCTTATTTTCACCCATTCGCGTATCTCACTCTTCAGCCATACAACCCTCTAAGCGATATTCATCCCACTCCAGTAACGCCTCATCTCCTTTGGTAAACAATAAAGTTTCACCGGATATATCCTGATATTTCGCACCCGATCCCGAAGGGTAATATTGCAAAGTTCGGACATCATTTAAATAATAAATGACGGCAGACTCTACCGTTGGATAACGCACAGTAAAAAATTGGCCAGCAGGGCAACTGTAATTAATCTCAACTGGAAAAGCAGATTGATCAACGGAGCACCCCACTATTAAGTAACCTATGGCAAGAATAATCAATCTACGCATTCATAGCTCCTTAGCTTCGAGTACAACACATCATCAATAATGAGTGTAGATAAGATCCCTACATATCAATAACAAAAAGCCCCTGTAATGGTGAGCACATTACAGGGGCCTTCATAATTTAAGTCATTATTACAATTAAGCTTGGGTCTTCTTCTTTTTATATAGCCCGTATGCAACCACAGCAGGACCAACTACAAGCATTCCCATTCCGACGCACGCCAGAGCGGTCATCACTAACATTTCAAACTCAGACATATTTACCTCGTTGACTTTACTTTCGTTGATTTGTTTTCTTTTAAGCGTATTTGTCGCCTTTATTTAAACAATACGATAACAAAATAAACATCAAAAACAAATAGTTAACAATGAACAGCCAGATCAGAATCATTAATAGGTGAAGTGCGATTATGAAGAATTAAAACATTTTATCGCAAAGATAATGTAGAGAAGAAACTCTATATAAAACAACCCTATGAACACAGCGTTTTTACCAAGCAATAGACGTAAAAAAGCCCGAGTCGCACTTTCTTATTTGCGAACAAAAGGGGGCTTAGTATCAGTGGTGGAGCGGACGGGACTTTATATAGATAAACTGCCACACCGAAAATCAGCGCACCCCTCGGCGTGATAGGCCGCTGCCTTCAAGGTAAAGAGACTAACCAACTGAACGACCGCTCAGCGAGACCTTTCATAAATTTCAGACGTAAAAAAGCCCGAGTCGTACTTTCTTATTTGCGAACAAAAGGGGGCTTAGTATAAGTRGCGGAGCGGACGGGACTTTATATAGATAAACTGCCACACCGAAAATCAGCGCCCCCGGCGTGATAGGCCGCCGCCTTCAAGGTAAAGAGGCTAACTAACTGAACGACCGCTGCCGCGCTATGATTAGCCAAAGTACAAACGTAAAAAAGCCCAAGTCGTAAGACTCGGGCTTAGTATAAGTGGCGGAGCGGACGGGACTTTA
>NZ_JAKJSO010000022.1:0-106466 GCF_050337045.1 Photobacterium kagoshimensis | reverse complement strand
TTACCGCTCGACTTGCATGTGTTAGGCCTGCCGCCAGCGTTCAATCTGAGCCATGATCAAACTCTTCAATTTAAAGTTTTTGATGGCTCAATGAATACTGATTGAATATCGATAACTAGAAGCTAGTCATGATATTCGAATTGACTGTGCCAAATAATAAGTAAACTTGTTATTTGTATTGGTCACTCAGTTCATTGATGCCAAATTCATTCTTACTTAAAAAGTAACAATGAATAGTTTTGACTATTCATTTCACGAGTGCCCACACAGATTGCATGGTCAAATTGTTAAAGAGCTTTTCTTCTTCGCTTTCGCTCTGAAGAGGTGCGCCATTCTAAAGAAATCGTTGTAAGTGTCAAACACTTTTTGAAACTTTATTTTGAATGCTATCACCACACTAACTCGTTGCTTCTTTTACCTGTTTGGTAAGCAGCTCTCCGTGTCAGTGAGGCGGCATTATAGAGATTTAGATCGCACTGACAAGCCTTTTTATTAAAAAAATATGCAACCGCTGAATATTTCACCTAATGTGTTATTTAGCCTTCACAGGGCAACATTTGACGATCGTCACATTCACTTACTGGTAATTATAAGTCAATGAAAGTAATATCAATGTGATTCTGATGTTAAAATAACCAATAAGCATTCTTTTTACTATTTACGACGATGTAGTATTGAATATGAAATTATCCAATCAAACTTTAGTAACCATCATAGCTCTAGCTGTACTTGGGGCTTTGATCATGAGCTTTATCGCCATCTCACCTTCTATCGCTTTTGCGTTAGGTGTCATCCTCTCTGGGTTAGCTGTCCACTTTATGCAAGGAACATCTTCTACAGCCGCAACTTCTGATGACTCATCTTCTACCGCTAGCTCAAGCAAAACAATTTACGTTGGTAACTTACCTTACCGTGCTAATGAAAATGACGTAAAAGATCTTTTTTCTGAACACGGTGAAGTTTTCGCTGTTCGTCTAATGAAAGACAAACGTACAGGTAAGCGTAGAGGGTTTGGGTTTGTTGTTATGAACAGTGCCGATGTTGGTACCGCTATCGCAAACTTAAACAACAAAGAATACGGCCAACGAACATTAAAAGTCCGTGAAGCCAATGAACCTAAAAATGGGGAAGATCTAGATTCTGAATAGGACTTAACCCCAACTGACAAAGAAAAACATTCAGTGCCGCTTCATGATGTGAAGCGGCACTGTTATATGTAATGTTTGTTTTTTTGCTATCGCCCTGACCAGCACTCTCACCCAATAACGCTTTAACGCGGTTAGCTATCGCTTTTCCTGAATCAATGATTTGCACCGGAGTGGAGAACACCTGCTGGATTTCATCTTTAATTAACGGGAAGTGCGTACAGCCAAGAACAATACCATCGACGCGATCTAGCCAGGGTAAAAGTATTTCCTGGATTTCTGCAACAGAGACGGCTTCACCTCGTAGTTTTTGCTCTGCAATTTCAACTAATCGTGTTGAACCTATCATCAATACTTGGCAATCTTTTGCAAATTCAGCAATTAATTCTTGGGTATAGCGGCGTTTAACTGTTGCTGGTGTTGCTAATAGTCCTATAACCTTCTTTTCGCTTAACGCTGCTGCTGGCTTAATTGCTGGAACCACCCCCACGACAGGAATGTCTAATTGTGTTCTTAATGTTGGCAGTACTATGGTACTCGCGGTATTACACGCGATCACAACCAAATCAACACTATGTTTTCGCACTAAACGAGACACGATCTCTAACGTTCTCGCAATCAAAACTGATTCTTCCAGCTCGCCATAAGGAAAAGCGGCATTATCAAAAGCGTAGATGTAATGTTCATTTGGGAGCTGTGCACGAATCTCTTGGTATACAGATAACCCACCGACTCCAGAGTCAAAAATCAGAACACTTTTCACAACACACCACACCTACACGAAAAAACAGAGGCTATCATACTGCGATTTAAACAGTTCAGAAACTACCTGTGCTATCGCTATATTGATAACGCTGATAATGAAACCTGGATGTTCGCTCTATATATGAAGGGGTAATAACGAGCTGAGTTTTAAAGCAAGGTGCTGCTATCACTAATGTATGAAACTCGCCATTTTCACCACAGGGATCAACACCGCTAGGTAAAGAGTCTATAAATTCAGGCGTATACCATTGCCCGCAGTAATCACCCGCCAATTGTTGAGTATCCACCGTTGTAACTAGTGTTTGGATACCACGCGTAATTATTTCCTGCGCTAGTAGAGAGCTATCTTCTCCCATCAAAGGAAAAACGCATTGCCATCCAGCAGGTTCAATATAACTACGGCGGTAGTCAGCAATACCATTGCAAAACATGTCACCAAACGCGATAGCATCAATATCAAGCTTAGAGGCTTTTAAACCATTAACCACCATAGACTGGTATACGTCATTAGGTGGAAACACACTTGGCAGCGCAACGGTAATCAAAGGCAAACCTATCAGGCTAGCTTGCTGACGAACAACATCAATCGGTGTGGCCTGAAAAGGCACTTCATCTTCAAGATAGGTGGTAAACAAACCCACAACTCGGTATTGAGGGTCGTCTAATAAACGAAGTAGTGTCAACATCGAGTCTTTGCCCGAGCTCCAACTGATAATGACGTTAATCTGTGTCATGAATGATGCCCCAAACTAAATAATCATCAAAGATATAAATAAGGCCGCTAAATAGCGGCCTTGTACAAAAAGCATCTTTGCTTAGAACTGGTATGAACCATTCACATAGAAGGCACGTTCTGGCGCAGGGTAACCTTTAGCGGTTTCGTACTTTTCATTAAACAGGTTATCTACTCGACCACGTACGACCAAAGCATCTGTCACTTGATACGTTGTCGATAAATCCCACAGACTTGTTGCTGGCAAGTAACTATCATCTGTAGGAGCTGTAGTCGGTAGATCTAAACGCTTACCTGTATATAAGTAAGTTAAACTTACCGTAGCATCCCCAAATGCCACATCACTAATCCACTTATAATTTTGTTTTGCACGGCGTGCTAGCTGAACATCTTTCGCATCTTTATGATCTTTAAAATCAGCAACAACCGTATGATTTACAATACCCGTCGCAAACTGAACATCAAACTCAATGCCTTTAATTCGAGCATCGACATTATCAGAATTAAATCTACCGTCTGCGCCTTTATACCAAATAATTAAGTTATCAACCTTGTTATCATAAGCCGCAAGATTCCATTGCATAAAATCATAATAACCCGATGCTCCTAGCTCGAAGTTTTTAGACTCTTCAGGCATCAATTCAGGCTTAGACGCTAAATCAGAATACGTAGGTGCTTTAAATGCCGTGCCATAGCTCGCTCGAACACGGTGCTGCTCATTGATTTGGTAGGCAGTTGCTAAAGACCACGTCGCGTAGTTATCGTATTTATCATGCTTGTCGTAACGAGCATTACCTTCAACTGTTAGTTGGTTCCATTCCATTAGACCTGAAACATAGCCACCGTAATTATTACGACTTTCACCCGCTAGCTTATGTTTTGAACCATAACTTAACGCATCATCTTTTAACTTTTCACGGCGCCAATCAAGACCGCCCCCCAGTTGTAACATATCGGTTAGCTGATAAAGGTTCGCCCACTGCACATTGAACATATCGGAATTTGTGCGAGTACTCGCCTTATCTTTACCCTCACTCTGGCTGTAATTACGTGATTGGGTATCTTGGTAGTTCGTACTAAACTGCGTTTGCCATGCTGCTGCTTGGTGTTCAAGCTGCGCGGTGACATTCTGGTTTCGCACATAACCAAAGTTTTTGACACCATAGCTATCGTACTCAGCTTCATTCTCATACCAGCTCGCTGAGCCATAGGCTTTAGTGTTGTCAGATAATTGGTGCTCATAACCCACTAGTGCATTTTTGCTATCGTAGCCGTGCTTTACACCATCGTTCTTACCTGGCTGTGGTCGCACATTATAGCCATCCGTTTGAACGAAACCTGCGGCCACCTGTAAATGACCGGTATCGCTCACATCAGATTTAGCAACAAAGTTCGCTTCTTTATATGCACGGCTACCAGCGCCTAATGTCATTTGCTTAGTGTCATCGCCTTGCTGAGAGCGAGTGATAATATTGATCACACCACCAATAGCATCTGAGCCATATTTTGCAGCACCAGGACCACGAATAACTTCAACACGCTCAACTAAACCAATAGGGAAGCGGTTAAAGTTAACACCACCACCAATTGACGAGCTAATTCGTACACCATCAACAAGCACTAGTGTCTGGTTACTATTTGCACCACGAATATAAACTGAAGCGTTTTGTCCTAAGCCACCATTTTGTGCAACTTCAACACCCGGTAAACGGCGCAATACCTCTGGCAGCGCTTTGGCTTGGATAGCTTCGATTTCTTCACGTGTAACAACACTGATAGGAGCTAAAACAGAAGAAAGAGGTTGTTCAAATCGGTTTGCTGTTACCACCATCACATCATCGGTTGATGTTTCGGTCGCAAAAGCCTGACTTTGGAAAAATAGAGGGGCTAACGCCACTGCTAAGAGCGTTTTATTCATTAGATTGGATACCTTAAGTCGCGTTTATTACTAAGCACATTGCTTCGAAGCACTGGTTGGTATTCGGACTTAAGAGCAAGGTTTACACCGCCTACGGCAACAACTTCCCATTTCATCTATTGCTGAGCTAAATAGACAAAACAGTGTTTGGAACAACGTCCATGTGCTTTCGTTCTCTATTACCGCTGCGCGTCAGTTACGGATTTCCACCGTATTCCCTAGCCATTATGGCAAACCAGCGCATCGCGAATGCTAGTAAGCTCAACATTAATTGTCTAGCTTTGTTTATGCTTAGCAGTAAATAAGCACCAGCTTTGACACTTTCTCGGCCTCAAAGCTGGACATCGCCCAACAATGCAATAAAATCTCCGCTCTTAATTTGAGCAGTTTGAGGCAAACAAATGGCATCCACCGCAATCAATCCCGCTGATTACCAACTTCAGTTGGATGAAAAAGCAGAACGTATTCAAAATATCTTCGCAGATTTTGAGACGCCTGAGCTTGAGGTTTTTGCCTCTCCTGCTGAGCACTACCGCATGCGTGCAGAGTTTCGCGTATGGCATGAAGGTGAAGATCTTTACTACGTCATGTTCAATCAAGAAACGCGTGAGAAATACCGTGTCGATCAATTTCCAGCAGCAAGCCGTCTAATTAACGACTTAATGCCACTTCTGGTCGATGCATTAAAGCCTGTTAAAGCGCTGCGTCACAAACTGTTTCAAGTGGATTTTCTGTCCACATTAAGCGGTGAGATTCTGGTATCACTGCTTTATCACCGCCAACTGGATGAAGAGTGGGAAGCTGAAGCAAAAGCGTTAAAGCAGCGTTTAAATGATGAAGGCTTTAACCTGAACTTCATCGGCCGTGCTCGTAAACAAAAGATTGTTCTCGACCAAGAGCACGTTATCGAAAAGCTGAAAGTGCACGATCGCGTTCTAACGTACAAGCAAGTTGAAAACAGCTTCACTCAACCAAATGGTGAAGTAGCGCAGAAGATGTTGGAGTGGGCTGTTGACTGCACAGCAGAAAGTGAAGGTGATCTGCTTGAGCTTTACTGTGGCAACGGTAATTTCTCATTGGCGCTGGCGCAAAATTTTGACCGCGTACTCGCAACAGAGTTAGCCAAACCGTCGGTTGATTCAGCACAATACAATATTGCGGTAAACAACATTGATAACGTACAAATCATTCGTATGTCTGCGGAAGATTTTACCGATGCAATGGAAGGCAAACGTGAGTTCCGCCGCCTAAAAGATCAAAACGTGGATTTACAAAGCTACAACTGTAATACCATCTTCGTTGATCCGCCACGTTCAGGCATGGATGAAGGCACCTGTCGCATGGTGCAAGGTTACGAACGTATTATGTACATTTCATGTAATCCTGAAACGCTACAAGATAACTTGGCCATTTTGAGCGAAACGCACAATATCACGCGCTTTGCACTGTTTGATCAGTTCCCTTACACCCATCATATGGAGGCGGGTGTCCTACTAGAGCGCAAATAAACGCGACAGTAGCGAACAATAGATGCAAAAAAGGCGCTCTCAGCGCCTTTTTTATTACCTTTTTGAGCGAATAAGCGCTTAAGCTGCCGCTTCGTCTTTCTTGCCCATCACACCTAGTTTCACCGCTACCCAGAACAACAAGCCTAGAGAAATCATCAGTGGTAAGAAGTTTGACCCCATCTCTGGCATTTGTGCGCGTAGGAAAGATGAGTAGCCAAATGCACCCACTAAGAAACAAGCAAATGCAATCGCAGGCGTGCCTTCAGACATAGGTTTGGTTAAGTATTCTTGGTATAGGCAGTACACTGCCAAGGCAAAAGCGATCACAGGAAAAACGGAGAAGGCAACGGCACTTGACGTAAATACCGCCAGCGTTGCATTGCCACATAAACCCGCTAACAAAGACAAAATCAATGTTTTACGTTCAGCTTTTACTTGTTCCTTGTTCATATTCTTCACCAGCAAAATAAGGTTAGAGTTTCTGCCTGAGCTCACGACGCTCACGCTCTTTGCGGTACCAATAGGCACCCTTTGCAATCATTCGTAATTGCATGATCAGCCGTTCGGCATGCTCAGCACGCGCATGACTGTCTAGATCCAGTGCTTCTGCACCAGAACTGAATACTAATGTGACTGACGCCTCCGCTTGGGTGTACGCTTCTTCATGCGTCACCCCTGTTTTGGCCTCTAAATACTCGGCAAGTTCCGCCACAAAATGTTGAATTTCACGGGCTACTGCAGCACGAAAGGCGGTCGAAGTGCCTGAACGCTCACGTAACAGTAACCTAAATACGTTTGGGCTACCTTCGATAAACTCCATGAAGGTTTCGACCGAAGTACGGATCACGCTTCCCTCTTCGGCAATACGTTGGCGAGCTTGACGCATCAGCTGACGCAGAATCAAACCACCTTCATCAACCATGGTAAGGCCAAGCTCATCCATATCTTTAAAATGTCGATAAAAAGAGGTGGGAGCTATCCCCGCTTCGCGTGCAACTTCACGCAAACTTAAACTGGAAAAACTACGATCAGCACAAAGCTGGCTAAATGCAGCATCAATAAGCGAGCGACGGGTTTTTTCTTTTTGTTGAGCCCTAATACCCATGAATCTATTGGTTCTCTAATACTCTTTGCTGCAACTATACGCGGTTTTTATTACCAGTTCAGCGAGAATCCTGATCTTTCGATTAGGCTCTTATGAAATTAATCAGACCATAGTAAGTCCTGACTTAAACTGAATCAAAGCGACATTTGTCACTTTTAACTACTGGCTCACAAAGTAGCATATTTTCGTCAAGGAGACTTGCAAGGTTAGTTTGCATGCGCTGACAACGTGATCGTTACCGAGCTATGGCCATCAACTGATTTTCCACCAGCACAATCAGGGTTACACTGCTGCTATGGCAATGTTGCATGGATGATAATAAAGGCCAAGCCCATGACAAAGAAAAACCGACAAACCGCCCAGCATTTTGACGCCATCGTAATTGGTAGCGGCCCAGGTGGTGAAGGGGCTGCAATGGGGCTAACCAAAGCAGGTCTCAATGTCGCTATTATTGAGCGCGAAGATAGCGTCGGTGGCGGTTGTACTCACTGGGGAACCATCCCCTCAAAAGCACTTCGTCACGCAGTCAGCCGAATTATCGAGTTCAACCAAAACCCACTGTACTGCAAAAACAATTCAAGTCTGCATAGCACCTTCAGCCAGATCTTAGGCCATGCTCAAGATGTCGTAAATAAACAAACCCGTATGCGCCAAGGGTTTTACGACCGTAATCAGTGCAGCATTCTTTTTGGTGAAGCCAGCTTTGTTGATAGCCATACGGTACAAGTTCGTAATAAAGACGGTAGCCATGATTTATACCGTGGCGATACTTTTGTTATAGCCACAGGTTCACGGCCTTACCAGCCTACAGATGTCGACTTTAATCACTCGCGAGTATATGACAGCGATTCGATTTTGCAGCTCAAGCACGATCCTCGCCATATTATTATTTATGGCGCTGGCGTGATCGGCAGTGAATATGCCTCCATCTTCCGTGGGTTGGGGGTCAAAGTAGATTTAATTAATACCCGCGATCGCTTATTGGAATTTTTAGATAATGAGATTTCAGACTCCCTCTCTTATCACCTCTGGAATAGCGGCGCGATGATCCGCAACGGTGAAACCTATGAGCGGATTGAAGGGACCGAAGATGGTGTGATTTTACACCTAGCATCTGGCAAGAAAATGCGGGCTGACTGCTTACTGTATGCCAATGGCCGTACCGGTAACACAGACAGGCTGCACCTGGACAAAGTGGGGTTAACCCCAGACTCTCGCGGCCAGCTCAAGGTTAATCAAAACTACCGTACCGATGTCGAACATGTTTATGCAGTCGGTGATGTCATTGGCTACCCTAGCCTTGCCAGCGCTGCTTACGATCAAGGGCGTTATGTCGCGCAAGCGATCAGTAAAGGGGAAGCCCAAGGCAGCTTAATCGATCATATCCCAACCGGGATCTACACCATCCCTGAAATCAGTTCAGTAGGTAAAACCGAGCAACAACTGACGGCAGACAAAGTTCCTTATGAAGTAGGGCGGTCTCAATTTAAGCATCTCGCGCGTGCCCAAATAGCAGGGACGGAAGTGGGTAGCTTAAAAATTCTGTTCCACCGTGAAACCAAAGAGATCCTGGGGATCCACTGTTTTGGTGAGCGTGCCGCTGAGATCATACATATCGGCCAAGCGATCATGGAACAAAAAGGGGATGGCAATACCATCGATTATTTTGTGAATACCACCTTCAATTACCCAACCATGGCCGAAGCCTACCGTGTGGCAGCCTTGAATGGCCTTAATCGTCTGTTCTGACCAAGCTGTTTTGGTAAAAACAAAAACGGAGCCAAAGGCTCCGTTTTATGCAAATAGTTAACTCGCGGTATTACTCCGCATTCATCATACGATCATCAGGTGTCAGGATCTTATCCCACGGTAAGTGCTCATCCCCTAATGTAATAAAGTTTGGGTTCTCTAACGTATTTCGCTCGTTATAAGACAGTGGCGTTAAATGCGTATTCAAAATTCGCCCTCCCGCTTCTTCAACAATACACTGGGTCGCAGCCGTATCCCACTCACCTGTTGGCCCTAAGCGCAAATAGCAATCTACTGCGCCTTCGGCGACGAGACAGGCTTTGAGTGCCGCAGAGCCCAATGGCACTAAGTCATAATTCAGCGCAGGGTCTAATCGGTCGGTGATCGCTTGGATATTCTGACGACGACTGATCGCAACCGCGATAGATTGCGTAGGTCGCTCATGCTTATGGGTGGCTATGCGGAAGGTCTCACCATCAGGGGTGATCTTCCATGCGCCTTTGCCTTGGTAAGCATAGTAGGTCACACCTGAAACAGGCGCATAGACGACCCCCATCTTAGGCTGATTATTTTCTACCAGCGCAATGATAGTGGCAAAGTCACCACTGCCAGCAATGAATTCTTGCGTACCATCCAGAGGATCAACAAGCCAATAGCGATCCCATTGACTGCGTTCCGCTAAGGGAATCGCTGCATCTTCTTCTGACAGTACAGGGATATCTGGCGTTAACTCTGAGAGTTGCGCCATGATCAATTTATGGGCAGCCAAGTCGGCGCTAGTGACTGGTGTATTGTCTTGCTTGATCTGTTTTTCAAACTGACCACGCTGATAAATATCGAGAATTACCTGACCCGACGATCGGGCAATTTCTATCACTGAAGGGATAAGGTTCGACAATTCCATCGCAAACTCCTTGTTAATCAGCCAGCTGTTTTAAGGCTAAGAACAATGCCGTAATACTGCGTGCTTCAGCAAAGTCGAGATGACTAATCAACTCTTCACCTTGATTGACAGGCCAACGCACTAACTCCAACGGTTCAGGCTCGTCCCCTTCTAGCTGCTCTGGGTATAAACCTTGGGCAAGGAAAAGGGTCATTTTGCTTGAGAAATATGAGGGGGCTAATACCACTTCTTTTAATGGCGTCAAGGTGTGCGCCCCAAAGCCAATTTCTTCTTTTAACTCTCGGTTAGCCGCCTCTGCCGCACTTTCGCCAGGATCAACCAAACCTTTAGGAAAGCCGAGCTCATAACGATCCGTGCCCGCAGCATATTCCCGTACTAACAACAGATCACCTTCTGCCGTAACAGGCACCACTAAAACAGCATGGCGGCCACTTGGCTTCATGCGTTCATAGGTGCGTTCTACCCCATTAGAAAAACGCAAATCAAGCGATTCAATTTTGAATAAACGTGATTGTGCCACAACCTCAGTCGAAAGAATTTGGGGTTTATTACTATCAGCTGCCATGCTGTTGTCCTATTGGTTATGCTTACAAACGACCATTAAAATTCAAGTTATACCGCCCTTTGCCATCAGGATCACCTAACCATTTCAATTGCTGTCCTAGCTGCGAGGGAAATTCAGCCCCCGGTTTAAACCACCCCGATAGCTTATAGCTGTAATTCGGGGCCAGCGATGCCTGCCAGTCACTTGATACATCTGCCGATGATTGATTAGCTTTCGCCAATACACTGCCATCATTACAACTTAAATCCGCAATCACCGCACCAGGATTGATTCCACCAAGAGGAGAGGAAATATTCGCAGTCGACCACGCTAAAGAAGCATCGAGTGTTGAGCAAAAAGGCTGAGCATGAAGATAGTCACGCACTGTCAATTCAAGTAAGCCATCCACTTTAATGGGAGCGGGAACGCGAGCATATTTGATCACTTCCGTGGCCGGGATCGAGACTAAAAAATTATTCGCAAACGCACCTGACATGCCATAGCCAATGACACCTCGGCCATCGACTCGCATTTCACTGCCTTGACCAAAACGCACCGTGAAGGCCACTTTACCCGTCAACAAAGCGCTTGCATTAAAGCGCCACTGTACTTGGCCTAATTGATACTGCTGCCAACGCACTTGCGTCGCACGGCCTTCCCAAGGCGTACCTTGGATCCCAGAAACATTCAGACCATGGATCATCGGCGCTTGTAGCCATAGCCAGCTAGCAGGAACATGGGCAATGACACTGCCTAATAACACCACACCAAATGATGTTCCAAGGAGTAGCTTATATTTCACACTTAACCTCGACCCAGCTGTAAACGGTTCACTTCGACCACACCGTTTTGATCGGCTTTCGAAATATCTAAAAATTGTGCATCGATACCATGTTCATCGCGTAAGAATGCCAGCCAATTCACTAATGTATTAAAAGGCACTGGCTTAACCCAAACTTGCACCGCTTCACTACGTGGCTGCATACGAATCAGTTCAATCCGAAAGCGAGTTGTCGTTTCATTAACGACTTGGTTAAGGCCTTTATCACTGATACCCGCACTGCTTGATGAGTTACCGCGCAAGCTAACAATTTGGTTAGCTTTTTTGCCAACCCAGTCTAATAGCTGGCGTTCACTATTAATTCGTTGCTGCGCCACATCAGCCCGTGTTGCTAAGGGTTGCCATAATCCCCAATAGAAAACAGCAATCAGCAACGCACCACCAGCGCCAAGCATCAAACGTTGTTCGCGAAGGCTCAGTGCTTTCCACCATGCTTTCATGATTTTCTCCTTAGCACTACCGCACCATTCACTTGGTTGCCTTCTTTACTCAATTGGCCTTGCTGTACCGTAAACTCTGCCGCGAGCAAAGTACGTAGCTGTTCAAAGTGTTGGAATTCGGCCGCCGTTGCTTGCAAACGCAGTTCACCGCGATTTTGATCGTATTTGAGGTTACTAAATGAAACTTGCGGCACCTTCTTAAAGATAGGCTCTAGCTGGGCTAACCATGGCAATAACCCCTCTTGGTTACCACCACCACCTAAGCGCGCTAATTCACTGTCCATCTGACGCTTCAAATAACTCTGTGTTGGGATATTACGAAAGTTCGGTAATACCTGACGAAAGATACGCTCACTTTCAGTGCGGTAAGCTTGAGCTTGTTGCTCCATGCTCTGTACCGACAAGACATGCTCAGCAATCATCGCTGTTATCACCAACCCCGCCGCGATCGCGACTTTTCGCCATGGCTTAATGTGCTTACGCCAAGCTGATTGCGGCTTGTAAGGCCCAGAAAGCATGTTGAGCTTGCTCTGCTCTGCACCTTTTGCCAACAGCTCCATCACCAACTCAGGCGTTTGCGCTTTCCACTGACACGGAATCGCATCGGGTTTTGGCGTAAAGTGGTGGATCACAATATCTTCGGCGTTCGGAATGTGCGCTTCGGCAACAGAGTCAGTCGTAGACTTGTCAGTGTCGGTGGTCTTGTCTGACGCTTCACTCTCTTCGGTATCATCAAGCTCAGCAGTTGCCACAATAGGGGCATTTTGTGCTAACAGCCAGCTACCTAGCCAACTTGCTTCCGCTGCTACACCTTGGGTTTCAGATTGACGGACCAACCATTGTTCATCCAACTGTGCCGCGCTATACCCTTGCTCAAACAGAGGCAAACATAAGGCATCGGGTAGCAGCTTTTTCACTTCCATGCCGGCATCGTCAAGTGCCGTAAGCCATGCTTGTATACGTTTGTGCTCTACGACCGCGACATGGGCAATATCGCCATCGCGTTTGAGTAAATGTACGTGCAAAGCATCAATATCTTGCGCTAACTCTTCCTCCAGTAAAAAAGGCAATACTGCGGCTAACTGACGGCTACTGCCCGTTGGGATCGCAACTTGAGTGAGCAAAACATCTTGTGCAGGCGCCAACGCCAGCACTTGTCGCTGTGCGGCATAATCAGCTAATTCATTTAACTGGGTCATATCACTTAGCTGACCTGAAGCAATCACTTCATTCTGCTGTGACGACCACACCAACCAAGGGACGGGTTGGTCAGGACGGCTACTTAGCCTGATTGTCAGCAACTCGCTCACTGATTCCTCCATAACGGCGACGGACTACCGTCACCTGTTTTTGTTCGTCACGTTTCAGCAAGGCCACGACGCGAACTCGGGCACGATCCACTAATATCTCAGCATCCAGCTGAAAGTAATCGCTTTTAATATCAATATGTTCTTTCGCTTTAGACTGTGTCGCACCATCAATACGCGCAATCACCCCTTCGGCAAAAAATTCATCTATATTTTGCCAGCCGTCGTAAGGACGATTGGTCAATAAGGTCTTAGCATCCGACACCGATAATTCAGGGGTAAATAACGCAGCAAGTAATGCAGCATTATTTTCACTCACGGTATTCACATTCAATTTAAATGTATCAATCGGCAAAGCACAGACCGCACGCTTTACTTGATTAAAGGCTTTCGCCGTTACGCCGTTCACCGCACGTAACTCGCTCATATCTGCCATGAAATGATTAGCGGGTAAATAGGCGGGATTAAACCCTTCGTAGGTGCTGTCCTCAGCACCAAAGGCCGATTGCACGGTGTCATCACTATCAACATACTCCCAAGTCGACTCCGCCATGACTTCAGCTTCATAACTTTCAAGGCCCGATTCTTCAAGCAGCGCTTGCAACACTTTGATCAAATACGGCTTAGTGCTGCGATCGGCTTCAGGAGCAACGGCCGATAAGGCATTGAGATTAAAGCAGGCCTGGCGATCGAGAATATCCCCCACGGCATCACCGCCTTCTAACGGATAACGCTGGCCTTTGGTTGCCCATGCCTGACTTAAGTTTACGGTGTCGCTATCATCGATGCCTTCTTGGATAGCGACTTTCGCTAACGCTTCCAACCCAATGCTGTACCAATACGCTTGTTGGTGTTGAATTTGACTCTCAACCCGATAAAAATTGTGCTGCAGGCGATCTGTCATTTGCACAGCCAGCAAGGTCATCATCGCTAACAGCATCAATACAACAATTAAGGCAACGCCCCGTTGTTGACGCTTAGGCGGGTTCATACGAGGGATCATTGGTTATCATCCTCGTTGTTACTTTTTACCAAGCCCGACTCAGGTACTAAATACACCCGTTCGATCTCACCGATATCTTTCAGGGTTAAGCGCACTTCAACCCCTTGAGGCAGACTACCTGCTTGTTCCCACTTATCGGTCCACTTTTTTTCACTGAAAAAACGAAACGATAGTTTAGTCGCATCCGCTAATACCTCTCGTACCAGCGGCTCAGCACCCGCCACATTGTCAGGATAGCGAAACCACACTCGCTCTAGCTTATCGTCGATAATACGATAGCCGACTCGAACAACTTCCCCACGCGGGAACATTTGCTGTGGGTTTTGCCAGCCTAAACGCGTAAACATGATCCCTTCACTTGAAGAATCCAGCACATACTCACCCGCTAGCAGGTATTTATCACTGGGCTTTTCACCTTGGCTACGGGTTTTACGGGCAACAATTTGACGAAAATCGTTATCCATCATCACGCTCATTCGTTGAATCGCTTTGAGCCGTGCGTTGTGATCACGAGATTGCTCATCGCTGCGCTGGACACCATTTAGTACTTGGTACGCTGATAAACTCAACATGGCAAAAACGGCGATAGCCACCAGCACCTCAAGTAGCGTAAAACCGCGCTGCAAATGGGGTGTATGACAGGGGGCTTGTTTAGTTGGCAACATAGGTTCTCACTGTCACTATCGATTGCTTACGATCTTTATCTGTCGCCACGACCATTTCTACTGCTCGTAAATAACCATCGGTTGTTTTGGTACTCGACGCTGTCCAATACCATTTACGGCCAGCAAGCTCACTTTCGCCACGCTTACTCGACGTCGGGATTTTTCCGCTCAACTGTAAGCGTGCTAATTCATTATCAGCCACCATGGCTGCAAAAGTTTTCTCTTCTAAATAACCCATGGTGTTAATGTGTTGGCTGACCGCCTTCATAACACTCAAGGCCGCAGTCGCAAACACCGCCAAGGCAACCAGCACTTCTAATAGAGTCATCCCGCGTTGGCTTTTCATCGGCGTGACTTCCTTTCTGGCATTTCTTCACCTGGAGCCAATAAGTACAACTCGCCGAGCTCATCAGCACGGACTTGCCAAAATTCATTCTCACCGTCAATTTCAAACACCAAGCTAAACGGGGTGTATTCTCCACTGGCCATCACAATCAACTGCGGTGGTTTTACTTTCTTCTTATCAGTTTGTTCAGCAAACAAGTCTTCATCAAATAAGGTGCCAGGCTTAAACAAGCGATCTTTGTCTTGCCATGCATAGCCGCCCAATTCAACGTCCAGCTTGATGTCATCGCCCACTTCAATCTCGGTAAAGTAGCGAGACTCTTTGATGGGTTGCCATTCTTGACCTGCTAACTCAAGAAACTGATAACGGTGCCGCTCAATGCGAATACCGAAATCAGTGCCGTTAAGCAGTGCATCTTCACCAAGAAGCTGCACTAATTGATAAAAACGTGCGGCCTCTTCTTTGGCTTTATCATCATGACGCTCAGGTAGCGTGGCAATCACAGCCACCGCACTGGTCGCCAATAGCACCAGTACCAGCATAATTTCAATCAGCGTAAAGCCAGCAGCACGTTTCATCATTATTCTTCTATCAACAGTGCATGAACTTAAAAGTCCAGCATGTTCCAGTTACCAATGTCAGTATTCACTTCTTCACCGCCTTCCTGACCATCAGCACCTAGGCTAAAGATATCAACTGCGCCATGCTCACCTGGCATCACGTAGTTGTATTCATTACCCCAAGGGTCATTCGGTAGACGCTTGATGTAGCCGCCATTACGGTAGTTACGCGGCTCAGGGCTTGATGACGGCTTAGACACTAACGCATCCAGACCTTGGTCTGTCGTTGGGTAAACACTGTTATCCAACTTATACATGTCCAATGCCTGCTCTAAAGCACTAATATCGGTTACCACTTTTTGTTGGTCAGCTTTTTCTTTGTTACCTAGCAAGTTAGGTACGACTAGACTCGCCAGCACCCCTAGGATCACAATCACGACCATAACTTCGAGCAGCGTAAAGCCGCGTTGTTTGCGTTGCATTAACTTAACCTCCAAGAGAATTACATTCCGACCATGTTATTGAGTTCAATGATCGGCATTAAGGTAGCAATAACAATAAACATGACTATGCCCGCCATCGCTACGATTAATAAGGGTTCAAACACCCCTAGCGCCATGTTGACGAGGGATTCAAAATCGCGATCTTGGTTATCGGCCGATCGCGTTAGCATTTGCTCCAATTCACCACTGCGCTCACCACTGGCGATCATGTGCAGCATCATAGGGGGAAACAGTTTGGTTTGCTCTAGTGCAATGCGTAGGCTCGAGCCTTCGCGTACTTTATCGGATGCAGCCAAAATTTGCTGATTCACCCAGGTGTTGGTCATCACATCAGATGCGACCTTCATCCCATCCAACAATGGGATGGCACTAGAGGTACAAATAGATAAGGTACGGGCAAAGCGAGAAGTATTAAGGCCGCGAGCAACTTTCCCTATCACAGGGATCGTTAAGACCCAGCGATCCCACCGCAGACGAAAGTCCGGCTTTTTCAGCGCCGTTTTCACCCCTGCAACCAAGGCAATAATGGCAATCACCACCACGATCCCCCAGTTCTGCACAAAATCACTCGCCACCAACAAGACCTCAGTGATCCCAGGCAACTGCTGCCCCATTTGTACAAACTGATCGACAATCTTCGGCACTACGGTTGCCAATAAGAAAGCCACCACAGAGACCGCTACCAGCGTCAGCATGGTTGGGTAAATCATCGCTTGCTGGAGCTTACTGCGCATTTGCTGACGGTTTTCGGTGTAATCGGCTAAGCGGTTCAGTACCGTATCAAGGTGCCCCGATTTTTCACCCGCCGCCACCATGGCACGAAACAGCTGATCAAACACATGTGGGTATTCCGCCATACTGTCTGACAAAGTGTAACCTTCCACGACCCGCGAACGAACGGCTAATAGCATGTTCTTTAAACGCGGCTTTTCACTTTGTTCGGCGACTGCTTTTAAACACTCTTCCAGTGGCATCGCGGCTTGTACTAGTGTGGCAAGCTGGCGCGTGATCAGTGACAGGTCATGAGTACTAATGCCGCGCCGAAAAGAAAAACTACTGCTCGCTTTCTTCTTTTCACGCTCATTGGTTTGTACTACCTCGGTAGCCATCAACCCTTTTTCACGCAATTGCTGACGAACTTGACGGGCATTATCCCCTTCTAGTACGCCTTTTTTCTGTCGTCCCTTGCTATCAAGGGCTTTGTATTCAAATGCCGCCATTAGCCTTCCTTGGTCACTCGCATCACTTCTTCAAGCGTAGTAATACCTAAGCGCACTTTCGACAGGCCATCATCGCGGATACTTGGTGTGTACTCTCGTACTGCGCGTTCAATCGCTTGTTCACCCGCCTCGGCATGGATCAGTTCTTGGACGCGATCATCGATCATCAACAGCTCATGGATACCGGTTCGGCCACGGTAGCCTTTGTTATTACAGTGCTCACAGCCAACAGGATGGTACAGCGTTAGCGATTCATGCTCAGGGACATTGAACAGCTTTTTCTGTTCCGCGTTGGCTTCATACGGGTCTCGACATGCTTTACACAGCGTACGCACTAAGCGTTGCGCTAATACACCCAGTAATGAAGAAGACACTAAGAAAGGTTCGATCCCCATATCACGTAAACGGGTGATCGCACCCACCGCAGTGTTGGTGTGAAGGGTCGACATTACCATGTGACCCGTCAACGATGCCTGTACCGCAATGGCCGCGGTTTCTAAGTCACGGATTTCACCCACCATGACCACATCAGGATCCTGACGCAAGATAGCGCGTAGCCCACGGGCAAACGTCATATCAACCTTGGCGTTGACTTGAGTTTGGCCAATCCCATCGATATCAAACTCAATCGGGTCTTCCACCGTCAGAATATTACGTTCTTGGCTATTGAGCTCTTGCAAGCCAGCATACAAGGTGGTGGATTTACCCGAGCCTGTCGGGCCTGTCACCAAGATAATGCCATGCGGACGATCGATGATTTTGCGGAAGTTAGCATGGTTAGCCGCGGTCATACCTAGGCTATGCAAATCAAGGCGGGTCGCATTCTTATCTAACAAACGCAATACCACACGCTCACCGTGAGACGAGGGCATGGTCGAGACACGTACATCAACCGCGCGACCACCGATCCGCAGCGAAATACGCCCATCTTGTGGCACGCGCTTTTCCGCAATATCGAGTTTCGCCATAACCTTGATCCGCGAAACCAGCAAAGGGGCCAGTTTACGGCTTGGCTGCAACACTTCACGCAGTACCCCATCGATCCGAAAGCGGATCGACAGCACTTTTTCAAAGGTTTCGATATGAATATCGGACGCCGCTTCTTTGATCGCTTCCGCTAACATGGCGTTGATCAATTTAATGATTGGCGCGTCATCTTCTGACTCGAGCAAATCTTCCGTTTCTGGCAAATCTTCCGCCAACGAGAAGAAATCATCGCTGTCAGAACCTAAGTCTTCCATCAACTGGCGCGCTTCAGAAGAATCACGCTGATAAGCTTCTGTCAGCTTAAGTTCAAACGCTTTAACATCAAGCTCTATCGGCGTAAAACCTCGCGCAGCGACGCGACGCACTTCCGCCAATACTGACGCAGACAACGTGCCCGCATACAGTAGTTGCCAACCTTGCTCGCCAGCTTCTAGTACCACTTGGTGGCGCTTAGCAAACGAGAAAGGTAAACGAAAAAACGGCTGCGTATCTGCAGCGAAGGTGCTCATTACTGATTCTCCAGCTGCGCCACAAATGCCCGCACTTCAGCAGGCAGTGCAATATCTTCACCGTATTTCGGTAGTACTGGAATTTGCGTGTTCGGCATCAGCTTCAAGCCTTTATCTGCTTTATACAGTTGCTCGGCACGAATGTAGTTATATTTACGCTGAGTAATACCATCGGCCGTCACTCCATCACGAATAATGGTTGGCTTAATAAATACCATTAAGTTGGTTTTACTGGTGGTGGTATTGGTCGATTTAAACAAATGCCCTAAGACAGGGATATCACCCAAAATTGGAATTTTAGACTCGCTCTCTTTGGTGTCTTCATTAATCAAGCCACCGAGCGCCAGCATCTGGCCATCTTGTACTAACACTGAGGTATTGAGCTGACGTTTCGCAAAACGCACATCCACCGCGCCGTTGGCACCCAGTACGCTCGACACTTCTTGCTCAATTTTCAGCTGAACCGAATCCCCTTCGTTGATTTGTGGGGTGACATTCAGCTTAATACCCACCTCTTTACGTTCAATAGTCTGGAATGGGTTGTCGTTATTCGAACTCGACGCAGAGCCTGTCACAACAGGGACTTCTTCACCGACAATGAATGATGCTTCGCCGTTATCCATGACGGTAATACTTGGGCTAGACAGAATGTTAGAGTTGCTGTCGGTCGATACCGCATTGACCAGCATGGTCCAGTCACCCATCACGATCCCCATCATGGCACCGTTCACCCCACCCAAAGCTTTACCCAAGGTGCTGTAGTCACCATTTTTGTCGGGTGTCGTGGTAGTTACTGTACCTGTAGAGTTAACCGTGGTGGTGGTTGAGCCTTTGATATCTTCCGCTTCTTTTAAGCCAATCGCGTATTGTGAAATCGGCACGCCAGAGTTAGCAAACTGAACAGCACCACCTTGCAGCGAACCCCATTGCACCCCGAAGTTAACACCGTCACCTTCCGAAATTTCGACGATCATGGCTTCAATCAATACCTGTGCACGACGAATATCCAGCTGAGCAATCACATTCTCGAGCGCACGCATCACATCAGGCGGCGCCGTCAGCACTAGTGCATTGGTATCTTCGTGCGCCGAAATCATCACGGTATCTTTGCTTGATGAAGCATTGCCTTTCGAGCTATTGCCTTTTTTCTCAGACTGGATGTTGTCAGACACCCCTTTGAGTACATCAACCATGTCTTCTGCATTGGCGTATTTTAAATACACCACACGGTTATTACCCGATGAGGCCATTTCTTTATCAAGCTGGCGGATCAAACGCTTTAAGCGCGCACGTACTTTCGGGTCACCCGACAACAGCACTGCATTGGTACGGTCATCAGCCACTAATTTAGGCTGTAAGAAGCCTGGCGTTGCTTTGGCATCGGCGGTCTTATTCAGTGCCTCAACAATACGGACCATTTCAGCCGCCGAGGCGTTATTTAGCTCAACCACATCAATTTCTTTATCACCGGCACGGTCTACACGTTCAATGATTTCTGCTAAGCGATTCACCACTGCCGCACGACCCGTGATCATAATGATGTTAGCGGGATCGTAATGAACCACATTACCCGCACCTGCATTATCGTTTAACTGACGCAGTAGCGGTGACAGCTCACGTACCGAAACATTACGCACGGCTATAACACGCGTAACCACCGCATCGCCTGTCACGCCGTCTTTACCATCAACAACCGGGATCGCCGAAATTTTCGCGTCTTTATCGCGAATAACTTTAAGTACGCCGTTCTCCATCTCAACCACAGCAAAACCGTACACTTCCAATACATTGAGGAAGAACTGGTAATATTGCTCGTCGTTAAGTAAATCGTAACTACGCACATTGACTTGGCCACGTACCGCAGGGTCAACAATGATGGTTTTTTCTAGGTTTCGACCCACAATGTTGATGAACTCTTGAATATCAGTGCCTTTAAAACTGGCGCTGAATTCACTGGCTGATACGGTGCCACATAGCAAACTACCCAGTAGCAGCCAAGCGCGCTTATTCATCCATTTTTTCACTAATTTCTCCTGCGTATTACGCATGCTTGCTTTGGTTGCTACTGCAACTCAATATAAATATCGTGTAACTGACCTTCACGCTCTACCGTCAAAGTAAAGCTGGTCGCTTGAGAAAGCTCAGTCCAGAGTTTCGCCATCACGGTGGGATCCGTTAAGTCATTACCATTCAGGCTAACGGCAAGATCATTGGCTTTTAAGCCGACAGCATCGAATAACACCCGCTCTTTACCTGGGTTAACGCGGTAGCCAATCAGATCACCGTCTTTTTTCACTTGGGAAAGGCGAATGTAACTAAAGAGGTTTTGGGGTTTATCAAGGATTTCTTGCTTTATCTTACTCAACTGCTCACCAGATACATTACCTTGGCGAGCAGACGTTTGTGATTTAGGGCGAGAGGCGGGGGGAGTATTTGCTGTCACTTTGCCAAATTCCACCCCATCAAGCATCAAGGTTTCATCACGGCCGCTATTACGAATAATGACACGATCCGCATACACAGCTTGTAACGTGGCACGGGTACCATCAATCGCTTCGCTCAAGCCGTAAGTATTTTGCTTTCCTTGATGTGCAATTACCGCAAGGCTGGTTTTGTTCTGCGAACTTGCAACAACCCCCACTAAGCGTAAATTCAAACGTGTTTGAGGCGCATCTTGCTTAACCGGCTCTTGCTTAACAACAGGGGCACCTTGTTGGTAATGACCAAACAGGTTCATCGCAAGAACATCAGACACCTTAAAGCCAGTTTGTTGACCCGTGGCGGCCGCTTGCGCCTGGGGCTGCCACCTTGCCACAGCCGTGGTCGGTTGCACCGCAGCCCAAATTAAACGCCCAAGGATCCACGCTAACATCACCACCATTAGCCAAGTAAAGCCACGGGTTAATGTTTTCGTCGGTATTGGTTTTTTGTTGGGCAACATGTCCAACCATTTAGATACAACCATATAAAATCCGTATTGAGTTGTTTTATGGAGCTACGTTATATGTGTGACGGACAGTACAGAATACTCTGAGATGAGGTTGCACACAGCAATTCTTTACATGATCCCCGTAATATACCAGAGCAGATCACGAAAAAAACACACTAGCTATCAATAGACTAGCCATTTAGGAGAATTAATTCCCATTTTAGCGTTGAAAACTCGATCATATATCACCATTTACTTGTCTTAACCCGCAGCTGACGCTATTGCAGTTATATGCTATTTTTAGCGCCCAAATTTGCTAAGGAGCACGTTGTGAGCCAGCGTTCAAACGCATCAGATGATAACCAAGTTCGCCTAGATAAATGGCTATGGGCTGCCCGTTTTTACAAAACGCGCTCCATCGCCCGTAATATGGTTGATGGCGGTAAGGTGCATTATAACGGCCAACGTTCAAAACCCAGTAAGCTGGTAGAACTCGGTGCAGAAATACGAGTACGACAAGGCAACGAAGAAAAAACCATTGTTATCGTTAAGTTGTCGAGTGCTCGCCGCGGCGCTCCCGAAGCACAAACCTTGTATCAGGAAACAGAAGACAGTATTAAACAACGCGAAGAGCACGCGAAACTACGTAAACTCAACGCATTCGATAATCCAAGTCCAGATAAACGTCCTGATAAGAAACAGCGACGCGATATAATTAAATTTAAGAGCAGTAACTAATCCTGCTGGAGAAGACATGAATATGACAAACGACAGTCTTTATCGTTACCTATTTGAAGGTGTTTCTGTACGTGGCGAACTGGTACAGCTTGCTGACACCTATCAACAAATCATTTCCAGCAAGGAATACCCAGCACCTGTACAAAACCTGCTTGGTGAACTCCTCGTTGCAACTAGCCTTCTTACGGCAACATTAAAGTTCGAAGGTTCAATTACGGTTCAGCTTCAGGGTGACGGTCCAATCAAATTGGCGGTGATCAATGGTGATCACGACCAAAAAATGCGCGGTGTCGCACGCTGGGACGGTGACGTACCAGCCACAGAAAACATTCATGATCTGATTGGCAAAGGCCACATGGTGATTACCATCACCCCAACAAAGGGTGAGCGTTACCAAGGTGTAGTCGGTCTTGAAGGTACAACGTTAGCTGAGTGCCTAGAAGGTTACTTCGCAAATTCAGAGCAACTTAAGACGCAAATCATCCTACGTGTTGGCGAGCATGAAGAAAAAGCGATGGCTGCAGGCATGCTGCTACAAATTATGCCTGACGGTCAAGGTAGCGCCGATGATTTCGATCACCTGTCGCAGCTAACCAGCACAGTGAAGAACGAAGAGTTATTTGGTCTAAAAGCGGAAGATGTATTGTACCGCCTATATCACCAAGAAGAAGTGAAACTGTTTGAACCGCAGCCAGTTGAATTCCACTGTGGTTGTTCACGTGAGCGTAGTGCTTCGGCCATTTGTTCCGTTGAACGCATAGAAGTAGAGAAAATCTTAGCCGAGGAAGGCAAAGTCTCTTTACACTGTGATTACTGTGGTACGACTTATGACTTTGATAGCGTTGACGTTGCAGCATTGCATGAAAACGCGAGCGTTGGTGACAACCAAGTACACTAATTAATTTTTGTCCCGTATTAACTGACAAAAAAAATCATGATAGCCGAATTTTATTCGGCTATTTTTTTAACTGAAGCACACTTTCCGCCCAGCCTTACATTCATTTTTCACGCCTAAATATCGCTTTTTTCAAGAGAAATATTAATTTCGAGACCTAGCGCAAATACGTAACACCCCTGTAAACTAACCAACCCAATACGGTTAAATAAAATTACTTAACGGTAACAAGTTAATGGTTAATTTTTGATTAACCTCCCTGAATTACCCCTTTAGGGTTGTTAGCATGGTCGACAGTTAAACTACATCTTACCCAAGGAGCACCTATGACTGTCCTTAACGTCGAAAAAAAGGTTGCAAAAAACATGGATCTGTCTAAATACGGTATCAAAAATGTTACAGAAGTAGTACGTAACCCTTCTTATGAAGTTTTATTCGAAGAAGAGACTAAACCAGGCCTAGAAGGATACGAAAAAGGTATCGTGACTGAGCTTGGCGCAGTATCAGTCGATACCGGTATTTTCACAGGCCGTTCGCCAAAAGATAAGTTCATCGTAAAAGATGATACGACCCGCGATACGCTATGGTGGGCCGATCAAGGCAAGAACGACAACAAAGCGATTGACCAAAATGTCTGGAATGATCTGAAAACCCTAGTAACAGGTCAACTTTCTGGCAAACGTCTATTTGTTATCGACGGTTACTGTGGTGCTAATCCTGATACTCGTCTATGTATTCGCGTGATCACTGAAGTGGCATGGCAAGCACACTTCGTGAAAAACATGTTTATCCGCCCTACAGCAGAAGAATTAGAACACTTTGAGCCAGATTTCGTGGTAATGAATGGCGCGAAGTGCACCAATGAGAAGTGGGAAGAGCAAGGTCTAAACTCTGAAAACTTCACCGTGTTTAACCTGACAGAAAAAATGCAGCTCATCGGTGGTACTTGGTACGGCGGTGAGATGAAGAAAGGCATGTTCGCCATGATGAACTACTTCCTTCCTCTGCAAGACATCGCTTCAATGCACTGCTCGGCCAACATGGGTGAAGACGGCGACGTTGCGGTATTCTTTGGTCTCTCTGGTACAGGTAAAACAACCCTATCTACCGATCCTAAGCGTGCGCTAATTGGTGATGACGAACATGGTTGGGATGATAACGGTGTCTTCAATTTCGAAGGTGGCTGCTACGCCAAAACCATCAACCTATCTAAAGAAGCAGAGCCTGATATCTACAATGCGATCCGTCGCGATGCATTGCTAGAAAACGTGACGGTGCGTGCTGATGGTGCAATTGATTTCGACGACAACTCGAAAACAGAAAACACTCGTGTGTCTTACCCTATCTACCACATTGAAAACATTGTTAAGCCAGTATCGAAAGGTGGCCACGCTAACAAAGTGATTTTCTTATCGGCAGATGCATTCGGGGTACTACCACCCGTTTCTAAATTGACACCAGAGCAAACTAAGTACCACTTCCTATCTGGCTTTACCGCTAAACTGGCAGGTACTGAGCGTGGCATTACAGAGCCAACGCCAACCTTCTCTGCCTGTTTCGGTAATGCGTTCCTAACCCTTCACCCAACACAATACGCAGAAGTATTAGTGAAACGTATGGAAGCAGCAGGTGCAGAAGCTTACCTTGTGAACACAGGTTGGAACGGTACTGGCAAGCGTATCTCGATTCAAGATACCCGTGGCATCATTGATGCCATCCTTGATGGTTCGATTGACACGGCAGAAACCAAAGATATTCCTATCTTTAATCTTGAAGTACCAACCTCGCTACCAGGTGTTGATCCAGCGATCCTTGATCCTCGTGACACATACACGGACCCACTTCAGTGGGAAAGCAAAGCCGAAGATCTGGCACAACGCTTTATCAATAACTTCGAGAAGTACACAGATACGACTGAAGGTGCATCACTTGTCGCTGCTGGCCCACAAGTCGACTAATCACGGTATGCACTAATTACCGGACAATAAACACCTAAGCCCCTCTTGCAGGGGCTTTTTTACACCTCATCGTCACCGCGATCTCCTCTCGTGACTAACATAGTTAGCTTCATGCTTTTTTATTCCACGACTTGCCTAGACTCGGCTTTTACGCCACTCTGAATACTTCACAACAGACTGAAGTAGTGAGAGCGCTATGCGACTATTCGGAAAACTGCTCGCAACCTTAACCATCATAGTGCTATTGGTTCTCACGATCAGTGTAGCCTTATTACACACCCGTCATGCTGCGCCAGTGATCGGGCAGCTCACCCGAGTCCTGAGCAACTACCAATTCGATGCCAACGCGCTCTCTTATACCATCACCGACCCTTGGCACCTCACGATTGAACAACCGACCGTTATCGATCCTGATCAACAAATCCATCAAGCACAGCAAGTACAGCTGTGGTTAGCACCGCGTGAGACATTGTTTGCTTGGTTCGGGCTCACGTCATCAAGTAACCCAACACCCAGTTATCAGACGCAGCCAGCGGTACCACTGTGGTACTTTGATAGCATCCTGATCAGCGGTGTCGATATTGCACACGTTGAACAGCCAAATCATCAACCAAGCCAAGCGCAGAGTGAAATACACTACCCAGCCATTTTCACCCACCGCCTGGCTTTAAAGCAGATGAATCTTACTACCCCAAGATTCACGCTACACAATGGACAAGTTCAACTCGATAACTGGCAACCCAGTGCTGCTTTCTGGGGCGACTTTTCAGGGGATTTTCGCATTGCCGCCCCACAAGTCGATTGGCAACAACACACCTTTACTGATCTGTTAGTGGATGGAGAAAAAACAGGCGGGTATCAAGCAGACGAAGCATGGCGTATTTACGGTTATTCGTTTGACTGGTTAGGCGCCAGCATCAATGGTCAGGCAAACTTTCTTCCTGACAGTCATCAATGGATCCTGGATCAAATTACAGTGGCCAACCTTCAGTTTGAATCGGCATTAACCACTCATCAATTAGCACAACAAGCCCATGACTTAATTACGAATACCCTCATCAACCAAACTAGCGATCATAACGATGACTCTCACCAAGTGGCGACCACGCTGACTATCGGCCGACTGGATGTGGTGGATAGCCAAATCGAACTCGCCGACTTATCCCTTAACCAACTCAATTTATCGCTACTCAATTGGCAACAAGGCAAGTCTCGCTGGCAACAAAGCGACAGCCAATTATCACTCAGTGCCGACAGTATTTTATGGCATGAGACCGTGTTTGATAGCCCACTGTTGGATCTACGTTTCACCCCAAACACTACCCTTATTGAAGGGCTTTCCAGCAAAGTGTGGCAAGGTTACCTGCGCACCAAGGGGAAGGTGACACCCAATACGATTCACCTCAATCAATTGACGCTAAATAACATTAAGGCTTTTCTAGCGCCGCAATGGCCTAGCCAACTCAACGAATTATTCGCGCCGTATGACGCTATCGACATTCAGACATTAGACGTAGGCTACCTTCAACTAACCGATACCAACCCTGAACTACCTTTTCAGCTCAGCGGGATTAATATCGACGGCAGCGAACTGCGCCTTAAGCAAAGCAAGCATTATGGATTATGGCAAGGTAGGCTCACCGCCAGTGCTGGGTTTGCCAGCATTAACACTGTCGAGCTGGTGGAACCCTATATCAGCACTCATAGCCAAGCGGGTAACTGGCAGTTGGATCAGCTGACCCTGCCATTCAAAAATGGTTTACTTGAGGCCACAGGACAATGGGCGCTGACGCAACCCGCCCAGCCGTGGCACATTACGGCCACAACAGACAGCGCGCCATTATCCATCCTTCCGCAATGGCTAGGGTTGCCTTTGCCGCTTGAGGGAAAAGTTGACTCGAGTATTGCGTTAAGTGGCTTAGCCCATAACCGCGCCAGTTTTAATTACAGCTTAGAGGGAGCGATTCAAGCCGATTTCCGCGATGCCCACTTGCTCAGCACACCCGCAGAATTTAGCCAGCAGCTTGCCAACTGGCGCGCGAATCCAACGCAAATATCGCAGGAAAAAATCCCCACATTAGCAACCTATACCAGCATACAGGCAACACCGTCGACAGCATCAGCAATCGCTATCTCACCACTCACAGTCACCAGTGATCGGGGGCGCATAGCACTACAAGCATTTACGATTAAAAATACAGATATTCAGACAGTACTCGAGGGACAATGGGATTTAGCGCAACCGCAAAAACAAAAACTGCGCCTAAATGTGGCGCAGTCTTGTCAGCTATTTGAGCGAGTGTGGCAACATCATCAGCAACCCGCCCCTGTCTCGCTGTCATCTTGTGATGGAAACAGCATATAAGTGCCCGTAAAGGTTGAGGCGTGATGATCACCGCTGAATACGTTCACTTCAACGGTGACTCGGCCTTTACGGCCACTGGCTAGGCGATCGAGATCGCCACTTAACCCTTCCACCGAGGCAACAGCGCGCGGACGCTCTTTCACCGCAGCGCTATAGCGAATATGGCTATCCACTAGCACAATATCAGCATTGAGCTGACGCTCTTTGAGTAGCATCCAAATAAAGCCCCATCCCGCCAACGTCGCCATGGTAAAGATACTGCCTGCAAACATGGACTCATTAGGGTTTAAGTTGGCATTAAAGAGTGCACTGACCTCGAAGCGGTAACCCGTATATTGGCTAATTTTGATCCCCATTTTCTCACTGATAGGGATCTGAAATTGCCACAACTCTTGCAGTGCTTGGCACCATTCAGGGTGACGCACCACTTCTGTAAGTGGGTCTAAATGCTTCAGCATCTGCTGGTGACGAACAGGGCCACGCTCATCACTCAGCTCACCTTGGCTATCAAAACCATTTTTCAGATAGAAAGGGATCGCATCTTCACGCGCATTACAGACTAAACGCTTGGCACCTTCTTGACGCGCTAACGACTCTAAAGCCATCAGTACTAATGCGCCCATCCCTTTATGACGATAGTTAGGGTGTACCGCCATAAAGCGCACTTGCCCGTCGTTATCAGGCGTCATGTACAAGCGACCAACGGCAATGGCTTCCTCTTTGTCATCCACAATCATCCGATGGCAACACAGCTCATCGTAGGCATCCCGCTCTGATCCTGCTGGCATATGCCATGGTTCCCGCAACATCCGCCACCGAAAGTCGTAGTAACGAGCTAACTCTTCATCAGTTTTTGGGGTGATAAGTCGAAACATGAATTCCCTCTCTTGATTACCTAACCCACAGCCATTTCTATGTGAAAAACCACATCAGACCAAGCTATACCTGAAGCCAGAATGTCACTGGACCCTCGTTTTGTAAGGCCACTTTCATATCTGCAGCAAAGATACCCGTTTCAGTTTGGATTTCTTTACCCTTACAACATTCGACAAAATATTCGTACAGTCGTTCCGCATCAGCAGGCGCAGCCCCTTTTGAAAAGCTAGGGCGCATGCCACTATTGGTATCTGCCGCCAACGTAAACTGCGACACCACCAACACGCTCCCACCCACTTGCTGTACGTTAAGGTTCATCTTACCGGCATCATCTTCAAACACGCGGTAGCCTAATACTTTGTCACGTAATCGCTGCGCTTTTTTCTCATCATCGTCTTTCTCAACGCCAAGTAAGACTAATAACCCTTTACCAATAGCGCCAGTCACTTGACCATCAACAGTCACACTGGCTTCACTAACGCGTTGAATAAGCGCAATCATTCCGTTCTTTCCTTTTTAGTATCTACATCATTGTCCGACACAGCCGTCTTATTTTTCGGACAGGGCTGCTTGGTGGCATTCTCATGTTGCAGTGGACACCACTGAGAACGCTCTCCGAGGCTGGCTGTAATTTCAGCACCAAGCAATACAATACACCAACACAAATAAACCCATACAAATAAAATTGGGATCACCGCCAATGCCCCATAGATCACTTGGTAAGACGGAAAATTTGTAATATAGAGTGCAAAACCTTTTTTACTGGCTTCAAACAAGACACTGGCGGTCAGTGCACCAATTAAAGCATGGTTGAACTTCACTTTGGTATTAGGCACCAATAAATACAGCCCTAAAAATGCCAGACTCGACATCACAACAGGTAAACCACGCAGCATTTGTTGAAAGAAGCCATTCACTAATTCACTGCCCAGTAAATTGAGCGATCCCAGGTATGAGCTCACCGCAATGCTAGAGCCCACCAAAATAGGCCCTAAGGTAAGTACCATCCAATAGATAGAAAACGAGATAACAGGTCGGCGTTTTTCATGTATTCGCCAAATATAATTCAACGCCGTATCGATAGTTGAAATCAGCATCATCGCCACCACAAACAAGGCGCCGATACCCACGGCAGTCATCTTGCCTGCATTGGCGACAAATTCATTAAGGTAGGTTTTCACGATTTCGCCCGCTGCGGGGACAAAATTCTCAATCACAAAATTTTGCAGCAGTTCGCCTAATCCAGCAAAGACTGGAAAACTGGATAATGCCGACAACACCACGGTGATCATCGGCACTAAAGATAACAAGGTTACATACGCCATAGAGCCTGCCGTAACCGTTAATCGGTCATGTGTGGCACGCTGTTGCAGGTAACGTAAAAACGCAAACCCAACTTTGACTCGCTTCAATAATTGCAGCTTGCTAGTTGTCTTGTTGTCAGCCATATTCATTTAATCTATCGGTTAAATTATTTGTGTTTAACTCGCTAACCCACAGGATCAGCAAGATTTTTACGACAAGGAGTGTGTCTATGCCTTACCTGCTCGCGCTACTATTCAGTGTATCGCTACTTTCAGGCTGCCAGAGTGCTTATTATTCCGCAATGGAGCAAGTCGGCGTTCACAAACGCGATATTATGGTCGATCGCGTCGAAGAAGCCTCTGAAGCACAACAAGATGCCCAGCAACAATTTACCAGCGCATTAGACGCGCTCAAAGCCCTGAACCAGTTTGATGGTGGTGAGCTTGAAGCGGCGTACAACAGCATCAACGATCAGTATGAAGACAGTGTTGATGCAGCGGATAAAGTCAGTAGCCGTATTGCTGCTATCGAAGATGTGGCGGATGCACTCTTTGCTGAGTGGCAACAAGAGCTTGAGCTTTACTCAAGCGCGAAGTTAAAACGTGATAGCCAAACCAAGCTACGATCAACTAAAGCCTCCTACCAAACCATGCTCAGTGCCATGCACCGCGCCGAGCAAAAAATGGCCCCCGTGCTAGATACGCTGCACGACAATACGCTATATCTAAAGCATAACCTGAATGCGGCGGCTATTGGCTCACTGCAGGGTGAATTCAATGATTTGCAGCGTGATATTCAGCGCGCGATCAAAGATATGGAAACCGCCATTTCAGAATCAGAACGCTTTATTGCCCAGCTTAAAAAAGCGTAGCAAGACACACTGCGGCTAACGTTCATTCAATCGAGTCAACACCCAGTTGGCTCGCTCTTCCACGCTACCCCATGGCACATCAACCACCTCGTACCCTAACGCTTGGTAGGTCGTTATCAGCTGCTGATGGATCACTAGTGCTTCCTCAAAGGGGTATGGGCGCTCATCATCTTGCTCGTAAATGTCAGGATTAGGCGTACAGAAGAAAACACGGGCGTGATAACCCACCGCCGCGTCTTGATATTGCTCTGCTACCTCACAACCACCTAAGGTTAAATAGGCACAAATATCAGGTATGGCACGATCAACAAACGCAGGCATAGTATTGCGAAGGGCTTCACGACGTTGATTACTCATTGCCGTTAAACAAAGTTCAGCAAACGCAGGCAAGTTAGTCCACGGCAGTACCCCATCAGGTTGCTGGGCTTGATCGCGGATCAAGGTGCGTGATACTTCAGGAAAGACCAGATATCCCTTATTCGCCAACGTATTCAGTAACGTTGTTTTCCCTGCGCCTGGGCCACCAGTAATAATGATAGGTTGCATTGTACTATTCCTTGATAAACTCCCAACCATCATACCAAACCTTGCTCTGGTATGAGGAGTAATCCTGATCTTTAGCCATAAAAAAATCCCCCCACAGCATACGCTATGGAGGGATTTTTAACGGAGGTTAGCGGCTAATTACTTAGCTGCACGGCCTGCACGTTTACGATCGTTCTCAGTAAGCAATTTCTTACGGATACGAATGCTAACTGGTGTTACTTCTACTAGCTCATCGTTATCGATGAATTCTAGTGCTTGCTCAAGTGTGTACTTGATAGCAGGAGAAAGCGTTTGAGCTTCATCAGTACCAGATGCACGAACGTTCGTTAGCTGCTTACCTTTAAGACAGTTAACAGTTAGGTCGTTTGCACGGTTGTGAATACCGATTACTTGGCCTTCGTATACTTCATCAGCGTGCTCTGCAAATAGACGGCCGCGCTCTTGAAGGTTGAATAGTGCGTAAGTTAGGGCTTTACCCGTAGCGTTCGAGATTAGAACACCGTTGTTACGCTGACCAATTGTACCGCCTTTGTGAGCACCGTAGTGATCGAAAGAGTGGTAGATAAGACCAGAACCTGAAGTCAGTGTCATGAACTCAGTTTGGAAACCGATAAGACCACGAGAAGGCATCATGAAGTCCATGCGAACACGGCCTTTACCATCTGGTGCCATATCAGTCAGTTCACCTTTACGTAAACCGATGTTTTCCATGATACCGCCCTGGTGCTCTTCGATAACATCGATAGTCACAGTTTCAAACGGTTCCATTAGTTGACCATCTTCTTCTTTGATGATTACTTCTGGACGAGATACTGCTAGCTCGAAGCCTTCACGACGCATGTTTTCGATCAGGATAGATAGGTGAAGTTCACCACGACCTGAAACACGGAAACGATCTGGGTTATCAGTTTCTTCAACGCGAAGTGCCACGTTGTGTACTAATTCTTTTTGTAGACGCTCAAGGATGTTACGTGAAGTAACGAACTTACCTTCTTTACCCGCGAACGGAGAAGTGTTTACTTGGAACGTCATAGTTACTGTTGGTTCATCAACAGAAAGCGCAGGAAGTGCTTCAACTTCGTTGATGTCACAGATAGTGTCTGAAATTTTCAGTTCACCAAGACCTGTGATAGCGATGATGTCACCCGCTTTTGCTTCTTCAACTTCGTGGCGCTCAAGACCAAGGTAGCCAAGAACCGTACCCACTTTACCGTTACGCTTCTTACCGTCAGCACCAACGATAGTTACTTGTTGGTTAGGCTTAACTGTACCGCGAGCGATACGAGCAACACCGATAACACCTACGTAAGAGCTGTAATCAAGTTGAGATACTTGCATCTGTAGCGAGCCTTCAACATCAACGTCTGGTGCCGCTACTGTGTCAACAACAGCTTGGAACAATGGTTCCATGTTCTCGCCAGTTTCGCCTTCTTCCATTGTTGCCCAGCCGTTTAGTGCTGATGCGTAAACAACAGTGAAGTCTAGTTGTTCGTCAGTTGCGCCAAGGTTGTCGAATAGGTCGAATACTTGATCCATAACCCACTCAGGACGTGCACCTGGACGGTCAATCTTGTTGATTACAACGATTGGCTTAAGACCGTATGCGAACGCTTTTTGCGTTACGAAACGGGTTTGTGGCATTGGGCCATCAACCGCATCAACGATAAGAAGCACAGAGTCAACCATCGACATGATACGCTCAACTTCACCACCGAAATCGGCGTGTCCAGGGGTATCTACGATGTTGATGCGGTAGTCATTCCAGTTAATTGCTGTGTTCTTAGCAAGAATGGTAATGCCACGCTCTTTCTCGATATCGTTAGAGTCCATTACGCGCTCTTCAGCTTCGCCGCGACCTTCTAGCGTACCAGATTGCTGTAACAGCTTATCAACCAGGGTAGTTTTACCGTGGTCAACGTGAGCAATAATTGCGATATTTCTTAGTTTATCGATCTGTTGATTAGACATGGATTTCACATTCACTCAGAACATGCAGCGACCAACGGGTAGCTACTTGGTTAAAAAAACGGCTCATAATTTAACAGATTTTACGCCAAAACCCACGAAATATGTGATTTATATCACCAGCTTTTTGAATTTAATCTTTCAAATACTGCTAAACCCTTATAAACACTGGTCTCAGCGAAAGTTTGAGTAACGAAAAATACACTGTCATTTCAGCAAAGTGTCGCCGATAATGGCGAAAGTTCGTCCAGTAATGGAATTGACAACGACCCCGCCTACGATAAGGTAGTAGGCGCACTAAAAAGTGGCAAGCCACTAAATTGCACCACAATGGTGCATCTAGCTCACCATAATTGTGCAGAAAAGGATTCTCATCGTCTCAAAAACACCAAAAAAGGGCATTTTTTGGGACTTTAAAAATTGGCACACTTTTCGCTTAACTTAAATCAGTTAGCTCATAATGAGCAATGCACAAGTTTTGCGGCCAGTTGCCCAATCTAACACCGGAGGTTACTCAAGATGTCAGTAGAAAACGTACTAGCGCTGATCCAGGAAAATGAAGTTAAGTTTATTGACCTACGTTTTACCGATACCAAAGGTAAAGAGCAGCATATCTCTATTCCTTCTCACCAAATCGACGCCGATTTTTTTGAAGAAGGCAAAATGTTTGATGGTTCATCTGTTGCTGGCTGGAAAGGCATTAATGAATCAGACATGGTGATGATGCCTGACGCATCAAGCGCAGTACTCGACCCATTCACGGAAGATTCAACACTTAATATTCGTTGTGACATCCTTGAGCCTGCGACAATGCAAGGTTACGATCGTGACCCTCGCTCTATCGCTAAACGCGCAGAAGAGTTCATGCGTTCAACAGGCCTGGCTGATAACGTACTGGTTGGTCCTGAGCCAGAGTTTTTCCTATTTGATGACGTGAAGTTCAACACTGACATGTCAGGCTCTTTCTTCAAAATCGATGACGTAGAAGCCGCTTGGAACACAGGTTCTGATTTCGATGGCGGTAACAAAGGTCACCGTCCTGGTGTGAAAGGCGGTTACTTCCCAGTTGCTCCTGTTGATTCATCACAAGATATTCGTTCAGCTATGTGTTTAATCATGGAAGAAATGGGTCTGGTTGTTGAAGCTCACCACCATGAAGTAGCGACGGCAGGTCAGAATGAAATCGCAACCCGCTTCAACACGCTAACAACCAAAGCTGATGAAATCCAAGTGTACAAATACGTTGTTCACAACGTCGCACACGCATTTGGTAAAACAGCAACCTTCATGCCGAAACCACTGGTAGGTGATAACGGCAGCGGTATGCACGTTCACATGTCACTCGCAAAAGATGGCCAAAACCTGTTTGCTGGTGACAAGTACGGCGGCCTATCTGAAATGGCGCTTTACTACATTGGCGGTATCATCAAGCACGCTCGTGCCATCAACGCCTTTGCTAACCCAGCAACAAACTCATACAAGCGTCTGGTTCCTGGCTTCGAAGCACCTGTGATGCTGGCTTACTCTGCACGTAACCGTTCAGCGTCAATCCGTATTCCTGTTGTACCTAGCCCGAAAGCACGTCGTATCGAAGTACGTTTCGGTGACCCAGCAGCCAACCCATACCTAGCCTTCGCAGCAATGCTAATGGCGGGCCTTGACGGTATCCAGAACAAGATCCACCCGGGTGAAGCGATGGATAAAGACTTGTACGACCTACCAGCAGAAGAAGCAGCGGAAATCCCAACTGTTGCTGAATCACTACAGGGCGCACTACAGTCACTCGACGAAGACCGTGAGTTCCTAACATCTGGCGGTGTATTCTCGAACGACTTTATCGACTCTTACATCGAGCTAAAATCTCAAGATGTTGCGAAAGTAAACATGACAACGCACCCACTTGAATTTGAACTTTACTACTCAGTATAAGTAACTGATAAACAGCTCAGTATTTAAGACTTCGACCCGCCTCACAGGCGGGTCGTTTTATTATTGCCCCTCTCTGCCTAATCGCTAACCTCTACATATTCATTCTTTTGCTTTGGGTTATCGCGTGTTCAAACCATGGTTTCCTGTCATTATTCTGCTTGCTACCAGTATCACGACGCTCGCTCAAGCTACAATCTACACGTGGACCGATGAACACGGCACCGTCCATTTTTCTGACCAACCCAATGATCACGCCAAAGAAGTGAATATTAACGTTCCGCTACCTGCAAAAAAAACAGCAACCCAGGTCTCTTCCTCGCCCCAGCAAGCAAAATCAGCTCAAGGCGAACGTCATTTACTGTTTGATACTGAGCTCCCCCAGCACACTACGACTTCTAGCATCCAAATCATGGCGCCTTTGCATGAGCAAACCATCCGCAACAATGAAGGCATCATCACGCTTTCCGCTGTGGCTAATCGCACCATGGATAAAGGCCATAGTGCCAAGTTATACCTCGATGGCAAAGCCTATGGCAAAAGCCAAACCCAGCTCGATTGGCGTTTAGTCGATATTGATCGTGGTAGCCACCAGCTACAAGTTAAGTTATTAAAATACGGCAAGGTTATTGCATCATCAGAGAAGATCACTGTCTTTCTGCATCGCGCATCACGCCTTCATCCTAGGGGGCCATAGCCGCTACCATCAGGGAGTAAGCGCACAGTGTTAGCAACATAGCTATCACTCGGTAGACAGACAGGTTACACTTGATTGCACCAATATAGTGCAATGCGATTTTCTGAGGGCTAAACTTCAGAATGGCGCACCACAAGGAAGATAATCGTGACTGCTGAATTTACGCCGCTTATTTTAGATAATCTGGTGACTGCAATTGTGCTGCTCGACGAGGAGCTCACTATTCGCTACGTTAATCCAGCCACCGAGCAACTCTTTGCCTCCAGCCAGCGGCGACTCACTCACAGCCATTTCCCTGATTTACTGCAACACGCTTCACTCGATCTGGGCCTAGTTCAAGCCACCTTACAAAGCGGGCAGGGATTAGCCGATAGCGATGTTACCTTTGTTATTGATGGCCGCCACCACTCCTTAGAACTCAATGCGAGCCCAGTGTCATGGCAAAAAGAGCTACTGATCTTGCTTGAACTTAAACCTATCGACCAACAACGTCGGATCAGTCAAGAACAGAGCCAGTACGTGCAGCAGCAAGCGGCTAAAGAGCTGGTACGTGGCTTAGCCCATGAAATCAAAAATCCCTTAGGGGGGTTACGCGGCGCAGCCCAACTATTGGAAAAAACCCTACCCGACCCCAGCTACACCGAATATACCCAAATGATTATCGAGCAAGCAGATAGGTTGAGAAACTTAGTCGATCGCCTATTAGGGCCGCAGCGGCCAGGCAATCGTCAGGTCGATAATATTCACGTGGTGTTAGAGAAAGTGCGCCAGCTCGTGAGCCTAGACAATAACGATGACATCACCATAGCCCGTGATTACGATCCGAGCCTACCCGATTTCACCATGGATCCAGAGCAGCTTGAGCAAGCCCTATTAAATATCGTCAGTAATGCGGCGCTCGCATTGCGCGATACTTCACAAGGCCGCATTACCTTAAAAACACGCACTGCCCATCAAGCTTTGATCCACGGTAAGCGTTTTCGGGTCGCCGCAAAAATCGACATTATTGATAATGGCCCAGGGATCCCGAGTGATATTCAAGACACCTTGTTTTACCCCATGGTTACAGGTCGTGATGGCGGAACGGGCCTTGGGCTATCAATTGCCCGTAACCTGATCGATCAACACCAAGGCAAAATTGAAGTATTAAGTTGGCCTGGTCACACCCAATTCACCATCTTTCTTCCGATAAAATAATCACAATAACTTGGTCAACAACCAACTTAGGAGGCATATATGAGCAAAGGAATGATTTGGGTTGTCGATGACGACAGTTCAATCCGCTGGGTGTTAGAGCGCACCTTAATTGCCGCAGGCATGCACTGTGAAACCTTCGCCGATGCGGACAGCGTACTCGAGGCATTAGAGCGCAGCGTGCCTGATGTGCTCGTCTCCGATATTCGTATGCCTGGCACCGATGGCCTAACTCTGCTTAAAGGCTTACAACAAGATCACCCGACACTGCCTGTTATCATTATGACCGCCCACTCCGATCTTGATGCTGCCGTGAACGCCTACCAAGAAGGAGCTTTTGAGTATTTACCTAAACCCTTTGATATTGATGAAACCGTCAGCTTAGTCGAACGCGCCGTCAGCCATAGCCAAGAACAAAAGCGCCAGCAACCCGAACAAGTACTCAAGCCTGCGCCTGAAATCATTGGTGAAGCCCCTGCGATGCAAGAAGTCTTTCGGGCAATCGGGCGCTTATCGCGCTCTTCAATTTCTGTGCTGATCAACGGCGAATCAGGCACAGGGAAAGAATTGGTTGCGCAGGCACTGCACCGCCACAGCCCACGTAAACAAGCGGCATTCATTGCCCTCAACATGGCGGCGATACCGAAAGACTTGATTGAGTCTGAATTATTTGGCCATGAAAAGGGCGCCTTTACGGGCGCTAACAGCGTGCGTCAAGGTCGCTTTGAGCAAGCCAATGGCGGCACACTTTTTTTGGATGAAATCGGTGATATGCCACTCGACATCCAGACTCGCTTATTACGCGTGTTAGCCGATGGGCAGTTTTATCGAGTCGGTGGTCACTCACCCGTAAATGTCGATGTGCGGATCATTGCGGCGACTCACCAACACCTTGAGCGCCTTGTTGCCGAAGGGGATTTTCGTGAGGATTTATTCCACCGCCTCAATGTGATTCGGGTGCATTTGCCAGCACTTAAAGATCGTCGCCAAGATATCCCCCAACTGACCCAGCATTTCTTACAGCGCGCGGCTGATGAATTGGCGGTTGAGATGAAAACCCTGCACCCAAGCACCGAGACAATATTGTCTGAGTTAGATTGGCCCGGTAATGTGCGCCAATTAGAGAATACCTGCCGATGGCTCACTGTGATGGCCAGTGGTAAAGAGATCCTGCCTGCCGATCTGCCACCTGAATTAAGCCAGCCAACGGCAACAATGCAAACAGGCGACCAACCTGATTGGCACCATGCTTTAGCTAACTGGGCAAAAGCGGCCTTGAGCCAGGGTGAGCACGACTTACTGAGCGAGGCCTTACCTGCCTTTGAAAAAATATTGCTCGATACCGCACTAGCCCATACCCATGGTCATAAGCAAGAAGCCGCAAAATTATTGGGTTGGGGACGCAACACGCTCACCCGAAAATTAAAAGAGCTGGGAGTGAATAATTAAGAAGGCATCACTGCCATTGCCAGCAAGATAAGTAACCTGTTTCACCTTGCTTTGTCATACCGACTAAGACGAGTATTTACGCGCGCATTTAACCACAACAAAATGCGCGTCCTCCCCTTTGTTAGGTTGCATCACCCTACAAGATAAGACACTATCTCTTATCCTTTTGTACTGTACGACACTCTCATAACAATGATTCGTCTTCCTATGTTGACGCTCCGCACTGCGGTGATGTTACCTTTTACTATGATCCTACTCCTAACCATAGGTATCATCGCAATCGCGCAACATAATAGTTATGAACGTATGTTGTCGGCAGTCAGTAATAAGCTGCTCTCTTCGTACACCAAAAACATCAGTAACGACTTAAATTTATTTCTGGGCGACCCGTTCAAAACCAATCAAACCTTAGCTGATAGCATTCAACGCCACCGTTTGTACCAACCCCCGACGCTCACTGTGCTTGAAGGCTATTTGTTCGATGCAATATCCTCGATTTATATCAGCCAAAAGCAAATCAACACCATTGCCTTTGCCAGCGAAGATAAATACCTTGTTGGCTATCGAAAAGAAAAAAACCAGCAATACTCGTTGCTGCTCAAAGATCAACGCACTGCCAAGGATTTATATATCTTTGAAGGCAGTAGCTACCACCACCCGACCAGCCATAAAATCAAAAATTACAATCCACTTGAACGTCCTTGGTATGCACCGTTTGCTCAAGGTCGCCAAGCTGGTTGGTCTGATGTTTACACCAATATGGATGAGAACCAAACCCTCACCATTTCTGCCGTATCACCTGTGATGCAACATGAGCGCCTGATCGGCGTGACGGTCACCGACATTAACCTTAGCCACATTAACGACTTTCTAGCCAACGATGCCCGTTCAACTACCGGCGCCACTTACATTCTCGATGACAAAGGTCTGCTAATTGCGACCTCAGAAAGTCAAAAACTCTTAAGTAACGCTTTTAAACGGCTGCCTCCATCAAACAGTACTTCCCCTTTGATTGCAGCGAGCGGTCAATATATTCAAAACCATCAGCTGAATACGCGACAGCGCAGTACTGGCTTTTCATTTTCATACGACAATACACGCTATTTCAGCCGCATCACGCCCTACCAAGATAAATACAATTTAAATTGGTCGATTGTTGTCACCACTGCGGAAACCGACCTGCTGGGACAACTGCCCCAGCAACAAATGATGGGGCTAATTGCCGCCTTGATCCTCGGCGGCGGCGGGCTCTTAATTGGCTTATCCGTATTAGGGCTCATCACTCGCCCTATTACAGAAATTGCAGAAGCGTCCAAAAAACTCACCGAAAATCACTGGGAAATCCCAGTTCATGAAAGTGTCTCGCTAAAAGAAACCCAGTTGCTAATTAACTCCATCAAGTCCATGTCACACCGCTTGCAGCAGTCATTTAACTCACTGAGAAAACATGTACTGTTTGATAATTTAACCGGGTTATTGAGCCAGCAAGGCTTAGTCGAAAAAACCGATAAACTGCCAGTAGGAAGTGACGCGGGGTTAGTCTTGATCGGGTTGAAGTCATTTAGAAATATTAACGATAGTTTAGGCCATATCAATGGCGATCAGTTACTGATACAAATTGCCACTCGCTTCCAACACCTAGCACCAAGTGATGTCCAGCTTAGCCGAGTCGGGCGTGATGAGTTTGCGCTATTTAGTCAACACATCGTTGCTGCTGAACACATAGAACAACTGGCTAAGCACGCCTTAGCCGTGTTCCATCGTCCTTTTATGATCGATGGTATTGATGTCATGCTACGCGCGCGGGCAGGTATAGTTTCAGGTCCATTACCTGATAATGGCATCAATGAATGGATTCGTAATGCCAGCTTAGCGCTCAGTGAAGCGAAACAACACGAGTACCCGCTCTACTGCCATTATCAACCCCGCATGATGACAGCATCACTCGAACAAACCCGTTTAACCGCAGAGCTCAAACACGCTATCGATAATCATGAATTCGAAGTGTATTACCAGCCGATCATCGACTTACGCCATAATAAAGTCTGTGGCGCAGAGGCTTTAGTGCGCTGGAATAGCCCGAGTCGAGGCTTAGTGCCACCCATTAAATTCATTCCGCTTGCTGAAGATAACGGCATGATCATCGAAATTGGCCACCAAATTTTGTACCAAGCATGCCTGCAAGCCTATCACCAAATTCATAGCGGAGGTTGGCCGAAAGACTTCTCTTTACACGTGAATTTGTCGGTATGCCAACTGCTACAAGCCGGCTTTATTGAACAATTAAAAGTGGTATTGGAACAGACCCAGCTACCTGCTGGTAATCTGACTCTCGAGGTCACGGAATCACGCTTAGTCAGCCAACCTTTGCTAAGCACCCACATTTTGAATCAAATTCAAGCCTTAGGGGTTCATATTGCCATTGATGATTTTGGTACGGGTTATTCTTCACTGGCGTACCTGACTCAGCTGCCGTTTAACAGCCTGAAAATAGACCGCTCGTTCGTCAATCAGATGATGGTGACCGAAAATTACAGCACCATTATTGCCGCCGTGGTTACTATGGCGAATAACTTCCACGCTGACACAGTAGCAGAAGGCGTCGAAACCGCCGAACAAGCAGCGAAGTTAAAACAGTTAGGTTGTCGCTACGCACAAGGGTTTTACTACGCTAAGCCCAAACCATTAAACGAATGGTCAACAGATATGGTAAACAAACCAGCAAAGAGCCATTCATCGACTGAATATCAGTGCTGACTATACTGATAGTATTTTCTGCTTTGCGTATAATAACGCACCAGATTTTCACAGACTTCAATTGGGGCACCCATAATTATGATTACTAAGCACCTTCCTCTTACAGATATCCACCGCCACCTTGACGGTAATATCCGTATCCAAACTATCTTAGAGCTAGGCCAACAATTTGGTATGACCCTGCCAGCTAATGATATTGAAGCGTTGCGTCCCCACGTACAAATTGTTGAAGCTGAACCAAGTTTGGTGGCATTCCTGTCGAAACTCGATTGGGGTGTGGCAGTATTAGGCGATCTCGACGCATGTCGCCGCGTAGCCTATGAAAATGTCGAAGATGCCCTGAATGCAAAGATCGACTATGCAGAATTACGTTTCTCGCCATATTACATGGCAATGAAGCACAACCTGCCTGTCGCTGGGGTAGTTGAAGCTGTTGTTGATGGGGTAAAAGCGGGTTGTCGCGATTTCGACGTACAAGCTAACCTGATTGGCATCATGAGCCGTACTTTTGGGATTGAGGCTTGCCAACAAGAACTCGATGCATTGCTAACACAAAAAGAAAACTTGGTGGCTATCGATCTCGCCGGTGACGAACTGGGCCAACCTGGCGATCAGTTTGTGAAGCACTTCAAACAAGTACGTGATGCCAACCTTCGTGTGACGGTTCACGCTGGTGAAGCTGCGGGCCCGGAGAGCATGTGGCAAGCAATTCAAGAGCTTGGCGCGGTACGTATTGGTCACGGCGTCAAAGCGATTCACGATCCAAAACTGATGGATTACCTCGCAGCAAACAAAATCGGTATTGAATCTTGCCTAACATCTAACATTCAAACCAGTACCGTTGAGTCATACCAATCTCACCCAGTGAAGCAATTCCTTGAGCACGGCATTCTGGCTTGTCTGAACACCGATGATCCTGCTGTAGAAGGTATAGAGCTGCCATACGAATACGAAGTCGCAGCACCCAAAGTCGGTCTTAGCCAAGATCAAATTCGCCAAACCCAAATCAACGGCTTGGAACTGGCGTTCTTATCAGACAGTGAAAAACAAAAGTTGAAAGATAAAGCGGCCAAACGCGCCTAATAAATTGATGAAATATTGCGCAAAAACAGTTTCCAATAGCAATATTTCGCGTAGAATACGCCCACTTTACAGTTTTCAGCTGCCGATATTGCTATCGGTAACCGTTTAAATAACGTCATTGTGGGGAAATTCCATGCTTGAAAGCCTACTTTCAGTCAGCGTGGCTATGCCAGCCGTCAGTGATTTAGCCGCAGGTGGTATTAACCATTTTGCAGCTGGGGTACTGGCTTTAATAGCCGCAGTAAATATGTTTTCAAACTAAACCAAGTTTGAAAGCACATTAAAAAAGCCGCACTATCTGAGATAGTGCGGCTTTTTTGCATTGGGCTTTATAAACCTAGATAACGCGAGAGAACTGCTGCTGACGGGCGCGGTCACGCAAGTACTTATCGAAACACATACAAATATTGCGGATCAATAGACGACCTTTTAACTCAACAAAAATCAGATCATCGCTCACAGTTACCAACTCATCGTTAATGAAAGTTTGTAGTAACTCTAAATCTTCGGCGAAGTAGCTATCAAAATCGAGATTAAATTCAGCTTCGATCGCTTTCTTGTCTAACTGGAAATTACAGATCAGCGCTTTAATCACTTCACGGCGTAGTAAATCATCCGCGTCTAAACCGACCCCTTTCCACAAGGCATGGTTGTGATCATTCACATCGGCGTAATACGCTTTAAGCTCTTTTTGGTTCTGCGCGTAGCAATCACCAATCATCGAAATCGCCGACACACCAAAGCCAAGTAAATCACAGTCGCCTTGGGTTGTGTAACCTTGGAAATTGCGGTGCAAAATACCTTCACGCTGTGCCACTGCCAACTCATCTTCAGGCAGAGCAAAGTGATCCATACCGATAAATTGATAACCCTCGCCCGTTAAGGTGGCAATGGTATCTTGCAGCATGGCGAGCTTTTCTTTCGCGGCTGGCAAATCTTCATCTTTAATTTTACGCTGCGCAGCAAACAAGCTTGGCATGTGTGCGTAATTAAAAACAGAAAGGCGGCCTGGCTTCATCTCAAGTACTTGTTTTAAAGTATCAGCAAATAACGCCTGATTTTGCTTCGGTAGACCGTAGATCAAATCAAGGTTGGTCGAGCGGAAACCCAACTCTTTCGCGCGCTGTACCATAGCAAAAATAAATTCTTCATCTTGCTCACGGTTAACCAGTTTTTGTACTTCTTTATTGAAATCCTGCACCCCAATACTGAGACGGTTAAAGCCTTCGCTACGTAAGTGATCCAGCATATCCAATTCAATTTCACGTGGGTCAACTTCGATACTGATTTCAGCATCGGCATCAAAGCTGAATTGCTCACGCAATATTGTCATTAATCGCGTCACTTGCGGTTTAGTCAAAAATGTTGGTGTACCGCCGCCCCAGTGAAGTTGGCTCACTTGGCGTTGGCCCATTGTTTTACCGCGCTGACGAATTTCTTGCTCTAGTACATCAAGGTACTGATCGGCTTTGTGTTGATGACGGGTAATAATCTTATTACAACCGCAGTAATAACAAAGCTTATGACAAAATGGAATGTGCACATACAACGACAGTTTACGGTCAGGGTACTGTGCGCACGCGCTGTCAAACTCCGCCTCGGTGAAGCCTTGATGAAACTCCAGTGCGGTTGGGTATGAGGTGTAACGCGGCCCTGAATAGTTATACTTTTCGATCAGTGCCTGATCCCAAATAATCTGTTCGTTCGACATGGCGTAATTCCAATAGTGTAGGGATTTTGTTAATGGCTAAGTGTGCCACAAGTTAATAAAGATGTAGAACACTTGCGTGTTATCAGAAGAATAAACTCCGCCTTGATCACTGCGTGCTTCAAGGCGGTGCTTTTATTTCGTTGCGAGGATGGCATCAAGCTCTTGCTTAATGCTGTCTTGCAAACACGCTTCCGCTTTCATTCGTTCCAAATCCAGCTTCATACGCTCTTGCTTTTGGATTGCCTTACGCGCTTCACCCCGTGGCATGTCTTTCACCACTTGGTAAAGTTCATTCATTGCAGGGTAAGTTTGTGCAAAATTAACCGCCTTCTCACCTTGCAAGACTTCCATCAGCTTATACAGTCGAATTGAGATTTCCGACATATCACACTGTGCCTGTTTACCCGCATCAGCGATGATAAACACGCTTTCCATAATTGTAGCATTGCGCTGTTTGAGCTTTTCACCTTGTTCCGCTTCAGCTCGAACAAGAAATGCTTTATGGCGTTGATTTTGTTGGTACAGTTTTAATAACAAATAGCCTGCGTAACACGCGAGTACCGTCACGATACTCCCAGCAAGACCTAACCACAGTGTCATATCCTGCAAGGGTTACTCCTTGTCGAAATCGTCAAAGCCCATGTTTTCAAACTGATCCAGCAAGTCATCATCAGATTTAGGACCTTTCGCGACAGGCATCGCTGCTTCAGCAGGCTCTTCATCCAGAAGACCAAGCTGCTTCATCAATCGTTCGATGCGATCTAGCTTGTCATCCACTTGTTTTTGCAGACCAGCACCAAGCGATTCACCCGCTTCAATACGGTCAAGTAGCACCATTAATTGTGCATCGTTTTCGAGCATCGCTAGCTCTTGCTCTGCGCTTAAACGGCGTTCTTTCTTGCTCTTAGGCTTAGTATCCACAATCAGTGGAATCGGCTTTTTGCTACCTAGACGTGGATCTTTCGCACGGCCTTTGCCTTTTTGTTGCTCATCAAGGCCCGCTGAGTGACGGCTACCTGATTTTAACCCTTTACGCTTTTTGTCTTTCTGACGTTTACGTGCATCGAGTTCAGTTTGCGAAGCTGATTTTTCGCGATATACCGCAGGGCCTTCACTGCCGACTTTACGGGCTTTTTTCTTACGAGTCATTACTGGGTCTTCCTCAGCAAAATTACATCATTGCCAACAAATTCAACTTCCAGTCCGTCACGCCGCGCTAAATAGCGGAACGTCTCACGGCTGAAGAAGCTCACATGGGTTGGGTCGTTTTTATAATACCAATGTGCGAAATCATCGGTATTAGGTGCTAGTTTGGTCATTATGCCCAGCCAACCGCCGGTTTTAACCAAATTAACTAGCTGCCCCCATTCCTTAGCAGGCGTATTAAAGTGCTCAATTGCCTCAGTACAAGTAACAAAATCATACTCTTGCCTCAATACTGATGGCTCATAAGCAAAATAGGGATCATATATCGTCATATTATACCCCATCTCGCTCAACATTACGGATAATGTCGGCCCTGGGCCACTGCCAAAATCAAGCCCGGTTAATGGAGGGGGATCGAGTTTGGCAACTAAAGGGGCCGCTAACCGGTTAAGGAAATGACGATAGCCCTGATCGAGGGGATTATTTTGGTGCTGTTGATACACTTTTTTTTCTTGCTCAGCAGACAGCTGAAAGGAAGGGTCGGCAAAAATCAATGCACACTGTGAACAGTGATAGTACGGCCTGAGGCGATCTTCATAAAAAGTCGCAACCGCTACACAATCGCAAAGTGGACATGTCTGCATGATGACTCCCTTCCTAAGCAAAGAATGGGCTGAAACATAACAGAAACGCCATAAAGAAAAAAGCGACAGGCTTACGCCTATCGCTCTATGAGTGGCCATCGCTGGCTAAATTCTGTCTAGTCGTCCATAACCAGTTTAAAAACATCCCGGTTTGACAATAATCCTTTTGTTATTGGTGCTTTCCTTGCCAAACATTGTTGTTCTTCATCATCCTGATGAATTTTCACAATCCTTCACACATCCTGTGTCGGCAGCTAATCCTAAGCTGGCTTTCCATAAGCGCGTCATCATCCTGATAACAAAATTCACCATCCATGTGGATACACGATTCCTTCATGTATCTGTCTCACACTAATGCGTAATCCTTGAGTCCCGTCCTAGGTATCCTATTTCGCATCCTACGAATTATTTGGTATCCGAACCAGACTGCCTTGTATCCTTTGAGCTCCTGCTCATGCCAATCTATGGCGCTTCCTGTTTCCTTGCCGCTCTCCTTGTCGACAGGGATAACTTTACGCGAATACCAAGGTCAAACAAGGCACTATAAAAAGAGAAAATCATTGTAAGATTTTTTCAATAAAGCTAACGCGTTATAAATAAAGAAATTTACTGCTATTTCTTGTGATTTATTCAGCCTGAACAACCATCACGAATAGCCGATCTCGCACACGCCAGTCAGCTTTCGCAGATTTAAGACAAGTTTCAACTGCACTGCTGTTATTTAGAAACAAAAAAAGCAGCCTAAGCTGCTTTTTCCACACTGCCATCTATCAGTGTAAGCCACCAACATACTGCGACAGCGCGGTAATTTCGCCATCACTCAATTTTGCGGCTACCGCACGCATCATAGTGTTCATATCATTTTGGCGCTGACCTGCCCGGAATTTTTCCAATTGCAGTTTCACGTATTCCGCATTCTGACCTGAAATTTTAGGAAAGCCAGACAAGCTAGTACCATTACCTCGAGGGCCATGACACGCAGTACAGGCGGCAATACCGCGCTCGGCATCACCAAAACGGTAAAGTTGCTGACCAATTTCAATCGAAGACTCTGGTGTGGTGCTATCTGAGATAGGTAAAGACGCATAATATGCCGCAAGGTCTGACATATCTTGCTCTGATAACGGCATCGCCATTGCACTCATCACAGGATCATTTCGACCTTGCTGACCACCAGAGGTAATACCTAACTTAAATTCTTTCAGCTGCTTTTCCAAATAGCCAGGGTGCTGACCAGCAATTTTAGGGTATTGCGCCATAATGCTATTTCCATCGGCACCATGACAAGCTGCACATGTGGCAGCTTTCGCTTTCCCTGCTTCTGCGTCTCCCTGCGCCCAGGCTGAGCAACTGGCAAGAAGAGACAATATCAATACTAATTTCTTCATGACATTCCGTTTATAATTATTGAGCTTCCAGTACCACAAGTAATGCTCAGCAACATGGTATACAATCGACCACAAACCGAGCACGGTTAAATATATTTTACACAATTTCACATAAAAGTAATCAGTCGACTACATGAAGACTTGACGGAGTTAACAGTGAATCAACTTCTCAACTATAGAAATACACGTTTTATCACAAGTGCACCTGACATCCGCCACTTGCCTACTGACACTGGCGTTGAAATCGCATTTGCTGGTCGCTCTAATGCTGGTAAGTCAAGCGCACTTAACCGCCTGACCGACCAGAAGGGCTTAGCGCGTACGTCTAAAACTCCAGGTCGTACTCAGCTGATCAATATGTTTGAGGTGACGCCGGGTTGTAACCTGATCGATTTGCCAGGCTATGGCTTTGCCCAAGTGCCGCTAGAAATGAAGAAAAAATGGCAACGTGCACTGGGTGAATACCTGCAAAAGCGCGAATGTCTACAAGGTCTGGTGGTATTGATGGATATCCGTCATCCAATGAAAGATTTGGACCAACAGATGATCATGTGGGCGGTTGAAAGCCGTTTACCTGTTCTCGTCTTGTTAACCAAAGCCGACAAACTGAAAAGTGGTGCGCGTAAACAGCAGCTGATGAAAACCCGTAAAGATTCATTATCTTTCGGTGGCGATGTACAAGTCGAGTTTTTCTCATCATTGAAAGGACTGGGTGTCGATCAAGTGCGTGCGAAATTAACGGAATGGTTTACGCCAGAGCTAGAACGCCAACAAGCATTCTTGGCGGAAGATGGCGAAGCGCCGATCAGCGAAAACACTGACGATTAAGTTTACTGTATCTGCCATTTATTGCTCTAAGGACAGAGCAATAAAAATTCCCCACCAGCATGGTGGGGCAACGGGAGAGAAATAGGAGGTTTTTATTTTTGTTCAAAAAGGATCAATGATTTCCCAACCCAACGCAAGTTTTTTGTCCTACCTTTATTGATTTTTTCAACAGCCATACCTCAGGTTTTATCACGGCTTTACAGCCGAAACATCATCTTTTAGTGACTTAACCAACAAAATCCATTTAGTTGTTTTTTATTGCAAATTAACAGCACTAAAAAGACACACCCTCGCATACCTTAGTGAAATTTTATTACAAAACTCAAATTTCAGACAAAAAAAAGCCACCGCTAAAAAGTGGGTGGCGATTTCATTTATTTGTAAACAAAGCGACAAATGGTCACCTTGTTCTGTACAAATATGAACAAGAAGCTAACGCCATTATACCGCATCGTTGTTTAAATTAAAGTAATTACTCTAATTATTATGCGATTGCACTGCAACGGGGTTTTTATACTCAACTTGATTTATATCGATATAAAAGAAACGTTAACCTTGCCCTATGGTGGCCAGATCATTACAACTACCGCCACAGCAGGCTTCAACAGTGACAATACATTAAATTAAAGGGAAATGATGGTGCAATAAAGAAAAGGGAAAAAGCAGGAGGAGCATAATTTTTCTTTGGCCCAATAAAAAACGCCCCGGTCAAAAGACCAGGGCGGCTGAATCAGCCAAATCCAATAACGTGAAACAAAAGGTCTGAAAGATAGAACATCTTACCTCTGTACCCTACGTCAGTAACTGTACAACAAACGCTCAGATAATGAAAGAGGATTTCGTTATTTTTTTTCACATTTATGTAATTAGCTTTTACATAAAATTGTCATTAGCCGCTTAATTCACATAAAAAAATAGCCAGCACAGGCTGGCTATTCGTCACTTATCTGATTAAATCGTTCGAAAACCCTTAGTGGGCTTGATCCCAGTTATCACCAGAATCGGCATCAGCCACAAGAGGAACATCCAGTTGTGCTGCAGCTTCCATCAAACGCTGCACTTCAGCCGTTACGCTTTCAAGGTGCGCTTCCTGTACTTCAAATACAAGTTCGTCATGTACTTGCATTAGAAGGCGAACTTGGCCTTCAGGTTGTTGTTGCACCCACTCATCGACCAACACCATGGCACGCTTGATAATATCCGCCGCAGTCCCCTGCATTGGTGCATTGATGGCCGCACGTTCCGCCGCTTTACGACGAATACCGTTGCGTGACTTAATATCAGGCAGGTGTAAACGACGACCAAACAAGGTCTCAACAAAGCCTTGCTCACTGGCAGTATTACGGGTGCTTTCCATGTATTCCAGCACCCCTGGGTAACGCTCAAAGTACACATCCATATACTCTTGTGCTTCGTTACGGCCCATACCAAGCTGCTTCGCCAAACCAAAGGCGCTCATGCCATAAATCAAACCAAAGTTGATCGCTTTCGCACGACGGCGCTGTTCGGTTGAAACGGATTCAATCGGCAAGCCAAGGATTTCTGCGGCTGTTGCGGCGTGAATATCTTTACCATGGCGGAACGCATCTAGTAGTGCTTCATCACCAGAAAGGTGCGCCATGATACGTAATTCGATTTGAGAGTAATCGACTGCTAATACTTTATAGCCTGTTGGAGCAATGAAAGCCTGACGGATACGACGACCTTCAGCATTACGAATCGGGATATTCTGTAAATTTGGATCGCTTGACGATAAGCGCCCAGTGGCTGTTACTGCTTGATGATAAGAGGTATGCACACGACCTGTCGCAGGATTAACCATCTTCGGCAGCTTATCGGTATAGGTTGATTTCAACTTCGATAAACTACGGTATTCCAAAATCAATTTTGGCAATGGGTAATCGAGTGCCAGCTCTTGCAACACTTCTTCATTGGTTGAGGCAGCGCCTGACGGTGTTTTCTTCAAGATAGGCAGACCCATCTTTTCAAACAAAATCGCTTGAAGTTGCTTGGGTGAACTTAAATTAAACTCTTGCTCTGCAATTTCAAATGCCTGCTGTTGAAGTTCATCCAAACGAGCTGCTAATTCTGACGATTGCGCGCCCATTAACATGCTGTCGATCAATACACCTGTTCGCTCAATACGTGAAAGTACTGGCACTAGTGGCATCTCAATATCTTCAAACACGGATTTGAGTTTTTCATCAGCATTTACTTTAGCAATCAGTACATTGTGAAGACGTAACGTAATGTCTGCATCTTCTGCAGCGTAAGGACCCGCTTGTTCTAAATCGATTTGATTAAAGGTCAGCTGCTTTTTACCTTTACCGGCAATGTCTTCAAAGCTAATGGTTTTATGCTCTAGGTAGCGCAGCGATAGGCTATCCATATCATGGCGGCCAACCACGCTATTGAACACGTACGACTCCAGCATGGTATCGAAAACAATCCCCTGCATATCTATGTCGTAGCGCGCCAAAATGCTCGCATCAAACTTGAGGTTTTGACCCACTTTGGCTTTGCTTGCATCTTCAAGCAGTGGTTTTAGTTGCGCCAATACCCAATCACGATCAAGCTGCGCGGGTGCATCAAGGTAGTCATGCGCGACAGGTACGTACGCCGCTTTACCTTCTTCAACCGCAAATGACACCCCAATCAGGTTCGCCGTCATGTAATCGAGGCCATCGGTTTCAGTATCAAACGCGACCACTTCGGCGGTATTCAGTTGCTCAAGCCAAGCGTTAAAGCTCGCTTCATCTAACACGGTTTCGTAGCCACTGCGATCAATCACAGGCGCAACAACTTTTGGCGTATCGGCAGCGTCAGCACCAACAACGCGCTCATCTGCGACAATCTTGCCATCGCTGCCATCCAGCATTTCGCTCAACCAACGGCGGAACTGCAATTTACCAAACAGTTTGGTCAACTCATCGGTATCAGGGGTTGTTTTGACCAACTCATGCGGCGCCATATCAAGCTCTACATCCAGCTTGATCGTTGCCAGTTGGTACGACATATATGCCGCATCTTTATTGTCTTCCAGCTTTTTAGGCATGGTTTTAGAACCACGGAAGCCAAGCGCTGGAATATCGGCCAGGTTATCGTACAGGGCATCTAGGCCACCAATACCGGTTAATAAGGCTTTAGCCGTCTTTTCACCTACCCCAGGTACACCTGGGATATTATCAACCTTATCGCCCATCAGTGCTAAGTAGTCGATGATCAACTCAGGGCCAATCCCGAACTTCTCTACCACGCCAGCAGGATCCATCACTACATCTGTCATGGTGTTGATCAGCGTAACATTCTCATCCACCAGCTGCGCCATATCCTTATCACCCGTACTGATCAGTACAGGCATCCCCGCTTTCGATGCTTGGCTCGCTAACGTACCAATCACATCATCCGCTTCTACCCCTGAAATCGAAATCAAGGGTAAGCCCATTGCTTTAATGACAGCATGAAGCGGTTCGATCTGACCACGAAGATCGTCCGGCATTGGCGGACGGTTCGCTTTGTATTCCGGATACATATCATCACGGAAAGTCTTGCCCTTCGCATCGAAAATGACCGCAATATGTTCAGTTGAAAACTGGCGCAACATACTGCGCAGCATGTTCACCACACCATACACAGCACCTGTAGGCTCACCGTCTGAATTAGTGAAGTTTGGCGCAGCATGGTAAGCACGGTAAAGATAAGATGATCCATCGATCAAAATAAGCGGGTTATCTGGAATAGTAGCCATAGAGATATTCTTATATCCGGAAAAGTCATAATCATTCGGCACACAGATTGCGCATAATATATGCTCAAAGAGAGGAATCTGTATGGCGGGCTACTAGAATGCCACGGCAACTCGCCAGTGTTAACTGATGTTTTCCCCTACACACCCTCAATCTGTGGATAACTTTGTTAGTATTTAATTTTTAAGCTGGGATCAAAATTATCCACAATGAAAAAACAACACGCAAAAACCATTAAATTCAATAAGATAACAAAAAACAGACAAATAGATCTTTGATCGAACAATGATCATTGATTGTGGAAAACGTTAGCACCATTATCTTAAATTAAGCGTGCCGACTGTAAAAATAGACAATTTTGACTAGAAAGGAAGCCAGAATGAAAAGAATTGCGGTAATTTTAAGCGGCTGTGGGGTGTTTGATGGCAGCGAAATCCATGAATCCGTCCTTTCCCTGCTAGCCATTGAGCAAGAAGGCGCCAGCTGGCATTGCTTTGCCCCCAATATTGATCAACACCATGTGATCAACCACCTCACTGGTGAAGAAAGCCATGAATCGCGTAATGTCTTGATCGAAGCGGCTCGCATTGCACGAGGTCAGATCCAAGATGTCCAAGAGCTTCATGCCAACCAATTTGATGCGCTATTACTACCCGGTGGCTTTGGCGCTGCCAAGAACCTGTCAGACTTTGCCCTTAAAGGTAGCGATTGCACTATCCATCCAGACGTACTAACAGCCTGCCAGAGTTTTGCCAAAGTCGATAAACCCGCAGGCTACCTCTGTATTGCACCTGCGATGATCCCGCTTATTTACGGCGCTGGCGTGAAAGGAACGATCGGTACAGATCCTGACACTGCTAAAGTGTTTAATACTATGGGCGGTGAACACATCGAGTGCCCTGTCCATGACTTCGTCCTCGATCAAAAGCGTCGCTTACTCACCACGCCAGCCTACATGCTTGCTGGCAGTTTAAGCGAAGCCGCTAGCGGAATTAATAAATTGGTCAAAGAGTTGGTGAAATTGGCGTGATCAGATAAATAGCGGACAGGATCAACTGGTAAAGTTTGAAATGGGTAAACGCCAGAAAAGAAAAAGCGGCGCAACTTTGGAAGGCGCCGCTCAGCAGAAGTGGTGTGTTGTTCCTAGCCCTACACTGGGAACATTCATCCATGAGCTGAAGTACACTGGAAGCAATGTGAGCAATGTCGTGCCTTCAGAACGCTGGCTGATGTTACCGCCATCGCCTGAGTGCTCGTTAATAATAACCATTCTCATCTTTATTGCAAGCACTTATTGAGAATTAATTTCATTTAGACCCAACTCAGTATCAGGATCTTGCCTTTCCCTCTCGCTATCAGCGCGCTTTTATTGTCATAAAAACCAAACAACAAATAGCCTAACTCTTTGTTACTACTACAGTATTTTCTCAAAAAACAAGCGATAGTCTAGCGATGTACCTTTCTTTTCTAGCTCAACAATATAATAACCATTGCGTAATAGTAACCGCAGCATGGCGGCAAAACGATTTCGTGATTTTACGGTTAAACGCTGGTAGCCCTGCGCCTTAACCCATGTTTCCTGTGCTTCTAGCAAAGCTTGGGCAACGCCATGACCACGCCCAGAAGGTGACACCCCACCAATCCAACTGTAAAATTCAGTCTCAGATTTTGCATAACCAATTTTAACGCCAACCAGCTGTTTATTCACCTCAGCCACCAGCACCAGTGTTGGTTGATCCGCTAACCGCGCCTGTAAGCTCTCTAATGTTTCAACATGATCAAACTCGCTGATCGTTACCAGCACTTCAAGTGCTTCTTCTAAACTCGCTTGACGCACCTGCATTATTGGCACTCCTTTTCCCTTTATCTTCAGCGACACACGATATGCGGCACCCTCTTTCAAATAAAAAAAAGCCAGCAATAAGCTGGCTTCTGTTGTGATGCTTAGCATTACACTAATTTTTGCTCACCCATATAATTGGGGTTCAATGCGGTAAGCTTTTTCACTAAGTAGTTAAGCAACACGCCGTAGATAGGCACAAACAGACCTAAACTAATTAATAGTTTAAAGGTGTAGTCAACCAAGGCTATCTCCGTCCAGTTTGCTGCCATAAACGCATCAGGGCTGTTATAAAACGCGATAGAGAAGAATGCGAGGGTGTCTAAAGCATTACCAATAATGGTTGAGCATGTTGGGGCAACCCACCAGCTTTTCGCTTGGCGTAAGCGGTTAAATACCGATACATCCAATATTTGCCCCAATAAATAAGCCATAAAACTTGCCACTGCAATACGCGCAACAAACAGGTTGAATTCCAATAGATGCGCAAAGCCTTGGTATTCCCCTTGGAAAAACACCACCGACAAGCCATAAGATATCAACAAAGCAGGCATCATCACGCGCAAAATGATTTTACGCGCCATCTGAGCACCAAAAATACGGACAGTTAAATCCGTTGCCAAGAAGATAAAAGGAAAGGTAAACGCGCCCCACGTGGTATGAAAGCCCATCACGGTAAAAGGCAGTTGTACTAAGTAGTTACTTGAAGCAATGATCACTAAGTGGAACAACACTAAGTAAGAAAGTGCTTTGCGCTGTTGCGCGAGGGTAAATTGCGAAGTCGTCATTAAAGAGACCTTTTTGTCATTGGGGGAGAGGGAACCCAAATATATTCACGCGGTAGGATCTCACCCCTACGCGACCAAGCGGGCGATTATACAGTAACCAGTCGAGCTGCCTAGCCCCGCCGCCGCCATCCACTACACGCAATCGTTTCACCGTAGAAGAAAAAGGCAGATAAGCAGATTAACAATATTGTGCAGTATCCTTCGGTAGCAGAGTGGCAATAAAAGCCAAGGTGTCATTATCGGCACTCGACATCGCTTCTAGCCACAACGCACCACTGTAATGCTCGCCTTTCAGTAATAACCGACAACCTTCAAAATCGATCAGCCACACATGTAAATCGGCATTCTTTTCACGCTCAACCACGGTGGCATCTATTCGTGCAACCAAGGCGACAGCCACCTCAGCAAAGGTGTCATAATCAAAATCAGGCGCGGTTAATAGCAGATGACTATGGTCGATATCAAGGCGGCGAACCGAGAAGGGCTCATGAGAAAATGTTGACATATAGGCTCCTTTTGCAGCGAATTAATAGCTAAAATTCGCTATTTGGTTTAATTCCTGTAACCAATTGTTGCTATGGGTATCAAACCATAATTCAGCTATAGCCAAGCGCTATCGCTTCATGGTTTTATAACTGGGTGACCAACGCGGTTGTATTAATACGGCTCATCACCCTTAATACAATGTTGGTAGCAGGTGACGTTAACATTCTCACCAAATACGCAAGCTGTTTTGTAGCGACGACAACATAATCTCATTTATGTTAGCAACGCATTTTATACCGGACCCGGATAAGTCCGGTATTTTTTTGCCTGCCATTTACGATCCCCCTGAACGACGTTCTAAGCCATATAGACTAATAATCAACCGTCGCCATCAAGTGTTCTTCTATCACCGTTAAGAAGGCTTGACCGTATTTTTCCAGCTTACGCTGACCGACCCCATTAACTGCAAGCAACGCCCCCGCGGAGGTCGGTAACTTTTCTGCCATCTCCATTAAGCTAGCATCATTAAATACCACATACGGTGGCAAGTCATCTTCATCGGCAATCGCTTTGCGTAGCTTACGTAATTTCGCGAACAGTTTTTTATCGTACTGACGATTGGCCAATTTATCGTTTTTTGCGGTACGCGCGGCGCTGTCTAACCGTGGCACCGCTAACTCTAAACTGATTTCGCTACGCAGTATCGCGCGGGCTTTTTCGGTTAACTGCAGGGTGGAGCTACGCATAATATTTTGATTCAAAAAGCCCAAGTGAACCAATTGACGCAAAATACTGATCCAAAACTCATTACTGTGCTCCCGACCAATACCATAGGTGGTTAACTTATCGTGACCGTGTTCGCGGATCCGCTGATTTTGCATCCCACGCAGCACTTCCACCACGTAAGTCATACCAAAGTTTTGATTAACGCGATAAACACACGACAACGCTTTTTGTGCCACTTCAAGTGCGGCAAAGCGCTTAGGCGGATCGATACAAATATCGCAGTTACCACAAGCTTGTTCACGGTGTTCGCCAAAGTAGTGCAGTAACACTTGGCGGCGGCAGGTTTGTGCTTCGGCAAACGCGCCCATCGCATTCAACTTATGGCTCTCAACCCGTTTTTGCTCCCCTTCTTCTTTTTCATCAAGACAACGGCGTAGCCACGCCAGATCCGAAGGGTCGTAAAAAGTCACGGCTTCCGCGGGTAAGCCATCCCGCCCTGCGCGTCCTGTTTCTTGATAGTAAGACTCGATATTGCGTGGAATATCGTAATGCACCACAAAGCGTACGTTGGGTTTGTTGATCCCCATACCAAAAGCAACCGTCGCCACCACAATGTGAATGTCATCGCGCTGAAAGCCTTCTTGAACGTAAGCGCGATCACTAAAATCTAATCCGGCATGATACGCCGCCGCACGGATCCCTTCACCGCACAGTTTCTCGGTAATTTGTTCAACCCGCTTACGGCTATTGCAATAAATAATGCCACATTGGCCGCGCACGCCCGTGAGGTAGCGGGTGAGCTGCGCCATGGGTTTATATTTTTCTTGCAAGGTATAACGAATATTCGGCCGATCGAAACTGCCTAAATACACATGCGGTTCGACCAAAGCCAATCGGCTCACAATATCACTACGAGTGGTGTCATCTGCGGTGGCTGTTAAGGCTAAGATAGGCACATCAGGAAAGTATTGTTTAAGCACCCCGAGTTCCGCATATTCACGGCGGAAGTCGTGCCCCCACTGCGAAATGCAGTGCGCTTCATCCACCGCAATCAAGCACAGTGGCGTGTCTTTGAGCCGTTCAATAAAATCAAACATCAGAGCGCGTTCAGGTGAGACATACACCAACTTCACGGCCCCCGACTGCATAGCCTCGAAAGTCTCCATCACCGCTTCGCGGGTCATGGTCGAATTTAAGTATGCCGCCGCCACCCCATTGGCTTGCAATTGATCTACCTGATCTTTCATTAATGATATAAGCGGTGAGATCACCAAGGTCAGGCCATCGAGCATTAATGCGGGAATTTGATAGCACAGTGATTTGCCACCACCGGTCGGCATGATCACTAAACCGTCTTGCCCTGCTGCCGCTGCTTCAATGACTTCTTGTTGACCCAAACGGAACGCTTGGTAGCCAAACACATCCTGCAAAATTTGTTCGCTTGCAGATGGGGCGTTCGGCGTCTGAGATTCAGCACAGCTTGATGACATAACACGGCTCTTTGAACTAAGGGGGCGAGTATTCTATACCAAACGCCGCCACCGAGCATTCCCTGTTGAATCTGGTTGGTTTCTGTTCGAGCATCGTTTTATACTGCTGTCACATTTTTCAGATAAAAATGCCCTCTTTTCGCCTTTTTATATAAACAGCTGGGATCAATGGACGAACAAGCACAACAAACACGACGAGGGGTGTTACTCGCCCTCGCGGCCTACACCATGTGGGGCATTGCACCTATATATTTCAAATCTCTACAGCATGTCAGTGCATTTGAAATATTGAGTAATCGGGTTATTTGGTCTTTCTTTTTCTTAGCAGGGATCATCGGCCTTCGTCGTCACTGGTTCAAAGTCGCGGCCATAATGCGCCAACCCAAAATGCTCTCAATTCTGGCATTAACGTCGGTATTGGTCGGGAGCAACTGGCTGATTTTTATCTGGGCAATCAATAACAACTACATGCTTGATGCCAGTTTAGGTTATTTTATCAATCCTTTATTTAATGTCGTGTTAGCCATGATTTTTCTTGGGGAGCGATTACGCCCCTTGCAATGGGTTGCTGTGGCACTCGCCACTATCGGGGTCTTGGTGCAATTGATCCAATTTGGCTCACTTCCTTGGATTGCACTGGCGTTAGCCGCCACCTTTGCTTGTTATGGTTTACTTCGCAAAAAGGTCAACCTTGATGCGCAAACGGGGCTCTTTATCGAAACTTGTTTGCTGCTGCCTATCGCCGCTTTTTACGTGTTAATGATTGCCGATACCCCCACCTCAAACTGGGCATTAAATAGCACCACAACCAACTTGCTATTAATGGCTGCTGGGATTGTCACAACCGTGCCATTACTGTGCTTTACCGGGGCTGCCACTAAGCTGAGGTTCTCGACCTTAGGTTTTTTCCAATACATAGGGCCTAGTTTGATGTTCTTGCTCGCCGTCACTGTATATGGCGAAGCGTTTACTGCTGATAAAGGCATAACATTTGGCTTTATTTGGGCGGGGCTGGTGATATTCAGTGCAGACGGCTTACGCACCCATCGCCACAATAAAAAACAGATAGCCACAGGTTAAGAGACTCGCGGTTTAATCCATGGCCATGCGGTACTGTGACTTTTTTACAAGCCGCACCGTCATGGCTATGGTCTACTTAGGGGAGCCAAGCAAAAACATGCCGAATCAACGGGGAGCATTGCTATGAATATAATCAACCATCGCAAAAGCCCCATTGACGATATCAACCTGATTGATGCCCACTATCAAAGCTTTGCATTCAAGCGCCACTATCACCTGGATTACCATTTAGGCTTGATCACTCACGGCCAACAACAATACTTCTATCAAGGCGCTAAACACATCGCTGGTGCGGGGCAATTAGTGATCATGCCACCTGATGAAATCCACGATGGCCAACCCAAAGAGCAATCAGGCTATCGCGTCAAAGTGTTTAGCATCACACCGAATTGGCTTAGCCAACAAGCCGAAGAAGTTTCAGGCAAAATGCACTACAGCTTTCCGCAAAACAACATTGCTGATCAGCCGTTATTTCACCAACTCACGCAGCTCCACCAGCAGCTCGATAATCCGCTGATCTCACAATTGGCCCGAGAGAGTCTTCCTATCGAGTCGTTTTCTTATTTGTTAACCCATTATGGGCAAGTACGTGAAACACCCATCACCGCATTGGGTAGCAAAGATTTGCGTCAGCTACGTGACTACGTGATGGCCCATTTAGATCAAAAAATCGGCTTGGAAGATTTAGCAACACTCTGTAATCTCAGCCCATCGCAGATGCTGCGCCAATTTAAAAAAGCGACCGCTATGACGCCGTATGCGTGGTTAGCCCGCCTTCGGTTAGAACATGCCATGGCGCTGCTAAAAGCTGGATTTAGCAGTACTGAAGTGGCGTATCATGTCGGCTTTTACGACCAAGCTCACTTTGCCAATGCGTTCAAGCAAACCTATGGTATTGCCCCTTCACACATCAAATAACCGCTACGCCTATTCACTGTCATTATTTTACAAGCTTATATCTGCAAATTACGGCATTCTGACGACCGCTGGGCATTCCGCCTCGCAGTTTGAAGGATGTCATCGCTACAATGATCAACGAAGTCACTACGCTATTCACACTTGTCACTGTCCACATTATTGCCCTGATGAGCCCTGGGCCTGATTTTGCTTTAGTGGTACAAAATGCAGGTCGCTATGGGCGTCAAACAGGGATCAGCATTGCCTTGGGATTATCTCTGGGTATTTTGATGCACTCTATTTTGAGCCTCACCGGGGCAAGTCTCCTTATTCATCAACACCCGATGTTATTTTCCCTACTGCAAGCTGCGGGCGGCAGTTACTTATTGTGGCTTGGGGTTGGTGCCGTAAAGGGGATTTTATTGCCACTATGGCAAACCAAGCGCAACAGTAAACACAACAATGAAAAGTCGCAATCAGCCACACAACCTGCTACTTCACCAACACCACCGCGAGTCTTGGCAAACCGCAAACAAGCGCTGATGAAAGGCTTCACCACCAATATTCTTAACCCTAAAGCCTTGGTGTTTTTTATTAGCCTGCTATCAACGCTGGTACCTGCCGATATGTCGTTAACGGGGAAAATCAGTGCCATCGCAATTTTATGGCTCACTTCTTTTATGTGGTTTGCCCTATTAGCTTGGCTCTTAACCGGCAAACGCCTCCAACAAAAACTGCAGTATGCCGCGCCCTACATTGATGGCCTCTGCGGAGTACTCTTTATCAGCATTGGCTCAATAATTTTATGGTCGGTAGTCAGCGGAATTTGAATTTAAGCACAAAAGCAGGCCAATAATTAGACAAGGGATAATAAGGCTGCCACTCTGATTTTATTGCAAACGGAATGCACATAAATCAAAGGACAACCAATGCCGCGAATCCCCCAGCCAACTCTCGCCAAGCTCACTCTCAGCTTGGCGTTTGCTTTTTCTAGTACCTTACTTTTTGCCAGCCAAACCACCGATAGTATCGCCCCAGAAGCCGCGACAGGCTTACAACACCAAACACTGGTCACAGGCAGTGAATGGATGGTGGCCGCTGCCAATCCCCTTGCCAGTGAAGCAGGTGCACAAATGCTGCGCCAAGGCGGTAATGCTATTGACGCCATGATTGCAACGCAATTGGTATTGGGCTTAGTCGAACCGCAATCATCGGGGATTGGTGGCGGCGCATTCTTAGTGTATTGGGATGCAAAAAAACAAGCGATGACTACCTTTGATGGCCGTGAAACCGCACCGTATGCCGTCACCCCCATTTTGTTTCAAGACAACAAAGGCCAGCCACTAACATTCTTCGATGCTGTGGTGGGCGGCCGCTCTGTTGGCACACCGGGCACCGTCAAATTGCTTTGGCACACCCACCAACGGTTAGGTACATTAGAGTGGAAAAAGCTATTTGAACCTGCACTCAAACTGGCACAACAAGGGTTTATCGTAAGCCCTCGATTAGCCTTACTGGTCGAGAAAGACCAAACATACCTCCAGCGGTTTGCCCCCACTAAAGCCTACTTTTTTAATCGCGACGGTACCCCGATTCAAGCAGGACAACGCCTTAAAAACCCCGAATACGCCAAGACACTGCGCTTGATCGCCGATCAAGGTGCGACCGCCTTTTACCATGGTCAAATCGCCAAAGACATCGTCAAAACAGTGCGGAGTGTGAAAGAAAATCCTGGGGTATTAAGCACTATCGATTTCGCCACTTACCAAGTCAAAGAACGCCCTGCGGTGTGCGCCCCTTACCGCCAGTACAGTATCTGCGGCATGGGACCGCCAAGTTCGGGCGCCCTCACACTCGGGCAAATCATGGGGATGCTTAGCCATTATCCGCTCGATAACATGGGGGCCAGTGACGTCCACAGTTGGCGCTTGCTGGGTGATGCTTCACGCCTTGCTTTTGCTGATCGGGGCCGTTATATGGCCGATAGCGATTATGTGCCGATGCCCACCAAAGGCTTACTGGCCGATGGCTATATCGAACAACGGGCCAAATTACTCAACGGTAATATGGCGCTGTCTAGCGTCGAAGCTGGTATGCCGACCTGGAGTTACGCCAATGTTTACGCACAAGATGAATCATTAGAATTCCCATCGACCAGCCACTTCACCATCGTCGATAAAGATCGCAATGTGGTCTCTATGACCACCACGATAGAAAATGGCTTTGGCTCTCGCTTAATGGTCGGTGGATTCCTGCTCAACAATGAACTAACTGACTTTTCCTTCCGTAGCCATATCGATGGCATTCCCATTGCCAACCGCATTGAGCCAGGTAAACGCCCTCGCTCGTCAATGGCACCGACTATCGTATTAGAAGATGGCGAGCCACGCTTGGCTGTGGGTTCACCCGGTGGCAGCCAAATTATTGGGTATGTCGCTAAAACTTTGGTCGGCCATCTCGATTGGGGGCTCGATTTACAGCAGGCCATCAACTTACCTAACATGAACAACCGCTTTGGTACTTTTGAGCTAGAACAAGACACCAATGCCGAACTCTGGGCACCTAAATTAGAGCGCTTAGGCTTTGAGGTAAAAATCAAACCGCTCAACTCTGGGGTACAAGCGATCCGCATTGATGGGAAAAACCTGATTGGCGCCGCCGATCCTCGCCGTGAAGGCAAGGTGATCGCCCAGTAATACCTCGAATCTGTAAGACCGAGTACCGGTAACACCTTGCAATAGGCGAGCATACTTCAACTAATAAAAAGCCCGCGATATTTTCATATCGCGGGCTGTGTATTATTCACCAAATACGCGGTGATTACATAGGATCAAGCTTGGCGTATTGGGTCACCAACCACTTAATGCCTTCACCGTTAAAGGCCACTTGCACGCGGCTTTGTGCACCACTGCCTTCAAAATTGATAATCGTCCCTTCACCAAATTTCGGATGCTGCACACGCTGGCCTAAACTAAATCCAGTTTGGTTAAAGTTATCGTTCACCGTGGTTTGGCTAAAGCGCCCACCAGTCGCTGGACGCGACACTTGCGCCTTCATACGCACTTCTTCAACGTGCTGCTCTGGGATTTCCCGAATAAAACGTGATGGCTTGTGGTAATTATCTTTACCGTATAAGCGGCGCATTTCAGCATGGGTGATGTAGAGCTTTTTCATGGCGCGAGTCATGCCCACGTAACACAAGCGACGCTCTTCTTCTAACCGACCCACCTCTTCGGTGGTGCGAGAACTTGGGAACATGCCCTCTTCCACGCCAACCATAAAGACCACAGGGAACTCCAAGCCTTTGGCGCTGTGCATTGTCATCAGCTGCACCGCATCATCAAACTCATCGGCTTGGCCTTCACCGGCTTCCAATGCCGCATGCGACAAGAACGCCGATAGCGGGCTCATCTCTTCGGCTTCTTCAGGTACTTCAAACTGACGAGTGGCAGTCACCAACTCTTCCAAGTTTTCAATCCGCGCTTGGGCTTTTTCGCCCTTCTCTTGCTCGTACATCGCACGTAAGCCAGAATTGCGGATCACTTCATCGGTTTGCTGGTACATAGGCAAATCCGCAGTATCGTCTTCTAACGCGTTCACTAATTCGATGAAGCGACGTAGCGCATTCGCCGCACGGCCAGCGAGCACTTGCTCTTCAAGCAAGGAGATACTCGCTTGCCACATCGTCATACCGCGATCTCGCGCTGCTAAACGAATGGTTTCTAAGGTACGATCGCCAATGCCACGGGTTGGGGTATTCACCACGCGCTCAAACGACGCATCATCGTTACGATTGCTCATTAAGCGCAAGTAAGACAATGCATCTTTAATTTCTTGGCGTTCGAAGAAACGCATCCCACCATAAATACGGTAAGGCATGCCCGCTTGAATTAAGGCTTCTTCCAACACGCGCGATTGGGCATTGCTGCGGTACAAGAAGGCCGTGTCTTTCAGCACGCCGCCTTGTTCACGCCATTCTTTGATTTTACCGACCGCAAAACGGGCTTCATCAAGCTCGTTAAATGCCGAGTAAATCGAGATCAAATCGCCTTCAGCACCATCGGTCCATAGGCTCTTGCCCATGCGCTCGTTGTTATTGGCGATCAGTTCATTGGCTGCTTTAAGAATATTGCCCGTCGAGCGGTAATTTTGCTCAAGGAAAATCGATGATGCGCCTTTGAAGTCACTCAAGAAACGTTGAATATTCTCCACTTTGGCGCCACGCCAACCGTAGATAGATTGGTCATCATCACCCACGATCATCACATTACAATCTGGCCCCGCCATTAAGCGTAACCAGGCAAATTGAATGTTGTTGGTATCTTGAAATTCGTCGACCAAAATATGCTTAAAGCGCGCTTGGTAATGCTCGCGAATATGTTTGTTATCGCGGATCAACTCAAAGGCCCGCAGCAATAATTCGGCAAAATCGACCAAACCTGCACGATCACAGGCTTCTTGATACGCGGTGTATAAGCGCAGCCAAGTTTGTTCAACCGGATCGTTGAAAGTATCGATATGTTTCGGGCGCAGCCCTTCGTCTTTTTTACCATTGATGTACCACACGGCTTGACGAGCAGGCCATTGTTTTTCATCAAGGTTATGCAGTTTGATCAGACGGCGCATTAACCGCATCTGATCATCAGAATCGAGGATATTAAAGTCTTCAGGCAAACGCGCTTCAAGGTAATGTGCACGAAGCATGCGGTGACATAGACCATGGAAAGTGCCGTTCCACATGCCTGCCGATGAGCCATGCATTAGCTCGTTAATACGGCCTCGCATTTCTGCCGCCGCTTTATTGGTAAAAGTCACCGACATAATCGAATACGGTGACGCTTGCTCAATCGACATTAACCAAGCAATACGATGAACCAGCACCCGTGTTTTACCACTGCCCGCGCCAGCCAGTACCAAGTGGTTACCTAACGGTGCTGCCACCGCTTCGCGTTGTTTGTCATTAAGACCATCTAACAGGAGTGATACGTCCATCGTCATCTACTGGTTATTTATACAATGGTGTCGATTATAACAGCTCCATTTGAGAATACTCTGAGAAGTTATCAGTGATTCAACCTCTTGCTGACTACTTTTTGTTCTATGCTTGGAACTAGCAGAAAGTTACACCTAGGTAAATTAATTGTAAAAAAGGTGAAATTATTTTCTCGCTACCCCTTTCTTATGTTCCGAGAGCGCAAAAAGCGCCATTAGAAACCAAAAGGAAACGTTGCTACATCAAGCAACAGTCAGCGTATAAAGAGGAATTACCATGAAGAAGACAAATATCGCCCTAGCCACTGCTGTTACTGGTCTTATTGCACTTGCAGGTACTATGGCTTCAACGTCAGCTGTTGCCGCTGATGGCGCAAAAGAAAAATGCTACGGTGTTGCTAAAGCGGGTAAAAATGACTGTGCGACCAAAACCAGCTCATGCGCAGGTACATCAAAAGTCGATGGCCAAACAGATGCCTTCATCATGGTACCAAAAGGCTTATGTGACCGTCTGTCTGGTGGCTCTACAGAGGCAAAATAATTGGGCAAACTGACACAGCAACAGATGGTTGGGGTGGGCTTACGCTCCCCCCACATCTTACCCATACTCGACCAGCGGCCAGATATCGGTTGGCTTGAAATCCATAGTGAAAATTACTTCAATCCTCATTCCACGGCGCGTGAACAACTTCGAGAGATAGCAAACCACTACCCAATAAGCTGTCATGGCATTGGATTATCACTCGGTTCAGCCGATCCGTTGGATACACAGCACCTTAAACAACTCAAACACCTAGTGGATGAAGTGAACCCCATCGCGGTGTCGGATCACTTAAGCTGGAGTTCGGTCGACGGCCAGTTTTTTAATGATTTACTGCCACTGCCCTACACCGAAGAGGCATTAGTGAATTTCTGCCATAAGGTTGAGCAGGTTCAAGATTATTTGGGCCGAGAGTTCTTGGTTGAAAACCCTTCTAGCTATCTCAGCTTTAATCATTCGGTTATCCCTGAATGGGAATTTCTGCATGAAGTACAGCAGCGTACTGGCTGTGGCTTACTGCTCGATTTCAATAATATTTACGTCAGCAGCTTCAATCATGGCTTTGATTGCCAGCAATACATCAAGGCGCTCAACCCTAATGCCGTCAAAGAAATTCACCTCGCAGGCTTTACCGTCAAAAAGTATGACCAAGGTGAAATATGGATTGATACCCATAGCCGCCCAGTCAGTAAGCCTGTTTGGTTACTCTATCAGCTGTGGATCCGCCAGCATGGCGCTGTCCCCACCTTAATTGAGTGGGATCTTGATATCCCTGAGTTAGACGTTTTGTTGGCCGAGGCCCATAAAGCAACCACCATTATCACGCAGGAGGCGCACTATGGACCAATCACCCTGCCCTGATTCAGCACCTGCACTGCACCAATTGCAGCAAGCATTTTCGACCGCACTGCACTATCAACCCAGTGAGGTTAGCAAACATATTCAGGTCGGTCGCTTTCCCGCCGACCAACTTATTCAGGTATATCGCAACAATTTTATCGTGAGTCTGTGCGAAGTGCTCGAAGCGACTTACCCTTGCACCCAAGCGGTAATTGGTGAGGAATGTTTTACCCAATTAGCTCGCCAACACGTGCTCAACTACCCCCTTAAACAGGGGGATGTCACGCCATACGGTGCATGTTTCGGTAATACAATATGTACTCATCCCAGTTTGTTAGAAGCGGTGCCCTATCTGGTCGAATTAATCCAACTGGAATGGCTGATCGATACCGCCAGTCAGCACCCATGTCAGGCTACGGACTTTCCGTTTGAGAAATTGCAGGTTCTCACTGAAGACAATATTGCTCATGCTCAGCTCGTTGTCCCTGAGCATACCTACTTACTGGATGCCAACTATCCCGTTGGCAGTATCTGGCAGATGATTCACCACGACAAAGTTGAAGAGATCGACCTTAACCAAGCTGAATCTGTGATCATTCAACACCACTCCGAACAGTTATCGGTACTCACGACCACACCCGCTGCAACCGCTTTAGTGCAGCTTAGCCAGCAACAGCGTCCATTGGGCGATGCCAACGAGGCCATGATGGCGATATTGGGGGAATTGCTCCAACACCAGGTATTTTCAGATATTCAAGGGTTGCCACAGGGAGAATAGTGCATGCTGAATTTTATGAAACACATCGATGGCGTGGCTCAGCGGATCACCGATCCTCTGGTGCCTTTTCTACTGCTCTTTACGCGCCTGTGGGTCGCGTGGGTCTTTTTTAAATCAGGGATGGTGAAATATTCCAGCTGGGACAGCACCTTGTATTTATTTGAATTTGAATACCAAGTCCCCCTGCTTCCGTGGCAGTTAGCCGCCTATATGGGGACGGCGGCAGAGCTAATTTTACCGGTATTTTTAATACTGGGGCTGTTTACCCGCCCAATGGCATTGATTTTATTCATGTTTAACGCCATTGCCGTGATGTCCTATCCCTTACTGTGGGAGAAAGGGTTTTTCGACCACCAGCTATGGGGCATGATGATGCTAGTGAACGTTTTTTGGGGAGCGGGGTTATTCTCGGTTGATAAACTGATCAGCAGTGTCCCCAAAAAACACAGCGCACTGCAATAAAGTCTTTCAAGGCGAGATGCAAAAGAACAAGATAAGAAAGACCAATACAAGAGCCAACAAAAACCCAATAAAAAGGCGACATAAATAACGTCGCCTGATTGTTTCTGTTCACTCGCTGATCCGCTATTCAGCGACCACATCCAATAATGCCGCCAACGATGATATCTCAATATCGGGCAGCCGACGGGCGCGCGGTTCGCTGTGCAAGCAACGATCAAGGTCGTTAAACCAGCACGCTTGATAACCATTGAGCAAGGCGCCACTGACATCGGTATGTAAGTGATCACCAACATGGAGAATATTCTCACATGGCACGCCAATAAGTTGAGCGGCTCGAGCAAACATATCAGGCGCTGGCTTCGCCGCCCCATCGCGCCCTGCTTGTAACAGGTGACTAAAATAGCCACTCAGACCAATTTTTTCTGCATCCACATTGCCATTGGTGATCGCCACTAACGGCACCCGCTGGGCTAACAAGGCAAGTACACGATGCGTTTCGGGTGGCACATCGACCTGATTTCGCACCGCTAGCACTGTCGCGACCCCGTCGTTTGCCGCTTGCGTAGCTTGATTAAGCGAATAGCCGAGCTGCATTAAACCAATTTTGAGTAATTCAAACCGCCAAAGGGTTACATCATGGCGTAACCAAGGGTCAACTTTTGCCAATTGCTGCTTTAATGCCATCCAGTCAGCCACCGTCAGCATACGTGACACAGGATGCACCAGATGCAACCAGTCATACATCGCCTGCTCGGCACGACGGATAACAGGACGATTGTCATAAAGCGTATCGTCTAAATCAAAGGTTAAGGCTTTGATTGGCTTTAAAGGTCGGTAAAACTGCATTACTCGCTCAACACATTATTTATTGCCGCGTTTCGCACGCGGATGGGATTCATCATACACCTTCGCAAGATGTTGAAAATCAAGATGGGTATAGATCTGAGTGGTTGAAAGGTTCGCGTGGCCCAGTAACTCTTGTACCGCACGTAAATCACCACTCGATTCCAACATATGGGTGGCAAAACTATGGCGTAATTTATGTGGGCTAATATGGCTAGACACCGATTGTTTTTGGCCCCACTCAGCCATCCGTTTTTGGACATTACGGGTTGAAATACGAGTGCCTAGCTTAGAAACAAACAATGCTGGCTCACCATTAGCCGCTAATTGCCCTCGGACTTTGAGCCATTTAGCCACCCATTCACGAGCCAATCCTGCAAATGGAACAACCCGCTCTTTATCCCCTTTACCGATAACGCGTAGATCGCCTTTGCTCAAGCTAATATCACGGACATTCACACCGACAATTTCAGCCAAGCGTAACCCCGCACCATACATCAATTCCATCAACGCACGATCACGAATCGATAATGGGTCATCCTCGTTCACATTCAGCAGCTGATCCATTTCATCGACATCAAGGTTCTTAGGTAACGGCCGCGCTTTACGCGGTGCTGACACCCCTCTGGCTGGGTTAGCAGCCAAGACTTTAATCTGCACTAAATAATCAAAAAAGCTACGTAAGGCAGATAAACGCATCGACAAACTGCTGGCTTTAAGGCCATCACGCATACCTTTACTGGCCAACTGACGTACCCAACCCGCATCCACTTGCTGCCAATCCGTCACGCCTAACGCCACCAACTGCTCAGCCATAGTGGTTAACTGACGTTTATAGTTGTGCTGGGTGTGTAAACTCAGTTCACGTTCACTACGAATATACTCGTAAAAACGATTAAGCGACTTTTCTAAGCTCGCGGGCAAGCCACTCACTCAATCACCTCACGGCTGTATTCCCAGTGGCTAATTAAACGCGAAATAATCAATGCCAACTGTTCAACAAACAAGGTATCCATATTCGGTTGGAAATGGCCGCCATCAGCACTTGAGAAACTCAATACTCCAATCGGACGTTCAAGTCCTAATGGTAGTACGACAAAGGAGCCAAGCTGAGGCGGTTGTTCAAACAGCATTTCACTTTCTTTTTTACGCAAGCGACCTAAATACACCGAACGGCGAGACATGTGAGAGACACGGAAAGATTCAAAATCGCGGCGATCTAAAAATAGTTGTTCGTCCATGCTATCGAATAAGCGCAGACTGTATTCAAGATTCAATTCTGTGGTTAATTCATCCAGCACGAGCAAGGCTTGATAAATATTATGGGTTTGAAACAACTTCACTTGTGCTTGCGAAAACAACGCATGTAAATCACTGTTCTTGGCAGCAATATCGACTAAGCGAGCAATGTTACCTTCCAGCTCATTCACCCGATGACGCAAACGCTCAAGTTGAATTTCAACCAAAGACACTACGCCACGTTCACTTTGTGGTATGTGCAAATACGCCAGCAAATCAGGCTGGCGTAAGAAAAAATCAGGGTGACTCAGTAAATACTCAGCCACGGCTTCATCGTGTAATTTGTCATTCAACGGGGTTTCTGACACCACTTCGGTCAGTGCTTCCAGTTGCGATACATCGGTCATAATACAATTTGTCCATCATAAACATGCGCCACAGGCCCAGTCATATAGAGGGGTTTCCCTTCACCAGCCCAGCTGATGTACAAGTCACCACCTGGTAACACTACTTTCACTTTTTCGTCGAGCAAACCTTGATGCTGACCAATCGCAACGGCCGCACAGGCGCCACTGCCACAAGCCTGGGTTTCACCCGCACCACGCTCGTACACGCGTAATTTTATCTCACCCGCACTCAGAACTTGCATAAAACCTGCGTTCACTCGCTCAGGGAAACGTTCATGGGATTCGACCAGTGGGCCTAAGGTTTCAACATCGGCGGTATCAACATCATCCACCACAGTGACACAATGCGGGTTACCCATACTCACCGCACCACAAAATAACGTACTTTCACCTGCGCGCAGTAAATAGGTTTTTTCAGCTTGTTTCGCACGAAAAGGAATTTTGCTCGGCTCAAAATTAGGCTCACCCATATTGACCGTCACTTGATTGTCATTCTCAAGCTTCAGCAACATTTTTCCCGCTTTGGTACTAACGGAGATGAGGTACTTATTGGTTAACCCTTTCATCCACACAAAACGGGCAAAACAACGTGCCCCATTGCCACACTGCTCCACCTCACTGCCATCCGCATTGAATATTCGGTAATGAAAGTCAGTTTCAGGATCATACGGCGGCTCAACCACCAACAACTGATCGAAGCCCACCCCACGATGGCGATCCGCTAAACGGCGGATCGCATCGGGTGAGAAGAACACGTTTTGTGTGACACAGTCGACCACCATGAAGTCATTACCCAACCCATGCATTTTGGAGAAATTAATCTGCATGTTGTTCCTTTTTTATCGTTATACCCATAGAGGTGCCTGTGTGTTCAATATCGTGATCATTACGGCAATAGCGATTCAGACTGCCAAAGTTGCTCAAGTTGTTCACGCTGACGAACAACATAGGTGGTGTCACCATCAACCATAATTTCAGCCGCCCGCGCACGGGTATTGTAATTCGATGACATCACAAAGCCATAGGCACCCGCCGAACGAACCGCGAGTAAATCACCTTCGGCTAAACAAAGCAGGCGTTCTTTACCCAAATAGTCGCCCGTTTCACAGATAGGGCCAACAAAATCATACTCAGTGGTTTCACCGTCACGCGGTACGACCGCCACAATATCCTGCCATGCTTGATACAGGGTTGGGCGAATTAAATCATTCATCGCGGCATCCACAATCGCGAAATTTTTGTATTCGGTATGTTTGAGATACTCAACTCGCGTCAGTAAAATGCCCGCATTGGCAGCAATAGCGCGGCCCGGCTCAAAAATAAGTTCCAGCTCGGGGTGATTTTCTAATCGCTCAAGTAGTGCCGTCGCATATTCCGACGGCAAAGGTGGCTGTTCTTCATTGTAGGTCACACCCAGACCACCACCGACATCAAGGTGAACAATGTGAATGCCTTCTGCTTTCAGTTCATCCACCAGCGCCAACAAACGATCGGTCGCATCAATAAACGGGCCAATATCCGTCAGCTGAGAGCCGATATGGCAATCCATGCCGATGACTTCTAAATTCGGTAAGCTATGCGCTAGGCGGTAGACCGCTGGCGCACGATCAAAGGCAATACCAAATTTATTATCACGTAAGCCCGTTGAGATATATGGGTGCGTTTTCGCATCCACATCGGGGTTAATACGTAATGAAATCGGCGCAACCACGCCTAACTCAGCGGCCACGTTATTGAGGCGCTCGAGTTCAGGCTCAGATTCGACATTGAAACACTTTATCCCTAATTCTAACGCACGTTTCATCTCGCTGTAAGTTTTACCAACCCCAGAAAAAACAATCTTGGCTGGATCGCCACCTGCGACGATCACACGCTCTAATTCACCCTGCGAGACAATATCGAACCCCGAGCCCAAACGCGCTAATACATTCAGTACCCCAATATTCGAATTGGCTTTAACCGCATAGCAAATCAAATGTGGCTGATCGGCAACGGCATGATCAAACGCTTTCCAATGGCGCTCTAACGTGGCGCGAGAATATACATACAGTGGCGTGCCATGTTGCTCGGCAAGCTCGGTCAGTGCCACTTCTTCGGCCCATAGCTGGCCATCTTGCTGGTAATTAAAGTAATCCAATGTCTTTCTTCCCTGTTCGGTATTGCTACTGTTGTTGTTGCTGCTGATCAGCGTCTTGTGGCATGTACAACGCACCACTCTGGCCACAACCCGAGATCGCCAACACACCCAGTACTAAAATTGCTAATAAACCTTTACGCATTTTTAAAGCCAGTGATTATCGTTTCAATGCCCTCTATAATCGCACCAAGAATAGGAAAAGCAATAGGACGTAATGGGATGAATGATACTGAATTTCACAACTTGGCTGATCTAGCCCTACAAGCACTTGAAGATGGCATCGATGAATCGGGTGCTGATATCGAGCCAGAAACAACAGGCAATGTCCTGACGTTGGAGTTTGAAAACCGCAGCCAAATCGTCATTAATCGTCAAGAACCCCTTCACGAATTGTGGCTGGCGTCTAAATCGGGTGGCTACCATTTCAAATTTGATGGTACAGAATGGCGTTGTACCCGTAGTGGTGAAGAGTTTTTTGCCCTAGTTAAGCGTGAATGTACGCTGCATGCAGGTGAACCTGTGGAGTGGTAAACACCGCTTACTTTCTTTGTTACAACACAAAAAAGCCTTCCAACGTAATGAACGGGAAGGCTTTTTTATTTATCTCGCATTTAAGCTGCGTAAGATAATTAGCGCGATGAAAACGACATCACCGCTGCGGCTGAATTATCAGAACTTGGTCGACGCTGAACTTGCTGACCACTCTTGAACGGGATCACTTGGCAATCACCCGACTCCGAACGAACGATGTCGTAAAACTGCGGTAAGTTGAAATTGATGAAGTTCGCACTGTAGCTAAAACGATCTTGGGCCGAGGTATAAAAACGGTTTACCCCGTGCACCATCTCATCTTTATCACCGCTGCATTGGCGATACACTTCAATTCGGTTAGTTTCATCCAAAATATAAATATTGAAGCCTTGATCGCAATCTTCAAAGAAGAATTGGATTAAACCTTCACTCGCGTACGAATCAACAATTTCTGGCGGATGCGGTTCGTCCGTCTTACCCATCACCAATTGTGGTGAGCCGATCAATTTGTTGCTGGAAATACAGCTATAGAAATCAACCGAGTTTTCCAGTTTTTGTACCGATACACCGCGGCGCTCAAAGAACAGGCCGTGGGTTTGGTCACCAATACGGATCGCTTTAAAACGACGGCGTTTTTCTTGTTCAACCGGCTTCAAGCGCATTTCGATACACTCAGCCACCAGTTGATACACTAAATTACGGATCAAACCACGCATGTGTTTGCTATAGCAGAACACATCCACCGATTCTGGTGGAATTGCATCTTGGTGCATTTTGCCCAATACGGTTTTCAGCGCATCAAGCATCGCATTTTCACCGCTGAAATTGAGAGTACGCACTTCGTTCCACGAGTTGCGGTATACCAAATCCACGCTACCCACTAAACATTGCTGCTCAGGACCATAGCTGAAAATGTCGGTATTTTTGAAATCAAACCGAATAGAGCGATTCTTGAGTTCGGTCGTTGGGTCATTTTCAAGGTTAATAAATAACCCTAACTGACGGATCTCACACGGGCTCGATAACGCTTGTAAGCTTGGCTGTGGACGACGAATGGGGAAAGTATTACGAATATCACTGACCAATTGGTACAGCTTATCGATATCCAAATCGGTATCACGCACCACATTGTGCAAACAGGTTGATTCCGTTAACAGACCATTAAAGTAGGACCATGCCACCAGCTTGCTGAGGTAGCGGTTATGCTCTAACGATGGCTGCCCCAAAATTGCGTACGGGTCGAGCGGCTGCTTATACAAATACCACCCCGCGGCATTGGTACGCCCCGCAGGTACTTGAATAAAGGTCAGATCTGATTCGTGTAAATCCGGTGAAATCTGCGGATTGAGCAGAGTCACTTTACCCGGTAGCACCTCAAAGGCCGCATACAGTTTACGCGCTAAGATACTAATATCTTCTGGGCTGATTGCCGACGTAATATCGTTACGGCGCGCAAAACGGATCAGGTTACGGTAGCTCAGCATCAAGGCATCAAGCAGCTCGTTATGTGCACGCTTAACCTGCCCGACTTTCCAATCACGGCGATTATCCAGCTCGCTTAGCACTTCGTGTGACCATTGCCACTCCGTCGTTAGCTCTTGTAACACCCGACGACGCCACGCCACGGAGCCCGAAGAAGGTTCACGGGTCAGTTTCTCGTGGGTTTTAAGATAGAAACAACGACGCACTAAATCCAAACGGCGATGATCGTCGATCCGCTCAAGATAACGCGTCACTTTTTCCAGCATCAAGTAATAGGCATCCATGCAGTATTCAAAGCGCTCTTCGGCAAAGAAGCGACGCTTGGCATCAACGCTCAATAACTGGGTATGGGGATATTCCCAAGAATAGGCTTCAAGCAAAATCGCTTTCAGCACCGACTTATACGGCGAATCGATGCTCTTATACAGCTGCCATAAACTTGAGCCAAAGTATTCTTCTGCTGGAATGCGGGTAAGCCCGCCAAAATCAATCCACTCTTCACGACGAATATGACCTGCAGAAACTAAGTAGTCGACATATTCGTCGTAACACTCTTCCATTTCTGGCGGCACCATAAACCACAATAATGGTTGGCCAGCCATCAGCACGGCAGAACGGTAAAACTCGTCCAGTAGCAACAAGTGCTGACTTGAACCACAGTTTTCCCCTGTCATGGCTTCAGAAAAGTTGTCGCGGAATCGGTTTTCGTCGATTAAGAAGAAGTTGGCTTCAACACCCTGTGCCATCGCCCAATCCGAAATCAATGAACATTTGCTGTCGAGCGCTTCACGCTCATCACTCGGCATATTGGTGCGAATACAGACCCAAATATCCAAATCACTGGTCAGGCTTTGTCCAAGCGAAGAGGTACTGCCCATCGCATACAGGCCAAGGATAGGTGAAGAAAGGTCATTCGATGGAAAGGCAAGTTCAGCGCCAACAGCCAACCCACAGTCATCAACGAACTGTTGCTGTGGCTCAGATAGCGAGAACGACACAACACCATGCTGTACCTCTTGATCGAGGTAACCTGGGATGGCAGGGTGATTATAATGCAGTAAGACAGGCAACAAGTGATACACCTGTTGCGAGGTTGCCGTCATTGCGGCATGAGCACGTTCATTACGAAGTATATGAAGTGCATCCAGTCTACTTTTTAGCGTCTGAATATAGTTGTGCAAATTACTCTTCCAAGAGCTGCCAGCATTAAGCGGCCCAAATCTTGTCATTAATAGTGTAGAGAAGGTTCTACATACGAGCAAAAACGTGATCAATCTAACACTTTTTGCATTACCCGTAAAGTTAGTGACGATTTATGACAACTTATGAATAGCAGATGCGGTGGTGGTCGGCGTTATCCTTTTGCCTCATCCCTCAAGCTAGTACATTCAGGCAATTCCGCCAGCGCACCAAGGGGGTTAACCTGGCATCTTGAGGGTTATGTGAGAAATATCACATTAATCGTGACACATTTCAAGACAATACAACTTCGATGCATTCCTGACTAGTTGTTCATTACCATCACGCGGCAGGAGTGGTACGATTAGCGAAAATAACGCCTTTATTATGGATCCTATTCTATGACCGATAAACCAATCCGCATTGCTACCCGCAAGAGTCCACTCGCCATGTGGCAAGCCGAATTTGTAAAAGCCGAACTGGAACAAGCGCACCCAGGCTTAACGGTAGAATTAGTACCTATGGTCACTAAAGGCGACATTATCCTTGATACCCCACTAGCTAAAGTGGGCGGTAAAGGATTGTTCGTGAAAGAGCTGGAAGTGGCGATGCTAGAAGACCGCGCCGATATTGCGGTCCACTCAATGAAAGATGTACCGGTTGAGTTTCCTGAAGGTTTAGGTCTAGTGACGATTTGTGAGCGTGAAGACCCACGTGATGCCTTTGTCTCAAATACCTATAACAACATTGATGAACTGCCTGAAGGCGCGATCGTGGGCACATCAAGCTTGCGTCGCCAATGTCAATTACGCGCTAATCGCCCTGATCTGGTAGTAAAAGATTTACGTGGCAATGTGAATACCCGCCTGCGTAAATTAGATGAAGGCCAATACGATGCCATTATTCTGGCCTGTGCTGGTCTTATCCGCTTAAAAATGGAAGACCGTATTCGTTGCGCGATTGAGCCAGAAGTCAGCCTACCCGCTGTCGGCCAAGGTGCTGTAGGGATTGAGTGTCGTTTAGATGATGAGCGCGTCCGCGGCTTACTGGCAACACTGAATCACCAAGAAACCGCCACCCGCGTTTTGTGTGAGCGTGCGATGAACAACCGCCTACAAGGTGGCTGCCAAGTGCCAATCGGCAGCTACTCATTACTTGATGGCGACCAAATCTGGTTACGCGCCCTGGTTGGTGAACCCGACGGTAGCAAGATCGTCAGCGGCGAAATCACAGGTGCAGCAGCTGATGCTGAAAAACTCGGTATTGAACTGGCAGACCAATTACTGGCTGACGGTGCCAAAGCCATTCTTGATGAATTGTACGGCAACGCGTAATGACCATTTTGATCACCCGCCCATCGCCCGATGGTGAGCAACTCGCTCAGCAGCTGAATGCTGCGGGTATCAAAGCCATTACCCACCCCCTTCTTACGATTAAGGCAGGTCATGACCTGCCAACCCTCATTTCGCAACTAAATTTACTGCAACCAAATGATTTTCTGATTGCCGTCAGTGTTCATGCAGTGAATTTAGCTCACAATTACTTACTTTCACACTGTGCTAGCTGGCCAAAAAACGTGCATTATATAGCCGTTGGTCATAAAACAGCGGCCGCCTTGCGCCAAGCAACAGGGCAAGCGGTACACCAACCTCAGCACCAGTGTGATAGTGAAGGCTTACTTGCACTACCTGAATTAGCCAACGTTAACCAGCGCCGCATCTTAATTTTACGCGGCAACGGGGGGCGCGAGCTCATTCATCAAGCACTTAGCGAACGTGGCGCACAAGTAAGTTATTGTGAATGTTACCAACGATGCTTGCTACCTTTAGATGGGGAGCAACTTTGTCAACAGTGGCAATCACACGATGTAACAGCGTTAGTTGTAACCAGCGGTGAGCAGCTTTCGCATTTATGCACCGCAATACCGCAGAACCAACAGGCTTGGTTTTATCAACGCCAGCTTTATGTACCAAGCCAACGGATTGCAGACCAAGCTCAGCAGCTTGGTTTTACACATTTTTCCACCGTGGGCAGCGCAGCCAATCACGCGCTCTTCACGTTCCTAAGCAAGATAGGCACGATGGGATAATCGGATGACTGATAAAAAAACCAATAACGACACCCCTGCAGAAAATGGCGCAGCAAATGCTAAGCCAACCAATAAGCAAGGACAAGCGAGCGCTAACGCCAGTAAGCCACAAACCTCAGCACAAAAAGACGCTGAAAAAAAGGCGGCGACCAGCACAACTCAATCAGCCCCTGCCGCTGATAAACCCGCACCACAACCAGCAGTAACCACCGAGAAGAAAAGCGGCAGCAAAACAGGTGCGGTTGCCATCGCCCTCGTCATCGCCCTTGGTGCAGGCCTTTACTACCACGGCCACCAACAAACCCAAACCCAAAATGCGCAAGTTGCCGCCCTACAACAGCAACTGACTAGCATGAAGGCGACGCTGGCTGAGAGCCAACAAGAAACCTTAGGTAAAGTAGAGCAAAGTTTACACGGCACCGAAGTCTCCATCTCCCAGCAAGAACAATCGATCCAAGGCCTACAATTGGCTTTAGCTGAAATGAAAGGCCGCCGTCCAAACGACTGGCTACTGGCTGAAGCAGATTACCTAGTGAAAATGGCGGGTCGTAAATTATGGCTTGAGCATGATGTGGTAAGCGCAACGGTATTACTGGAGTCGGCTGATAACCGTATCGCAGAATTGAACGATCCAAGCCTGACACCGGTACGTAAAGCGATGAACACCGATATTACCGCGCTTAAATCTGTCGCCCGTATCGACCGTGATGGTTTAGTGCTTCGCTTAACCAGCCTGCAAGAACAAGTTACGCACTTACCTCTCGCTAACGCTATCATGCCAGAAGCGGAAGCAGTTGAAGAAGCAGCCGTCAGTACCTCTGTCGACGACTGGAAAACCAATTTAATGACCTCGCTACAGAATTTCAGCGATCATTTCATTACCTACCGTAAACGAGATGGCAGCGTGATCCCTTTGCTTTCGCCTAAGCAAGATTTCTACTTACAAGAAAACATTAAGTCGAAGTTAGAAACGGCGATTAAAGCGGTGTACCGCGAAGAAGGTGAGCTCTACAGCAAATCACTGACCATGGCGAAAGACTGGGCACAGCAGTTCTACAACCAAGATGCACCCGCCACGCAAAGCTTCATCAAAACCTTGGATCAACTAGCAGGTGAAAGCATTGAAGCGAGCTACCCAACCCGTCTGCAATCTCAGCCGTTAATCACCGACTTGATCAGCGAGCGTCTACGCCATCAAGTAAAACCAATCAGCACTGAGGAGAATCCAGCATGATCAAACTGTTACTACTGGTAGCGGCGCTGATTGCTGGTGTCGTAGTGGGCCCGATGCTAGCGGGGAATCAAGGTTACGTCCTGATCTCTGCAGCTAACCAAACCATTGAGATGAGTGTTACTACGCTTATTTTATGTGTGGTGGTATTGCTGGGAATCTTCTTTCTTATCGAAAACATCCTCAAACGTCTATTCTCATTAAGCAGCTCAACTCGGGGTTGGTTTGCGGGTCGTAAAGCGCGTAAAGCACGTACGCTCACGGCCAATGGCTTGATGAAAGTGATTGAAGGTGACTGGAAGCAAGCTGAAAAACTCGTGGTTAAAGCCGCCAAGCATAGCGACACCCCGATGCTGAACTACTTAGCAGCAGCAGAAGCGGCACAAGGTCAAGGCGATACTGAACAGCGTGATGATTACCTGCGTTTAGCATCGGATATTGATGGCCAAAATCTTGCGGTTGCACTGACCCGTGCCAAGCTGCAATTACGCCAAAAAGAGTTTGAGCAAGCACTCGCAACACTGTGTGATATCAAACAAAACCACGGTCGCAACCCGATCATGCTAGGCCTGTTAAAAGAGTGCTATATTCACCTCGAAGACTGGAAGCCACTACTGGCGCTATTACCTCAGCTTGAGAAACAACACGTTATTACGGCTGAAGAAGCTGTAATACTGGCTCAGAAAGCTGAATGTGGTTTGATGGAACACATAGCTCAGCATAGCGGTAGTGATGGCCTAATGGGTCACTGGAACGGTCTAAGCCGAAAAGACAAACAACGCCCAGAGTTAGTCGCTTGTTTCGTCCGCCAGATGATCATCAAGAAAGCCGATAGCGAAGCCTACACTGTACTGCGTGATTCATTGAAAAAGCAAAGCAACGACACCTTAATTGGTCTAGTGGCTGAGCTAAATCTGCCCGACAATCACCCTGCGATTGTTCGCCTGCAAGATTTATTACGCTACGACAGCAACAACCCAGTGACGCACAGTGCGCTGGCACAGTTGTTTATGCGTGATGAAAAGTGGGAAGAGGCAAAGAGCCACTTTGAGCAAGCTATTGCTATTCGTCCTGATGTGACAGATTACGCGCACCTCGTCAAAGTACTCGAAAAACTCAATGACGAACAAGGCGCGGCATCCGTTTCTCGTCAGGCGCTAACATTAGCGCTTCCTGCTAAAATTTAAAACTATTAGCAAATAACATAAAGCACTCTTCGGAGTGCTTTTTTTATACCAAAAACCAATAGTATATGTTGCTTAATTCATATAATTGTATCCAATTGTTAATAGTCATTTCATCTTATATCCATCCCATTGATAGCGTTTTGTAAACGTTATTCAATGGTAGTTCTACTTTGCTTACAAATGGATAACCGAAATGGATATGTTCGCGTGGCTACTTGTTTCAGGCATCATTGTTTCAGTGATCACTTGTGTGATGACCGCTGTGCTTGTAAAAGAAGCATGATTCAGACATAAAAAAGCCTCCATTATCGGAGGCTTTTTTATTGTTGATTGATGGCTGAAGTATGATTAACGCCTATGCGTCACCCTCTTCTTTTTGCTGTGCCTTCTTCACGGCTCGGTTATAACGCTTTACCGCTTTGGCAGCTTGTTTTAACCGCTTGGCTTTTTTCTTCGCCAGCTTAGTCACCTTCTTACCCAAATCTTGTTCCGGCTGTGACTCGGTTAATACCGTCATTTCTGGCACTGTGGTGCTCATACTCGCGGCTGATTGAACCTTGGCTAAACGAGTCTGAGAGACTAAAGCGCTGGGTTTACACAAATACACTTTATCGCTGGCAACACGCGCGCAGCTCGAACACATATAGTTAGGTTCACTGACAATCTTGCTAATAATGGCAATCTTATCCGCAATTTCGACACGACGGTACTTACATAATGATTTTGCCATTGACTACTCTCCAAGCAAAAGCGACTGACTCGCCGTAAACAACACCAACGTCTGCGCGTGGCTTATTCTTGTCTTATGATGCGCAGTTGGTTTATTTCATTGCCGCTTTTACATACACATCAAATCGATTCTTTTTGGTTTCAATCGCAGTAGAAGGCTTCACCAAATCTAAAAACTCAGCATAATCGGGACGTTTAACCACAACTCGCTTAGTCGCTAATGCCAGCGCTGGCGCTAATAGTCCATCGGCATCAAGATCCGCCCCCACTAGCGACTGAAACACCCGCATCTCTTTTTTGACCAGTGCCGACTTCTTCTTATGTGGATACATAGGATCGAGATACACCACATCGGGCGCTTCAAAATCGGCGTTATCCGCTAAATCCATTAAGGCTTGTTGACTGGATGCATGCAGCAGGCTTAGTCGTTCAGTGACCCAACCGCCAATTTCCGCATCTTGTTTAGCGCGTGTGAGTCCATCGTCCAGCAATGCAGCCACAACAGGGTGGCGCTCTACCATCTGCACTTTACAGCCTAGGCTTGCCAGCACAAACGCGTCACGGCCTAACCCAGCAGTACCATCGAGTACCTTAGGCATCACACCGCCTTTTAGGCCAACGGCTTTCGCTATCGCTTGACCACGACCGCCACCAAACTTACGTCGATGAGAAGCCGCGCCACCCGCAAGGTCAACATACACAGCGCCCAGCTTAGGTTCATCGAGCTTACGCAGCTCAAGACGTTCTTCAGTAAGTACCAACGCAAACTCGCTGCTATCAGTATGGCTAAGGCCCCAGCGTTGCGCTAATTGGTCTAGCTCGCCCTGACGTTGTGGGGCTTCACAGATTAAAGCTAATTGCACAAAATACTCCGGTAAATGCGGCTAATCAGAATAAGGGGCGGGATTATACCACTGCATCTTGGTCTTGGCTCAACTCTGCCACCAGTTTCGCCAGCGGCTGCGGTTTACCAAATAAATAGCCCTGCGCATAATCAACCCCAAGATCTTGTAGCTTCGTCAAAATCGCTTCACTTTCCACAAACTCAGCGACCGTTTTTTTACCCATTTTCTTAGCCAGCTCATTGATGGCTTTTACCATCGCGAAGTCCATCTCATCTTCCGCAATGTCACGCACAAACATGCCATCAATTTTAATAATATCGACCGGCATTCGCTTCAAATAGCCAAACGATGATAAACCAGAGCCAAAGTCATCCAATGAGATTAAGCAACCTAACGATTTTAATTGGGTAAAGAGTTGAATCGCCTCACTCATATTACCTATCGCTGCGGTTTCGGTAATTTCTAAGCACAGCTTGTTGGTCGGGATCCCAGAATCACGGATCAGCCCTATCAAAAATTCCACAAAATCACGATTACCCATCGATTGTCCCGATAAGTTAATCGCACACATTTCTAATTGTTCAATCGCTTTGGGGTTCGCTTGTAACCACGCAATGGCTTCTTGCACCACATAACGGTCAATCAAATGCGCCAGGTTGTAGCGTTCAGCAGCAGGAATAAATAACCCAGGCGACACCATAGAACCATCTTTATTACGCATCCGCACCAGAATTTCATAGTGGTGCTTACCACTGCTACCGTTTAAAGGCGATATTTGCTGCGCATGCAGATCCAGCCGTTTTTCAATCAGAGCATCACGAATGTGGTTAACGTATTCCATTTCAAGTTCACGTCGTTTTAGCTCTTCGTCATCAGGGTGATATAGGTGGAGGCGATTACGCCCTTCGTCTTTAGCGGCATAACAGGCTGTGTCGGCTTGGGCATGCACTTGCTGTGGTGAGCCTGCGGTTTCATCGATCAACCGAACCCCAATCGAACAGCTAAAGCTGAAGCGGGTGTTCTGCCAATAAAATTCGGCCTCATCGAGTAACAAAAGAATTTCTTTGCCAAAGGCCACCGCATCTGCGGCATCGCAATGACGCAAAATCACCGCAAACTCATCGCCCCCTAAACGCGCTAAGGTCGCTTTACTCGGTGTGATGCTTTGTAGCATAAGTGCCACTTGCTTGAGCGCTTCATCCCCCGCTTCATGCCCTGCGGTATCATTGATCACTTTAAACTGGTCTAAATCAATGTAGAACATGGCATGGTGCGCACCTTTGTCACGCGCTTCGAGTAAGACACGCTCAAGTTGCTGTTCAAAGTAAGATCGGTTAAATAAATCGGTCAGGTAATCATGACGCGCCTGGTATTCCAGCTTGGCTTCTAATTGATGAGTAGAGGTAATATCTTCCCCTACAATCAGTAGCTGTTTTTTTGATTGCGCAGGGCGAATTGTTTCACGGATCCACACAGTACCGCCGTTGGCACAGCAATACTGCAATTGACGACGCCATACTTTTTGATCGCTTTCTTGCACCGCTGACGCCATAAACTGCTGAGGACCCGCACTATCATCACAGTAAAAATCTGTCACTTTGTGGCCTAACAACTGGCGTTTATCGTAACCCAGCAGATCGGCAGCAAACTGATTCACCGATTGAATACGCGCTTGGCTATCTATGGTCAGTAAAATAACAGGTTGTTGTTCATACAGCAGGCTATAGCTCACCTCACGGTCGCGCAGTTTATCTTCCATTTGGCTACGGGCAGTAATATCACGCGCTTCCAACAACATTTGACCAGACTCAGTGTCATTCGACGGCATGCTCTTGATGGTGATGTCCAATATCAAGCGATCACCATCACTGCTCTGCAGTTCAGCCGTAAAACGAGACATTTGGTCAGTTTGTGCCAACAGAAAGGCTTGGCTGAGTTGCAATGCTCCCTCTTGATCCCAGCAGCCCCAACGCCATAACGGTCGATCGTATTTAATCATGCTACGACCAAGTAAATGCTGCAGCGCTAAATTTGCTGACACTAAACTGCCGTGCGATTCTAAAATAGCAATGTACTGAAAGCTCTGATCAAACACGCCTTCAAACAATGCCTGACTCTGCTGCAACTGACGTTCACTTTTCTGTTGGCGACGGATCATCAAAGCTAACAAGATAATGACAGGCCCCATCACTAAGATGGTGAACAGCATCGTTTTGAGTTCTTTCTTATGGCGTTCAAACCAAGTCTGCGGCTGATTTAGCAATAATGCCTGGTCGTTATCAACATCAATCCCCCACTTCTCTAACATCGGGTAGTTGAGCATCAACTGACTCGGACTCGCCTGCAGCACGGGGTAATGGACGATATCCCCCTCTAAGACACTATTGAGCAATTTACCCATCATGGTACCCAAGTCGTAACCACTGGTTACCACCCCGCCCGTCGCGCCATATTGCAGCATGAAGTTATACATCACATAAACGGGGGCTGATGCCCTCTCCGTTAGCTGCTTAACAAACTTTCTGCTGGATCGAAACTGACCATCGCCATCTTTAAAATACACGAGCAAGATGATCGCAGAGTCAGACGGTAAGGCGCTGACAAAATCCAGCATGTCATCAAATTTATAATTAGGCGACTTGATCAACTCAACATCGAGGTTAGGGGTATTACGCTGATATTCTTCAATATCGTGCCACAACTCCTGCCCGGTATAAGTGCGATCGACCAAGATATATAAGCGCTTCAGGTTAGGCTGTAAACTTTTGGCCAGCTTAATATTCTCAACCACACGAGACAACTCAAGCACCCCTGCAACGCGCTGAAGACGGTTACTTTTCTCTTGGGTGTAGTTATTAATGCCACCAAAAACAACAGGCGTATCACCGACATACTCGCCCAATTGGTTAACTAACCAGAGCGCATGATCGTCGGTCACCACAATGGCATCGTATTTTTCTTTGGTTAATTTAGTGCGGTACACATCAAGCAATTCATTTAAATACCCTGGCGACTGATAACGCTTACTATCCATATAGCTAATACTAAATGGAATATCGTTTGAATTAGTCGCGACATCTAAACCCGCTTGCAATGAATCGGTCCAACGAAGTCCTTGGTGATACGAATGAATCACTAAGGTTTTAGGCGGGGCCGCAGAGGAGGAAAAGGTTGCTGAAAACAGTAACAAGAGAAGAAAGCGCATAATTTTTGCAGTGATCCTTTTATTCATTGTTAAGTATTTTAGCTATAGCCTTTGCCCGCGCATTACCGCAGAATGCATGAGGATGCTTTTCAATCACACCCAACCGATGCCAGTATAAAAGATGCGCGCATCGGTATAAACCAAGGAAAGGTAAATAACAATGACCCCGTTACCACGGATCGATGACCTCGACCGCGATATTTTAGATGCCTTAATGACAGATGCCCGTACACCATACGCAGAAATGGCAAAACGTTTCAACGTTAGCCCTGCCACTGTGCACGTGCGGGTCGAAAAAATGCGTGCGGCCGCCATTATTACGGGAACGGAAGTGATCGTGAACCCCAAATTGCTGGGTTACGATGTGTGCTGTTTTATTGGTATTAATTTGAATGCGGCTCGTGATTACCATTCAGCATTAGCAAAACTGAACGATCTCGATGAGGTCGTGGAAGCCTATTACACCACAGGGGCCTATAACATCTTTGTTAAGCTGATGTGTAAATCGATTGAAGAATTACAGCATGTGCTAATTGATAAGCTACAAGCAATTGATGAAGTGCAATCTACCGAGACCCTGATCTCGCTACAAAACCCGATCAGCCGTAACGTCAAGCCATAAAAAAACGAGCGATAAGACCACTTAGCGCTCGTTAGTATTTCAATTTAGCTTATTAGGCCGTTGCTATCCGCTAAAGCAGTTACTCTTCTGCACTAATAGCTTGTGCATCAGCATGGCGAGCTGCTGCATCTTCTGCTAACCACTCTGCCACATTCTTGGCAAAGTAAGTCAAGATGCCATCCGCACCCGCGCGCTTAAAGCACACTAGCGATTCCATGACCGTTTCACGCTCTTTCAGCCAGCCATTTTGGATCGCCGCCATGTGCATCGCATATTCACCCGACACTTGGTACGCATACGTCGGTACTTTCAGTTCGGTTTTCACACGGCGAACCACATCAAGGTATGGCATCCCCGGCTTCACCATCACCATGTCCGCGCCTTCATTGATGTCCATTGCCACTTCGTGCAAGGCTTCATCGCTGTTGGCTGGATCCATTTGGTAGGTTTTCTTATCACCACCTTTTAGATTGCCCGATGAACCGACGGCATCACGGAATGGGCCATAGTAGTTCGATGCATATTTCGCAGAGTACGCCATGATTTGAGTATGAATATAACCCGCTTCTTCCAACGCTTCACGAATAGCACCAATGCGACCATCCATCATATCTGATGGTGCAACAACATCGGCACCGGCTTCAGCGTGTGACAATGCTTGCTTGATCAAGATTTCCGTAGTGACGTCATTGATCACATAACCGTCTTCATCAATGATGCCGTCTTGGCCGTGGATCGTGAAGGGGTCTAATGCCACATCCGTGATCACGCCCATCTCTGGCACATGCTCTTTTAGCAGACGTACCGCGCGCTGGACCAAACCTTCTGGGTTGTAGGCTTCGCCCGCACATACACTCTTAAAATCTTGAGAAACAACGGGGAATAAGGCAATCGCTGGAACACCTAATTTCGCTAAGTACTCTGCTTCTTGCAGCATCAGATCAATCGATAGACGCTCAATACCCGGCATCGACTCTACCGTTTCACGACGATTTTTACCCATAAGAACAAACATTGGGTAAATCAGATCGTTAACAGAGATCTGGTTTTCAGCCATCAAACGACGGCTAAAGTCATGTTTACGCATTCTGCGCATACGGCGTGCTGGAAACGCGCCCTGAATAGATACAGACACGGCCTACTCCTTGTATAGGTTGATTCGCAATCTAGTTCGATAATACCACTGTCGATAAATTTAGCATGGATCGATCGCAAAAAATGCTTGGGTTGTAGCACGGGAATTTATCATTACATCAGCGGCTTGCTGATCTCGACACTCGGCTATCACAGTGGCAATGTGCGGTAAGAATTTGGGTTCATTACGGCTCGACTTCGGTTTTGGGCGATAGTCTCGCGGCAATAAATAAGGGCAATCGGTTTCAATCATTAAGCGATTGTCTGGGATATAGCGGACAATTTCGCGCAATTCAGTGCCACGACGCTCGTCGCATACCCAACCAGTAATACCAATATGCAGGTCTAGTTCAAGGCATGCTTTAAGCTCTTGCTCGCTCCCCGTAAAGCAATGCAGTACTGCAGCTGGTAATTTATCGCGCCATGGGGTCAGGATATCAATAAAGCGCTGATGGGCATCGCGACAGTGCATAAAAACAGGCATGTTCAATTCTGCCGCAAGCGCAAGTTGCGCTTCAAACACCGCTTCTTGTTGGGGACGCGGTGAAAAATCACGGTTGAAATCCAGCCCACACTCACCAATCGCCACCACTTCGGGTTTGGCCGCTAACGCGCGAATTACGGGTAAGGTTAAGTCATCAACCGACTTGGCATCGTGGGGATGGACACCAGCGGTACTGAAACAATAGTTCGGCCATTGGGTGGCCATTTGCCATGCCTGCTGACTTTCTTCAATACTGGTGCCCGTTAATATCAAGCCGGTTACACCAGCCTCTTGCGCACGTGTGATAACGGCATCACGATCTTTATCAAACCGTGCATTGGTCAGGTTTACCCCAATATCTATCATTGCTTTTTGATTCCTTAAAAACAAAAAACCGGCCTACAAGCCGGTTTTTTCATTGTCGCAATTATCACTCTTCTTCCGCTTCATCATCCTTACGGACGTAAAAGCGAGCAAAGAATAAACCGACCTCAAACAAAATACACATTGGCACTGCAAGCAGTGTTTGCGAAATAATGTCTGGTGGTGTCAGCATCATACCAACGACAAACGCCCCAACAACTATGTATGGGCGCTTTTGGCGTAAACTCTCTGGATCGGTAGCTCCTGTCCAACAAAGCAAAATAATCGCAACAGGCACCTCAAACGCGATCCCAAATGCCATAAATAGCGCGAGGATAAAGTCGAGATAACTGGCGATGTCCGTTGCCACTTGCACCCCTTCAGGCGCAATGCTGGTAAAGAAACCAAACACCAAAGGAAATACCACAAAGTACGCAAACGCCACACCTGAATAAAACAGCAGTGAGCTTGAGAACAATAATGGCATGATCAGCTTACGCTCATGCTTGTACAAACCAGGCGCAATAAAGCCCCAGACTTGGTACAAAATCATAGGCACAGCAACAAACACCGAGGCGACTAAGGTTAGTTTTATCGGGGTAAAGAAGGGAGACGCCACATCTGTTGCTATCATGCTGGCGCCTTCCGGTAGTTTTTCTACCAGAGGGGCCGACAAAAACGCATAGATGTCATTGGCGAACCAAACTAAACCCAGAAATACCACCAGCACACTCAGCAGCGAACGCAATAGTCTGTTTCGCAACTCTAGCAAATGGCTAAAGAGAGGTTGCGTCTCTTCGACTGTCGACATAGTGATCTAATCTACTCCTGCTTTTGAGAAGTCGTGGCTGAGGATTGCTCGCTTTTTTTATCAGCATAAGGACGCTGCACATCTGACGCGGCTTTTTTAAGCTCATCGACAGAGTCACGCAGTTCAGGCGATAAATCCTGCATCCCCATTTGCTCGGCTTTTTTCAGATTTTCTTGTAACTCTTGAATCTTTAATTCTTGAGACAATTCATCCTTAACCGAGTTTGCCATATTACGAGCAGCACCTACCCAACGCGAAACAGAACGTATCGCGACTGGCAGACGCTCCGGCCCCAGTACGACTAATCCCACAACGGAGATCAGTATTAACTCCCAGAACCCGATATCAAACACGTATTAAACCTGCTCTTTGTCTTTTTGGTCTTTCTGGCCAGATTGAACTTGCTCACCTTCTTTTTCAGACAGTTGCTTCTGATCGAAATCAGCGTCGTTGTCTTTCTTAGCAGCAGCTTGCTCGTCATCGCCGATCGCTTTTTTGAAACCCTTCACCGCTGAGCCTAAATCACCACCCAGTGTACGAAGTTTCTTGGTTCCGAATAAAAGAACAATGATCAGTGCAATGATTAATAATTGCCAAATACTGATACCACCCATGCTTGTTATACCTCAGCTCTTTGTGGTTAAAACCGTAAAGTTAATATTGCAACGCACTCTCACCGCTATTTGCGGCAAGCTCGCCACCCTAGTAACCAAAACGTGACGCCCATTGCAGCAGAGACTGCCGGATAGGTTTCAACATGATTACTAAAAAGTATGGCAGAACATACAACCAAAGTTGCACCAATGCCAAAATGGAATCTTGCTTGGCCTTGATTGCGACGGCTCTCCATGAAATTGTCATAGAGTTTATCCATTCGCTGATTCATCGCTTTGCCTTGGCGCAAACTGTCGTAAAGTAATTCAGGTAATTCGGGTAATTTTTCAGCCCAAAATGGTGCTTTACTCTTTACAGCTTCCACGATGGCTTGCGGGCCAACTTGACGCGACATCCAATCTTCAAGGAAAGGTTTAGCAGTATCCCACAGATCTAATTGTGGGTATAACTGACGACCTAGCCCTTCAACATACAGCAGTGTTTTCTGCAGCAATACTAGCTGGGGCTGCACTTCCATATTAAATCGGCGCGCGGTATTAAATAAATTCAGCAGTACGTGACCAAATGAGATTTCACAAATTGGCTTCTCAAAGATTGGTTCACATACGGTTCGAATCGCAACTTCAAATTCGTCGACATTCGTATCTGGCGGTACCCAGCCTGAGTCGACATGTAATTCCGCTACTTTGCGGTAATCACGATGGAAAAAGGCCAATAGGTTTTCAGCCAAATAGCGCTTATCTTCACGGTTAAGCGTGCCAACAATACCGCAATCTAATGCGATCCACTGTGGATTTTCTGGTCGTTCATACGAGACAAAAATATTCCCTGGGTGCATGTCGGCATGAAAGAAGCTATCACGAAAAACTTGGGTAAAGAAGACTGTAACCGCATTTTCTGATAGCAACTTGAGATCGGTGCCGTTCGCTTTGAGCGCTTCGATATCCGACACTTGGATACCATAGATGCGCTCCATCACAAGCAATCGTTCACTACTGTAATCGGTGAACATTTCTGGCACATACAGCATTTCACTGTCATCGAAGTTACGACGAAGCTGGATACTGTTGGCCGCTTCACGCATCAAATTCAGTTCATCGAGCAAGGTTTTTTCGTACTCTCGCACCACTTCTGTTGGGCGTAAACGACGAGCTTCTGGCAGGATATTAGACACAATCCCTGCCATTCGGTACATTAATTTAATGTCCGCTTGGATCACAGGCAAGATGTCCGGACGGATCACCTTCAGGACCACTTCACGGCCATTTTCTTTTAATACCGCAGTATGCACTTGGGCAATAGACGCCGATGCCAATGGCACCTCATCAAAATCATCAAACCATTGCTCTAATGGCCCACCCAAAGATTCTTCCATGTGCTGCTTTGCTAAGCGGCCATCAAACGGTTCAACTTGGTCTTGCAATAGCGCGAGTTGATCGGCGATATGCGGTGGAAATAAGTCACGGCGGGTCGACATCATCTGACCCAACTTGATCCACACTGGCCCTAGTTCTTGCAACGCCAAGCGTAAGCGCTCACCCAAAGGTTTATCTGCGTGCTGATTCTTAACCCAAAACAGGGATTTTCGGGCCAGCTTCGGCAGTTTAACGCGCGGGTCATCAGGTAAGAAGTCATCTAAACCATAGCGAAGTTTCACTTCGATAATTTGGTACAGACGTTTTAATTCAGAGTAAGTCATCATGGCTTAGCAACGCTCTAACAGCTGGTTAATGCGTGCATCTAAACGAGCCACATCAGTTTTCACATCATCAACTTGGTCGGCAAAATGGGCGATTTCAAGCGCTTGCGGCGCCAGTTTCCACTCTTCGGTGATCACTTCCGCTAAATCACGCTGTCGGCGGGCAATGCCGCGCTGGACAAAGCTTAACCCTGTTTTAGCACCTTGAACTAAGGTGTGCGCAACCACGTCACCGGTATACTGTGACAATTTCTCTTCAACATCGGGTTTTAAACCGCTCAATAAAGAGGAGAACTGCTGAGCCAGTTGAATATCACCGTCCAACGATAGCTTGTCGGCTTTTATAAGCTGCGTCAGGTTCGCTTGTTGGCGCAGTTCAGGTAAGACACTTAAATTCAAGGCAAGCTGGCAATCAACTTCACCTTCAAACGCACCCAATACATCCAGTTGCTGACTAAAAACAAAGTACAGTGTTTTACCCATTTCATTAATGGTCACGCTAATGACTTTGCCGCGTAAACGGGCTAAACGACGCTGCGATTCCGCATCGTCGTTCAGTAGTGTATTGAGCGAGGTTTCAACCACGCCGGTAACAAATACATCAATTGGCATAGGGGCCTCAGAACTTGTAACCACGGTGAAGCGCAACAATACCACCCGTGAGGTTGTAGTAATTTGTTTGCTCAAAACCGGCTTCTTGCATCATCCCTTCCAAGGTTTCTTGGTTCGGGTGCATGCGAATCGATTCTGCCAGATAACGGTAACTTTCTGCGTCATTCGCAATGATTTCACCCATTTTTGGTAACAGGTGGAACGAGTACGCATCGTACACTTTTGATAATGGCTCTAGCACAGGTTTAGAAAACTCCAACACCAATAAACGGCCGCCCGGTTTTAGCACGCGGTACATAGAGCGCAGCGCTTTATCTTTGTCGGTCACATTACGCAGGCAGAAGCTGATCGTAATACAATCAAAGTAGTCATCTGGAAATGGCAGCTCTTCGGCGTTCGCTTGAACATAACCCACGTTACCAACAATGCCGCTATCGCGCAGTTTACTGCGTCCAACTTTCAACATTGAGTTGTTGATGTCAGCTAAAACAACCTGACCTGTCTCACCGACAATACGTGAGAATTTTGCTGTTAAGTCACCAGTACCACCACCAAGGTCTAGCACGCGATGGCCTCGACGTACGCCGCTGCAATCAATAGTGAAGCGCTTCCAAACACGGTGAATACCCATCGACATCATATCGTTCATGATGTCGTATTTTGCGGCTACCGAGTGGAAAACCTCTGCGACCATGTTGGCTTTTTCTTCCTTGGCGACAGTGCGGAAGCCAAAGTGGGTTGTATCTTGTGTGGTGTCCGTCATGCTATTTCCGTCATGCTGATAGTGGTGTAAACAACTGGCCTAGTTTACTTGATGGTCGCTGTTTGCTCAAAATTATGTCGCAATTCATTTACGACAATGCGCGTGGTGCGGGTGCAAGCGTATCGTTTTGCTGAGCGCTCGTTGGATCCCGCAATATATTGCTATCATCTAACGGCTGTGCTTTTTCAGCAAGCACTGGATTAATATCGCGTTTCACTTCTACCCCTAGTGACTTAAAACTCTCAGCCTGACGGATCACATTTCCCCGCCCCGTCGACAATTTATTCATCGCCCCTTGGTAGCTCTGATTGGCTTTATCCAGTGACGCGCCAACCCCTTCCATATCGGCAACAAACAAACGCAGCTTGTCGTACAGTTTACTGGCGCGTTCGGCGATTTCTTTGGCATTGTGGTTTTGACGCTCATTACGCCATAAGTTGTTGATTGTGCGCAATGCCACCAAGAGGGTAGTTGGGCTCACTAACATGATATTTTGATCCATGGCATCACGGATCAAAGATGGGTCAGCTTCAATCGCGGCTTGAAAAGCGGGCTCCACTGGAATAAACATCAAAACATAATCCAAACTATGCACACCATGTAGCTGATGGTAATCCTTACGGCTTAATCCGCGAATATGACCTCGAATAGACGCCGTATGCTCACTCATCGCCAATTCACGTTCAGCGATGGTTTCAGCATTAAAGTAACGCTCGTAGGCCACCAGCGACATTTTGGCATCAATGACCACATCTTTATCTTGCGGCAAATGCACCACCACATCAGGCTGATAACGCTTGCCGTCTTCATTTTCGAGGCTGATCTGGGTTTGGTATTCATGCCCTTCGCGCAACCCTGACTCATTCAACACTCGCGCCAGTACGACTTCGCCCCAATTACCTTGCGCTTTGTTGTCACCTTTTAGCGCTTGGGTTAAGTTGACCGCTTCTTGCGCCATCTGCTCATTCAATTGCTTGAGGTTATTAATTTCGTGAACCAAGGTGTGACGTTCACGCGCTTCAGCACTAAAACTGTCATTAACCTGCTTTTTAAAGCCTTCTAATTGAGCTCGCAGTGGATAAAGAATGCTTTCGAGACTTTGCTTGTTTTGTTCATCAACCGTACGCGTCTTTTGTTCAAACATCCGATTGGCTAGGCTTTCAAACTGAATGCGCAGTCGCTCTTCGGCATTTTCCAGTAAGGCTATTTTCTCTTCCGCGGCTTTTTGCTCTTCAAAATGACGGGCTTCTTGCTCGCGTAAATCCCCTTCTAGCCCCGCATTTGCACCACGGGCGTTTTCAAGTTGCTCAGTCAGGTACTGCTTTTCATTTTTAAGCGCCTCGAAATGACGCATTTTTTCCAATGCCGCTGCCAGACGTGCATGCATCTGGCGTAACTCATGACTTAAACGGTCGCGATCGACATCCGTTTCATCCAGCTCTTGGCTACGTTCATCCAATTGCTGTTGAATTTGTTGCTCGCGCGTTTCGGCTAAACGCAGATCAGCAGTGCGCTGCTGTTGCCACAGTGCAATTTGCTGTTTGTGTTTCCCATTCAACCACAGTGCCGTTACGACACTGGCTAATGTTGCCCCTGTTGCGGCTGCAACCGCTACTAGCAAGTCGCCGCTAAGCCACTCAGTCATGATGTTTAACCCTGAAGAATACCAATAATTTCTGAATTTAAGGCTAAGTGGATACTGGATAAATGTCCAGCACTTAAAGTGTGGCCACCTGATACGCCTGCGGTGCCAAGTGAACCTAAAAGGAAATATAAAATGGAGTGCGCTAAGCATCACAGCCTGACGTTTTCACCTCTAGTCGGCTGAAATACAATCGCATAGACTGTCATTCATCCCTTCTTGGCATTAACTTCGTGCCACAAGAATAATGCGCTAACGTAAACAAGGACGACAATGAACGAACGTTATGCCCTCGGCTATGGCATGGCCGCGGTGTTGCTCTGGTCAACAGTGGCAACGGCTTTTAAAATCACTCTCGATTATTTCACCCCGATTCAGATGGTAGTCGCAGCCAGTGTGGTCTCAGCGGTTGCCCTCACAGGCATCGCTTACTGGCAAGGTAAGCTGCACTTACTCGGGCGAACTTTCGCTGCCCGCCCCTTCTATTATTTATGCTTAGGTTTAATCAACCCCTTTGCTTACTACGTGGTGTTATTTAAAGCCTACGAGCTGCTCCCGGCGTCACAAGCACAACCCCTCAATTACAGTTGGGCAATAACGCTGACCTTGATGGCCGCCGTTTTTCTGGGACAAAAGATCCGTAAGCAAGACTGGGCTGCCTGTGCCCTCGGGTATTTAGGTGTCATCGTGATTGCCACTAAAGGGGATGTGCTGGCCTTACAGTTTGATAGCCCTACAGGGGTGGCCTTGGCCTTATTATCAACACTGCTCTGGGCGATGTATTGGATCCTTAATACCAAAAACCAAGCCGATCCTGTACTCGGGGTGTTACTTGGCTTCTTAGTCTCGCTGCCTTTTTCCATCAGTCTCAGCCTCTACAGTGGTGAATGGCCATCCATCCCATGGCAGGGATGGCTCGCGGTAAGCTATGTCGGTTTATTTGAGATGGGGATTACCTTTGTGCTTTGGATCAGTGCGCTAAAACTCACTCAAAACACCGCCAGGATCAGTAATCTGATTTTCATTTCACCGTTTATTTCACTGATGCTATTAGCCACCATCATTGGCGAGGAAATCCACCCATCAACCTTAGTGGGTTTAGTTTTGATTGTGTGCGGCTTAGTGATTCAGCAGATAAAAGGGAAAAGCACTCAAAAATCGATGGCTGACAACACCTAATCAATGAGCATAAAAAAGCCTGTCACACAGGTGACAGGCGAAAGAGTATTAGGGTTGTCGAGACCCTGCGCCTTTAAGGAGCCAAGCGTCTAGTTATAAAGGATTAAACACCCTTACGCGGCACAAGGAGCATGCCATTTTCGGCCTATCTTAGACCATAAAATCAATAGGCCTGGTACCACCAGCCACATCTGTAACGTCATCAGCACTGGCGGTGTTAAATCTAAACGCTGCATTAAACTCACCATCAAACCCGCCCCACTCATTTGGAATAAACCCAATAATGCAGCAGCAGTTCCCGCACGGTCGCCAAACGGAGCAAGGGCTTTACCTGCTGCCGAGCCCAGCACAAAAGCAAAGCCAATTGATGACATAAAGATCGGCACCATAAACGCCCACGCTGCAAATAACCCGCTAAGTGCAAGCATGGTCGCACCTGAAATCACAAGCATGACTAGGCCGGTATTCAGGGTTTGGCGAGAACCAAAGCGATCCATAAATTTAGGCGCAGCCATGCATGCCGCAATATTCAATACCGCATTAAGACCAAACCAGTACGTAAACTGACCCATGTCTAAGCCCATGTTCATCATTAGCCATACCGGTGCTGATGTGACATATGCCAAAATCACCGCCATCGCGAGCATGCACAAAATGGCATGGAACAAAAATACGGGTTCACGCAGTACTGACATGTAGCGCTCAAAGCTGATCAAAGAACCAGATGTATTGGTTTCTACTGGGCGGGTCTCTTTAAAGCCAACCGCAATCAAGCTACCTGCCACCAAGGCAAAACCCACCATGAAGCTAAAGTTTGAACGCCAGCCAAATTCATGGGTTAACCATGCGCCCATTAACGGTGCTAGTGCCGGAATAAAACAAATCGCACCATTGAGGTAACTGATCATGCGACCACTACGTTCAGGGCCAAAGCTATCACGCACGGCAGCAAAAGCAGCAACCGAAGTAGCACAGGCACCAAAGCCTTGAGCTAAGCGGGCAAACAATAAGAGATCAAGCGATTGCGCCATGTAAGCCATTGCTGAACTGACGGCATAGAGAGTGATCCCCCCAAGAGCGATCGGGCGACGGCCGTAACGATCGGCTAATGGTCCCGCCAATAACTGGCCAAGACCCAAGCTAAACATGAAGAGTGTTACTGTGTCTTGGACACGGGTGGTATCAACCGCAAACGTCTCTGCCATGGCTGGCAAAGCAGGTAAATAAAGGTCGATGGCTAATGGGCTAAATAGCACCAATACCACCATCAGGGCTACAAGGCGTGTGCCTGCCGCAGTTGATTCTGGTTTCATGTTGGTTTCCTAGTAGATAGTGGCAGCACTATAAGCGGTTAGAGATATGAATTGAAATGGTTTATATTCAGGTTAGATTTTCCATTTGGGAATATCACAACAAAGTAAGAGGTTGCCGTGTCATTTACCAAATTATCACGCCTCGATTTAAACCTATTGGTTTGCCTGCATGTTCTCATGGAAGAATGTAGCGTCACTCAAGCTGCCAAGCGCTTAAACCTGAGCCAATCCGCTGTCAGCAAGAGCTTAACGCGATTGCGTGAGCAATTTAACGACCCTCTTTTTGTGCGTAGCGCCCACGGTTTAGTACCGACTCCTCGAGTACGTGCTCTGCAACCTAGCTTAGAGCAGTTACTGCGCGATATTGAACACATTACAGCACCGCCTGAATTTAGCCCTGCCACCAGCGATCGTCATTTTCGCATGGCCTTAGTTGAGAGCGCCTACCCGCTCTTTCTACCGCAATTTTTGGGGAATATTTTCAGCGAAGGACCAAACATTATTTTGGATACTCAAGCATGGGAGCCCAATACCTTCGATAAGCTGCATAGCGGAGAAATCGATTTTGGCATTACAGGTAAAGACCTCAACCCTAAAGATGCGATGCTGACACTCATGCCTCCCAAAGGGATTATCTTTCAAGAACTTTGCCGTGACACCCAACGCTGCATTGTTCGCAAAGGTCACCCTGTGCTAAGTCAAAAGTGGGATCAAGATAATTACTTACGCCAACGCCATATCCAAGTGCGCTGTGGCCGAGATGATCGCTGGTTACTTGATTACAAACTGGCAGAACTCGGACTCGATCGCGATATTGCGATGTACGTCCCCGACTTTAATAGCGCCGCGAGTTTATGTACCCATACCGACTTGGTGTTTACCGCCCCCAGCCACTTTGCAAACCACATTGCCGCCCAGCTGAACTTGGTGGTGCTGCCTCTACCTTGCAAGCTTCCTGCCATGGCCTACACCCTTTTTTGGCATCAACATCAAGAAAGCGACCCAGGCCATGCTTGGCTCAAAAATTTGATCATCAGCCGTTGCCGTGGAATTGCAGCCAACAGTTAAAAGCGCTACCGTAGCTAGACTTACCTCGCATAATGCACGGTGATTATGTTGGCAGGCTAAGGATTATTCCGTCAGCAAGGACGGTGACAACCATTAAGGAACAACAAACATGCAAGCAGTTATCTCACAACGTGTGGAGCAGATCCGTCAGTGGCTGGCTGAAAACCAGTATGACGCCTTGCTTATTCCTCATGAAGACGAATACCTCGGTGAATACATTCCCGCCCATAACGAACGCCTACACTGGGCGACAGGATTTACGGGATCAGCAGGTATGGCTGTTATCACCCAAGATAACGCCGCGGTTTTTGTTGATGGTCGCTACGTGGTTCAGGTACGCAAACAAGTACCGGGCGATGTATTTGAATATCGCCACCTGATCGACGAACCGCCAATGTCATGGGCACAAGATAACTTAACTGCAGGCTGCACCGTTGCTGTTGATGCTCGCTTGCACAGCTCGGCATGGCTAGCGCGTACTTGCGAGAACCTTGCTGATAAATTAAATATCATCAGCATTGATGCCAACCCAATTGATACCCTATGGTACGATCGCCCAGCGCCAACACTGTCTAATGCTAAGCTAATGGGGTTAGATTTTGTCGGCCAGAACAGTACAGACAAACGTGCATTAATAGCTGCCGAACTGAAGAAGCAAGGTGCAGAAGCCGCACTATTAACTCAGCTCGATAGCATTGCTTGGCTGCTGAATGTTCGCGGTAGCGACGTCCCTAGCCTGCCAATCTTGCTATCAACGGCGATTATCCATGCCGATGCACGTGTCGACTTCTACATTGACCCGAGCCGATTACCGCAAGACTTTGCCCCCCATGTCGGCGAAGGCGTACGTGTTGAAGCACCAGAAGCTCTGGAAGCGGGCTTGCAAGCTCTCACCGCACGTAAGGTATTGGTCGATCCAGCCACCAGCAACGCATGGGCGAGCCAAGTACTACTGGCAGCAGGCGCTGAATTGATTGATGCAGCCGATCCTTGCTTATTACCCAAAGCGGCAAAAAACCCAACCGAAATCGCGGGCATGAAAGCCTGTCATATCCGTGATGGCGTAGCGATCACTAAATTCCTCGCTTGGGTTGACCGTCAAGTTGCAGCTGGCAACCTGCTGGATGAAGGCACATTGTCAGATCGCTTATGGCAATTCCGCATTGAAGACAGCAGCTGTACCGATGTTAGCTTCGATACCATTTCTGCCGCTGGCGGTAACGCGGCGATGTGTCACTACAACCACCAGAACCAACCGCAACCAAGCGTTTTGGAAATGGACAATGTGTACTTGGTGGATTCAGGCGGCCAATACCCAGACGGCACCACAGATATCACCCGTACCATAGCGATTGGTCAGCCTAGTGATGACGTCAAAACCGCGTTTACCTTGGTATTAAAAGGCCATATTGCGCTAGCATCCGCTCGCTTCCCGAAAGGCACCACCGGTTCTCAATTGGATGCGCTGGCACGCCAACACCTATGGGCGCATGGTTTTGATTACGACCACGGTACAGGCCATGGTGTGGGCCACTTCTTGAGTGTTCACGAAGGACCACAACGTATCGCGAAAGTGTACAACCCAACGGCGCTACTAGCGGGTATGGTGTTATCAAACGAACCTGGTTACTACCGTGCCGATGCCTTTGGTATTCGTATTGAAAACCTCGAGCTAGTCGTTGAAGTACCAACCCAAGGCGACATGACAGTGCTTGGGTTTGAGTCACTGACCCGCGCCCCTATCGATCAGCGTTTGATCGATTTAAGCCTAATGAACGATGTCGAGCTGGCTTGGTTAAACAACTACCATCAAACAGTATTTGACGTACTAAGCCCATCATTCGATGGCGATGACTTAGCATGGTTAGAACAAGCAACCAAACCACTCCACCGCTAATACATACACGCCTAACCAAATAAAACGCCCGCTTGTTTCTATCAACAAGCGGGCGTTTTCTATTGTCTAGGCCGAAAAGCTCCCGCGTACTAGCCTGAATACGCGTGATGCCAATCTTTCCACACCACTTCAAAGCCATGTCGCTTCACGGCATCAGCAACAGCCGCCACCGAACGCTCATCACTGATCGCAAACTGCTCAAGCTCAGGCTCATCATCGGCATAGCCTCCTGGTTGGGTTTTCGATCCCGCCGACATACTGGTGATCCCCAGCGGCAGCACATTATCACGAAAATCAGGTGCTTCTCGGGTCGATAACGACAACTCGACTTCAGGGTTAAACAAACGATAGGCACAGATAAGCTGCACCAGTTGGCGATCATTCATCACCGATTTCGGTTGTAAGCCCCCTTCACACGGGCGCAACCGCGGAAACGAAATAGAATAACGGGTTTGCCAGTACATCCGCTCAAGGTAGTCCAAGTGATTGGCGACAAAGAAGCAATCCGTCCGCCACTCTTCAAGCCCAATCAAGGCGCCAATCCCTATCTTATCGATGCCCGCTTTTGCCAATCGATCTGGCGTTGCTAAGCGGTACTCAAAATCCATTTTATTGCCACGAAGATGGTGCTGCGCATAAGTGGAGGCACTGTAGGTTTCTTGGTACACCATCACCGCATCCAACCCTAAGGTTTTTAGTTCCGCGTACTCATGCTGATCCAGCGGCTGCACCTCCATCGCCAAATAACTAAATTGCTGTTTAATCGGTGGCAGAGCTTCACGAAAGTATTCCATGCCCACTTTACGTTCGTGCTCGCCAGTGACTAATAGCACGCTATCAAAATGCATCGCCTTAATAGCCTGACACTCACGTTCAATTTCAGCCGTGTTCAGCGTACGACGCTTAATACGGTTTTCCATCGAAAAACCACAATAGGTACAAGCATTCGCGCATAGATTCGATAAATACAAAGGCACATAAAATGCCATCGTATGACCAAAGCGTTTCCGTGTTAACGCCGCCGACTGCTGCGCCATTTGCTCTAAATACGGTTCAGCTGCAGGCGAGATTAAGGCTTTAAAATCTTCCAGATCGCGCTTCGTTTTACGCAATGCGCGTTCAACATCTGCCGCAGTTTTACTGTAGATAGAAAGACGAACGTCGTCCCAACTCAGTTGCTTCCACACATCAACATAGCTCATGATGTTTCCCTACGCGCTGTGATCAAGAAACGCCGTTAACGGACTAGAGGCGATCGCATGATTCACCGTCCCCGCTAAACCCGCTTCATACGCCATACGGCCACTTTCTACTGCTAATTTAAACGCGCGTCCCATCGCAATCGGATCCGCTGCCGCCGCAATCGCCGTATTAACCAAGACCGCATCAGCCCCCATCTCCATCGCTTCGGCAGCGTGTGATGGCGCACCAATTCCCGCATCGACAATCACAGGTACACGCGCTTGGTCGATGATGATTTCAAGGAAATCACGAGATGCTAAGCCTTTATTTGAGCCAATAGGGGCACCTAATGGCATCACAGCGGCACAACCGACTTCTTCTAAACGCTTACACAACACAGGATCAGCATGGCAATAAGGCAACACGATAAAGCCTTCACGCACCAAGGTTTCCGCGGCCGCTAAGGTTTCAATCGGATCTGGCATTAAATATTTAGGGTCTGGATGAATTTCTAATTTCAGCCAGTTGGTACCTAACGCTTCACGCGCCAACTTAGCCGCAAAAATGGCTTCTTTGGCATTTTTAGCACCCGAGGTATTAGGCAATAAATTCACGCCCGCTTTGACTAATGGTGCGAGAATGTCATCGTCGCGGTTATCAATATCGACCCGCTTCAATGCCATCGTCACAAGTTCAGACTCGGTCGCAATGATCGATTTTGCCATCGTTTGGCTATTGGCATATTTACCTGTTCCTGTGAACAGGCGTGAAGAAAATGTTTTATCCGCAATAGTTAACATCATTAACCTCCAGCAATCGCTTGAAATAGGGCAATACGATCACCACTACTGAGTAAAGTGGAATCCCACTGGTGGCGCGGCACAATGTCCTCATTGACCGCCACAGCCGTGGCCTGTAATGGCATATCAAGCAGCACCAACAGGGCTGATAGGCTCAGCGCTGACGGGCAAGTCATCGGCTTGTCATTCACTGAGACCTGAATTTCGGTGTTATTGATTGTCATGTTTCTCTCCTGTGCCACAGACAGGACAACACTTATCCTGGGCGACATTAAATTTTTGCCATGTCATGGTTAACCCATCAAATTGCTGCAAAGTGGCAAAACCAACCTGACCCGCATCGGTAAGCGCCTTAATGGTCTCGAGTGCTTGCAAGGTCCCCATCACCCCCACAACCGGGCCTGCAATACCTGAATTACTGCAGTTCATCGCAGGGGACTTTGCTTCTGGGTCGTACGGAAAGAGGCAGTGGTAACAAGGACCTGAACCATGACGAAAATCAAACGCCATCAACTGACCTTGCCATCGGATTGCTGCACCTGCGATTAAGATTTTACGGGCTTTAAAACACGCTTGATTCACAGCATGACGTGTTGGCAAGTTATCAGAGCAATCAAGCACTACATCCGCCAGCTCCACTTCCATTGCTAAACGCTGATCAGCTAGGCGCGCTTTTACTGCTCGTACTCGAATATGAGGGTTCAAAGCGCGTATCTGTTCCGCAGCCATTGCCGCTTTGCTTAGCCCTTGATGTCGATCGCGATAGATGATCTGGCGCTGAAGGTTAGAGCTATCAACCTCATCATCATCAGCGATCACCAAGGTACTAATACCAGCTCCCGCTAAATACAATGCCGCCGATGATCCCAATCCACCCGCACCGACCATCAACACATGCGCATTTGCTAACCGCGTCTGGCCGTTTTCACCGATTTCAGGCAACATAATTTGGCGGTTATAGCGTAAAAACTCTTGATCGGTCAGCATATTATCGAACCAACAATTGATTAAAGGCCTCTACCGCTACGCCAGTATCAGCCGCTTGCGTCACCGCACGCACGACAGCGACACTGCTTACGCCCGTTCGCCACACAGCTCCTGCCCGAGAAAGATCAATCCCACCAATGGCCACAGTCGGAAAATCTTGGCCTATGAGTTGTTGATATAGGGCTAATCGGCTCAGTCCTTGTGGTTTCGATGGCATGTCTTTGGTGGTGGTAGGGAAAATATGACCGAGTGCGATATAACTCGGCGAGAACTCAGCCGCTCGTAATATTTCATAATAGCCATGGGTTGAAAGGCCTAACCGCAAACCTGCCTGCTGGATCTGAGTGAGATCAGCAGTCTCCAGATCTTCTTGACCAAGGTGAACCCCATACGCCTTATGATCAATCGCAAGCTGCCAGTAATCATTCACAAACACTTGCGCCTGATAGGTATCACCCGCCGCGATAATTTGTGCAATTTGCGCTTCAAGTGCAGGGTCTTGAGGATCTTTAATCCTCAGCTGTGTGGTTTTCACGCCAAGCTCCAATAAGCGTTCAACCCACTCAGCAGAGTCCACCACTGGATACAGCGCCAGCTGTTCAGCATCCGTTGCAGCAAAAGGGGCAACCGCGACCTCTTTACTTTGCCAGCCTAATGTCGTGACTTCTTGATGATTGGCCGTCATTGGGCGAGGGAAAACCTCACGTGTTAGTGGCCATTGCTTATCGTCATGCAACTGAACATGGCGTGCATATGCCCGCGCTAAGGTCACTGCATCTTCAACCGGGTAATCTAACGCCAACGCGGCCAATAACATGGCACGCACAGCTTCTGTATCACCAGCCTGATGACAGTACACGGCTCGCGCTTCACCATGATGGTGCCAGATATCAAACACCCCACCTTGAGTAGGGAAACCACACACAATCAAAGCGGGGTTAGCGGCAACTAGGCGTTGAATGGCTGCAACATCCGCGCTCTCACTCCACTGATCACACACCACAAAATGACTTTCTATCTGTGCCATATCGGTAGGAACAGCTTGAGCAAAACTCACGCTGAGCGAGCGAGAGTCAACACGCATGTCTACCACATCAGATTGCTGAACAGTCACAGTTACCGCTTCACCCAATTGATATTGAACGGCTTGAGCCAGCAAAGGCTCGATATGGGTAAGCAATGGCTTTAAGCGTTCAGGTAAACAGATTGCACTCATTAATCTTCCTCTTTCACGGGATGGTATAGTTCACTTCCTGTTGAACGGAATTCATCTGCTTTTTGGCGCATGCCTTCAAGCGGGTCATCAAGCAATTTAATGGCAAGATCGCCGTTCTTTTCCAAATTGCTGGCGTAATCTCGAACTTCTTGTGAGATCTTCATTGAGCAGAACTTAGGGCCACACATAGAACAGAAATGAGCAACTTTGCCAGATTCTTGCGGCAAAGTTTCATCGTGGTATGCACGAGCGGTGATAGGGTCGAGACTCAAATTAAATTGGTCTTCCCAACGGAATTCAAAACGGGCTTTTGATAAGGCGTTATCGCGGACTTGCGCACCAGGGTGACCCTTCGCAAGATCGGCCGCATGGGCACACAACTTATAGGTAATCAGACCCACTTTAACGTCTTCTTTATTCGGCAAGCCTAGGTGCTCTTTTGGGGTGACGTAGCACAACATGGCACAGCCATACCAACCAATCATGGCGGCACCAATCCCCGAAGTAATGTGATCGTAACCAGGGGCAATATCGGTTGTGAGTGGGCCTAACGTATAGAAAGGGGCTTCATGGCAATGCTTGAGTTGCTCTTCCATGTTTTCTTTGATCATATGCATTGGCACATGACCTGGGCCTTCGATCATCACCTGAACATCGTATTCCCAAGCTACTTTCGTTAATTCACCCAGGGTACGTAGCTCACTAAATTGCGCTTCATCATTCGCATCGGCCACAGAACCAGGACGTAGCCCATCGCCTAACGAGAGTGAAATATCGTACTTGGCACAAATCTCACAGATCTCACGAAAGTGAAGGTACAAGAAGCTTTCTTCATGATGGGCCAAGCACCACTTCGCCATGATAGAACCACCACGAGACACTATGCCAGTCACGCGTTTTGCCGTCATAGGCACATAACGCAGCAATACTCCTGCGTGGATAGTAAAGTAATCGACCCCTTGTTCCGCTTGTTCTAGTAACGTATCTCTGAAAACGTCCCAAGTGAGGTTTTCCGCGATGCCATTCACTTTTTCAAGTGCTTGGTACATAGGTACTGTACCGATCGGAACTGGACTATTGCGAATGATCCACTCACGTGTTTCGTGGATATTACGCCCTGTCGATAAATCCATCACAGTATCGCCGCCCCAACGGGTCGACCACACTAACTTCTCAACTTCCTCCTCAATGGAGGAACTCACTGAGGAGTTACCGATATTGGCGTTCACTTTGACTAAGAAGTTACGGCCAATGATCATTGGCTCTGATTCAGGGTGGTTGATATTGGCAGGGATGATCGCTCGACCTTCAGCAATTTCTTTTCGAACAAATTCTGCGGAAATTTCTTCTGGTAGATTAGCGCCAAAGTTCATACCTGGGTGCTGATGATTCAAGACCTCATCACGGTATTTTGCACGCCCCATGTTCTCGCGTATTGCGATATATTCCATTTCAGGCGTTATCACACCTTGGCGCGCATAGTGTAGCTGAGTAACACACGCCCCTTTTTTGGCACGACGAATACGTGCTCGTTCACCAAAACGAAGATCATCCAATGTGTCATCAGCAAGGCGCTCTTTAGAGTAAGCGGAACTCAGACCATCAAGCAGCTCTGTATCATTACGCTCAGCAATCCAAGTCTCTCGCACCTTTGGTAATCCCGCGTAGATATCAATATCTTGCTCAGGATCGGTGTAGAAACCTGAAGTGTCGTAAACACGAATCGCTTCATTAGGTTCTAAGATAGGCTGATCTTTGGTACCACCCACTAAGCTATCTGCCAGTGCAATTTCACGCATGGGCACTTGGATATCAGGGCGACTACCTTCGACATAGACCTTCTGAGAGTTAGGGTATGGTTGGGCAGTGAGTGAATCTATAAATTGTTTAGCTTCCAGTCTCGCTTGTTTGCGAATCGACATAGCAAAATCCTTACGGTTCCGTGGTTGGGATATTTGCTTGGCGGATTGGTGCATAAACAAGAGGCGTACACGTAGGGTGTGCAGCATCATCTGATAGCTTAACGGCGATGAAAGGATATATTAGTACCGTTAAACAGAAGATTTTCTCTTGTTCCCTTCGCAGGTATTAGCCTGATCAGGTTCTACGGATCCCGCAATGCGGTCTCAGCCAAATGGCACTCCGACAAGTTTCAGCAAGGAGTATAGGGAAGGGAAGAAAGCGCAGCAAGGCCGAAACCAATAAATTTGGGCTAAGTACCATGAAAAAGAAAGGCTGCAAAAGCAGCCTTATCTTTTAGTTAGAAAATTTCTTCACTAACGCTTTCAGTAGCGATGAATGTGTTTCTCTCAGTTCACCCAACTTATGAGTAATCTTAGGTGCACCTTCATCATCAAAAAGTTTTGGTACAGCAACACGTTGCGATGAATATATTCCAGTATGACCACTAAAATAATACGCGGTATAACAAGCAATAGCGAAATACAACATATGATCAGCGCCAAATAACTCAACCCCCATAATGGTACAAGCCAAAGGTGTATTGGTCGCAGCAGCAAAAACGGCTAAAAAGCCCAATGCAGCAAATAAATCAACAGGCGCTCCCATTACCCAAGCCATGGTGTTTCCTAATGTCGCCCCGACAAAAAACAGCGGGGTAACTTCTCCCCCTTTGTAACCTGCCGCTAAGGTAATTGCTGTTAACAATAACTTTAGAGCCCAGCTATACCATTCAGCCCCACCGTCGGTGAAGGCACTCAATATACTGACACCGCCTTCTCGCGTGCTGTAAACACCTAACCCGATATAGTCATAGTTACCAATCCACTGCGTAATTCCAATCACCATCAAGCCGCCCGTTACCACAATGACATAAGGGTTTTTCAATGTAGCTTTGAAAATATCTTTAAATGCATGGGTTAACTCACCAAATAAATATCCGGCTAAACCAAAAGCAATCGATGCAAAGACAATCTTCACCATTAGCCAAACATCGACTTTTAACACATGATCGAAAATAGTGATGTTTTCGAGAAAGTCGATTCGATAATGCGTGTGGTGGGCCCCCAGAGCAGAGCATACGAGATCTGCTAGAATAGCAGCAAATAAGGCAGGAATGATGGCATCGTAGCGCAAGCGCCCAATCGCTAAGACTTCTAACGCAAATATAGCGCCGGTCAGCGGTGTACCAAATACGGCGCCAAAGCCCGCCGCTACCCCTGCGATTAAAATCAACCGCGTATCCGCTTCATTAAGTTTAAAGATACGCGCTAGCCAGTGCGTTGTTGCGCCACCAATTTGAACCGCAGTCCCTTCGCGACCAGCAGAGCCACCAAATAAATGCGTAATCACAGTAGTAATAAGTACTAAAGGCCCCATTCGAGTCGGAATACCAGCCCCAGGTTGGTGTATCTCATCCATGATCAGGTTATTACCACCTTCTGAGTTCTTACCCAGATTTCGATAGCAATAGACAATCACAATACCCGCTAGTGGTAACAAATAAATAAGCCATGGGTTATCAACGCGTGTTGCTGTGGCTGTACTGAGGATCCACAAAAAGAACGCATTCAATGAACCAACAAGAATTGCAACTGGAGTAATAAGAAGTGTCCAGCGAATGATCTGGATAAGTATTTTAGGATTTGCACTTAGAGGGTGAGCCATACTGTCTCTATTTATCTCTTAAGGAATTTCTAAGGATAGACAATATGATAGACAAACACCCCACCATAGATAGATCTATCCTAGCTATAGTAGGAGTCATTATCTCAGTGTGAGCGGTTAAAGGTGGAACTCCATCACCCGTGATCGATTAGATAACCCATCAACATGCAAATCCTACTCTCAAATAGAAAAAACAACAAGATGAAATAGTCCTAAAAAAAGGCGCCAGCATTTCTGCTAGAGCCTTAAAGATGGCAGGGGTGGAGAGATCCGAACGCCCAGCACGCGCTGATTGTCGATATCGGTGAATCCGCTGCTTGAGCACTAGACGCTAGAAACGAAAAAGGCTCCAGCATTTCTGCTAGAGCCTTAAATATGGCAGGGGTGGAGAGATTCGAACACCCAGCACGCGCTGATTGTCGATATCGGTGAATCCGCTGCTTGAGCACTAAACGCTAGAAACGAAAAAGGCTCCAGCATTTCTGCTAGCGCCTTAAAGATGGCAGGGGTGGAGAGATCCGAACGCCCAACACGCGCTGATTTTCGATATCGGTGAATCCGCTGCTTGAGCACTAAACGCTAGAAACGAAAAAGGCTCCAGCATTTCTGCTAGAGCCTTAAAGATGGCAGGGGTGGAGAGATTCGAACTCCCAACACGC